>NZ_BAMI01000041.1 GCF_000615765.1 Ligilactobacillus equi DSM 15833 = JCM 10991 | reverse complement strand
TCGCTGTCTTGCGACAACTACTATAGTTTAACATTCAACACTTTAATTGTCAAACATTTTTTTATTTTGTTATTCTCAAAAGTTTTCACCTTCCGTAAACAACAAATATCATTATACTAACCTAAGATGATTCCGTCAACATTTTTTGTAAAAAAAAGAAAAGTTTCACAACTTTTCTCTCCTTCATTCCTATTTAATTCGCGCCAAAAAGTAACGTTTCTTACCCTTCCGCACAATAACAAATTTTCCGTCGAAACTTTGACTTGGATCTAAAATATAGTCCATATCTTGAATTCTTTCACCGTTAATGTAAATAGCACCGTTTTTTAAATCTTCTCGCGCTTGACGACGTGATGGTTCAATCTTGGTTACATCTACTAACCATTCCACTAGGTTAGCGGGACTAGCATCAACTTCCACACTTGGCATTTTTTGGAAACCTTGTTCGATTTGGCTAGCAGTCAAATCTCCTACCTTTCCAGAAAAGAGAGCAGCTGAAATTTTCTCCGCTTCTTCTACTGCTGCCTGGCCGTGAACAAAGGCAGTTACTTCCTGCGCCAAACGTTTTTGAGCTTCACGCTTAAATGGTTCATTAGCTACCTTTTCTTCCAATTCCGCGATTTCTTCTTGAGATAAGAAAGTAAAGTACTTCAAGTATTTCACCACATCACGGTCATCTTGATTGTACCAGAATTGATAAAATTCGTAAGGGCTGGTCTTTTCTGGGTCAAGCCACACGGCCCCACCCGCTGATTTACCAAACTTAGTTCCGTCAGCTTTCAACATCAAAGGAATCGTTAAGGCATAAGCTTCCGCCTTGTTACCTTCTAATTTGTGGATTAAATCAATCCCCGCAGTAATGTTACCCCATTGGTCAGAACCACCAATTTGTAATTGAACATCATTGTGTTTCCAAAGATGGTGAAAGTCAACCCCTTGTAAAATTTGGTAAGTGAATTCGGTATAGGAAATCCCACTTTCCAAGCGGCTAGCAACCACATCTTTAGCCAACATGGTATTGATACTAAATAATTTCCCATAATCACGTAAAAAGTCTAACATACTTAATTGTGATAACCAATCATAATTGTTGACAATCGTAATGTTGTCTTCCCCAAAAAGCTTCTTCATTTGTGCTGTTAAAGCTGCTTCATTGTGGTGCACTTGTTCCATAGATTGAAGCACCCGTTCCGTTGAGCGACCAGAAGGATCCCCAATTGAACCCGTCCCGCCACCAATTAAAATATGGGCCCGGTGACCAGCTTCTTGGAAACGTTTCAACATCATAAAAGGAATTAAGTGTCCAATATGCAGGCTGTCCCCCGTAGGATCAGTCCCACAGTAAAGCCCGACTGACTTACTATCTAATAATTTACGCAAACCTTCTTCATCTGACATTTGGTTTAAAGCACCGCGCCAGGATAATTCATCGATAATGTTCATATAATCCTCCTTAAAACAAAAAGTCCCCTTGGTCCAGAACCAAAGGGACGAAAAAATTTCCGCGTTACCACCCAGATTGCTGTCATAAAGACAACCTGCTTTGTCATCGTTAACGAGATGAACCGTGTTGACTCCATAGTGTAATTCAACTACCTACTATATCTTGGTTCGCAGCTTCCACCAAGTCTCTGGAACATTGCGCAGGCACCTACTATGCTACTTCTCTGTCAATATCACCAATATAGCGAACTTCCCTGCCCTTGTCAATATTTAGGTCAGCTTATTTTGCAATTCTAAAAGCCAAGTTTGCAGTCGCGATAGGAATTCACCTGAAAATAAACTTTCCAGCTGTCCTTGCCACAACATCTTAACTTCTACCAATAGTAGACAAACTACAAAACCAAAAAATATATGTTCACTTAAGCTACTCGTTTTATACCGTAAAAATTTTCCCCCCAAGTGCCAAGGCTTTTTTTGTAATGGCCAAAAAAAGCGAATACCATCTCGAGAAAAGCCATCTTCCAAAAGATGTAAAAGATAGCCCCAAGCAAACCAAAAAGGAACATACGCTAGCGATGCTGCCAGATAAGTTTGCGCAAAAACATTTCCCATAATATAGATAATTGCCAGTGCCAACAGCGAATGTGTCGCGCCACGGTGACCAAAAGTTTTGTTGGTGACCCGACTAACAATCTTGGCTTTTTGGCCACATAAGACCGGGGATGGTCAATATCAGGAAAAAGACTTCCTAAAACCACAGCGCCTAGGTTAATCATCGTCAACTCATCGGTCACAGACAACATGGGCACCGCAAAAGTCATGGAAGTTACTATATGCGTTTTATATTCCATCGCTTACTTTTCTTTCTATAAGTATTACTTCCATTGTAATACGAAAAGTGGAAACTGGCAAAACTAGGCTAATTGCGCCTTAATTTGACGCACCATTTCTAACTCTTCGTTAGTTGGTACTACCATAAATTTAAAAGTGGCATCCTCTGGTGAAATAATTCCCTCTTCAATGCTTTCATTTACTTGACTATCAATCTTTAGTCCTAAGAAAGACAATTTATCCGCTAAAGCCTGGCGTAGCCAAGGATTATTTTCACCAATTCCACCAGAAACCACCAAGGCATCCAAGCCACCTAATTCCGCCATGTAACTACCGACGTATTTCACAATGCGATTTACAAAAATGTCCAAGGCCAACTTAAATTGCGGATCAGCCTGGTTGGCTACAATATCACGCATATCATCAGACTTTTCCGTCAAACCTAATAAACCAGACCTACTGTTGAAAATGTCCAAGACTTCTGACGCGCTAAGATTAAGTTTTTCCATTAAGAAAGGTACTAGTGACGGATCTAAATCTCCCCCACGTGTTCCCATCGTTAAACCAGTTAACGGAGTAAATCCCATAGAAGTATCAAAAGCCCTGCCATCCTTGATAGCAGCTACCGATGATCCACTCCCCAAATGCAAAGTAATTAGCTTTAAGTCTTGAGCTGGCTTATTTAACAATTCAGCAGTACGTTTCAACAAATAAGTATGACTAATACCATGTTCCCCATAACGACGGATTTCATATTTCTTGGTATATTCGTAAGGAATACTAAAAATTGCATTCATCTCTGGTAAATCTGTGTAGAATTGACTATCAAAAACCGCATATTGTGGTGTTTGAGGCATGACACCTTGCATCAATTCAATATACTTAGCTTCCATCGGATTATGTAATGGCGCATGATCTTTTAAGGCTACAATTTCTGCTAACACGTCTTTCGTAACTAAAGTTGCGTGACGAAACTTCATCCCCCCGGCAACCACACGGTGACCAACAGCGGTAATTTCTTCTAATTGGGCAATCTTTAAGGTAGCCAATTTTTCAATGATTAACTGCGCAGCTTGCTCGTAACTTAAATTAGCAATCTCTTCCTTCATAGTTTGACCAGCAAATGTTACTGCAAAATTTGCCTTAGGTTGACCAATCCTTTCAACCAAGCCTTTGGCAATTACCGCTTCATTTCCTTGGGAAAATAGTTTCCATTTCACCGACGAACTCCCGGCGTTAAGCAAAAGTATCTTTGACATCTTTTTACCTCATCTATTCAATAATCTTTATCTATTATACCGTAACTCAATGACCATGACCGCTAAGGTATCCGCTTTATATTTACAGTAATATTACAAAAAACAATAAAAAGTAAACTTCTTGCCACCTATCTGTTATTTTTCTTCGTTATACTAGGTCCTGTAATTAAGTTTGTAAGATAAAACTTAGCAATGATAACTCTATAGATAACAACGAATTTTCCGGGGAGGAAATAAATTATATGAATTTAAAAAAAGTTATTGCATCATCAGTTGCACTTTCAGGAACTATCGCCGCTACAGGGATTGCCGCTAATGCCGACACAATTGTCGTACAAAACGGTGACACACTATCAAAGCTTGCCCACGAACACAACACCACAGTTGATGAAATCGTGAACGTTAACAAACTATCTAACCGCGACTTAATTTTCGTTGGTGACAAACTTGAAATCAATGATACTGACGGTAAAACAACTACTGCCGCACAAACAGCTACAACCACTACTAACAACCAACAAACAGCCACTGCCCCAGCCCAACAAGCAGCTCCAGTGCAACAACAAGGAACACAACCTGCTGTTACTTCTAGTGTAGCTGGTGGTGATGCTGCTGCTAAAGAATGGATTGCACAACGTGAATCAGGTGGTTCATACTCTGCAGCTAACGGCCAATACATTGGTCGTTACCAATTATCCGCTTCATACTTAAACGGCGATTACTCTCCAGCTAACCAAGAACGTGTAGCTGACCAATATGTCGCATCTCGTTACGGCTCATGGTCAAATGCCCAAGCATTCTGGCAATCACACGGTTGGTACTAAGATAAAAAACTGACAGAGACATAGCACGTATTCATTAATTTGGATGCGTGTTTTTTTATTTTATAACAAAAATTGTACTGTCAACTTTACGTCATCGGAAGTGAAATACGCTAAAACTCCCCTTTCTACCGTAACTAAACACAAAAAAGGACTAACTTTCGCTAGTCCCCACGCTTACGGTCAGGTAATCAGCCTAACCAATTGTGCATTAACTAATATTCGTAGTTTTAGTATAACACCAATTGTCTACATATGCTATAATTTTATTTGTGCATTAGGTCTAATCAACCAATAGTACTAGAAAGGAGGAAACTCCTTTGACGTTATTACTAATATTCGTAATTGTTCCATTTGGAACACTCAAAAAAGTGTTTAAGAAGTTACTAAAGTTTTTACTTGAGGACTAATTAAGTACTAGGGTGCTATCTTCGGATAGCGCTTTTTTGTATTCAAGCGAAGATTTTGCCAGAGACTTTTCTTTCGAGTTTGAAGATTGGTGGGCAAACCTTTTAGATCAAGATTAAGCCTACGAAACGGAGATAGAGTATGAAAACAGTTCAAGAACACCTAAAACAGGCGAATATTGATAACCTTATTAATGCATTTTATTACAAGTATCCAGCAAAACTAGACGATTTTGCTGACGATGTTACTATTGCTCAAGCCAAGAAATATAATTATGATTCCATGTATATGTTTATTGAAAACTTGAAGAAAACCCCAATTACACCTAACAATGATGATAAAACTTGGATTTTTTACGTCTATCACAATATAAACGACTACATGCCCGAACCTATATTCAATTTAACGCCTCTAAAGGAATTAAAAGAATTAGGTTCTCAAGCTTATAGTTACGCTTATGAATTTACTCCTCAAGCAGAAGTCTTAGGCTATTTTATTGCTGAAAACAAGCTTACCACCTACTATTTAGAGGATTTATTAGTTGAAATTCTTTACGAAATGTCTTTTTTCGGTCTAAAACAAGAAGAATTACCTGTAGAAAAAACAAAGTTAGATGAACAAATTAAAGAGTTTAAGGCTACGAATCCCAACCAGTTAAGCGTTGATGACTTTTTAGAAAATACAAAGCTTGACCACTTTACGGCTGAAGAAAAAGTATACGAAAAACAAGCATTTGACGCTAAGATGACGCTTGGTGAACTGTCCATGAAACGAGCTATCAAAGAAATATGTAAGAACAAGTAAGCGTATAATCATCAAATCCCCTCTTGACTTAGAGTGAACTCCAAGTTCTATATTATAGTTAGTTGTTGGAATCAAAGATTTATACTTTTTATTACCAATAATGTAAAATCTAATAAATTATGGGAGGCATTTTCTATGAAAACACTCGTTATTTATTTTTCCGAAACAGGAACGACCAAAAAATGCGCTCAAATAATTGCTGATGCTACTAACGCAGATTTGTACGAAATTAAAGCAAAAATTCCTTACACAAGTCAAGATAGAAATTGGCATGATAATGCGAGTCGCTGTAATCAAGAACAAGCCGATGATACCTGTCGACCAGCATTTGTCGGAAATCTACCTGACCTTTCCAAGTATGAACGTATTCTTATCGGGCACCCAACTTGGTGGGGAATTCCACCACGAATCATTCAAACGGTACTTGACCATTTAGATCTTACCACTAAAAATTTAGGAAGTTTTGCAACGTCTGGTGGCTCTACTTACCAAAAGGCACAACCGATTTTTGACAGCTACACAGCTAAAAAGCATATCACAGGTGAGGTCTTAAACTCCCCCGATGCTATCAACCGCTGGCTCAAAAAATTAAACTAATTAACAAAGTAACAGACCGATTTAATCAAAGATTGGAGACTTATTATGCTTCTTGAAAAAATTACCTCCCCCGAAGATGTTAAAAAATTATCACATGAAGAACTACAAACTTTAGCTGATGAAGCACGAAAAGCTTTGCTAGAAAAAACCAGTCGTCATGGTGGACATAACGGACCTAACTTTGGCGTTATTGAATTAACAATCGCTCTTCATTATGTTTTCAATTCACCTAAGGATAAGATTATTTTCGATGTATCACATCAATCTTATGTCCACAAAATGCTGACCGGTAGAGCCCAAGCCTTTTTAGACCTAGCCCACTACGATGACGTTTCAGGTTACACTAATCCCCATGAAAGTGAACATGATTTATTTTCAATTGGTCACACCTCAACGTTACTTGCACTCGCATCAGGTGTCGCCAAGGCACGTGATTTAAAAGCCGAAAATAGTAATATTGTAGCCGTAATTGGTGATGGCTCCATGTCTGGTGGGCTCGCTTACGAAGGACTTAACCAGATTGCAACCGAAGGCACTAATACTATCGTTATTTTAAATGATAATGAACAATCAATTGCTACTAACCCAACTGGTGGACTCTACACAGCTCTAAGAAAACTGCGTGAAAGCAAAGGCAGCGCCAATGATAACCTATTTAGAGCGCTAGGCTTTGATTACCACTACTTGGAAGATGGTAATGATTTAAAAAGTCTGATTAAACTTTTAGAAGAAGTTAAGGATACCGACCACCCTGTCTTCCTGCATCTTCATACCCAAAAAGGACATGGTGTGCCCTTTATGGAACAAAATCGCGAAGCTTTCCATGCCGGTGGTCCCTATAATCCCGAGACCGGAGCTTACCTCACCGGTAGTCAAGTTGGCGAAACTTATGATAGTATCACAACTGATCTGGTACTAGATAAAATCGCTAAAGATCCCACTGTGGTCGTTGTTAATGCGGGAACTCCAATGTTCATCTTTAATCAGGAACAACGGAAACAAGCGGGAAAGCAGTTCGTTGATGTTGGGATTGCTGAAGAGGAAGCTGCTACTATGACTGCTGGTTTAGCTAAAAACGGTGCTAAACCAATTTGGGTTGTTACTTCGACCTTTATGCAACGCGCCTACGATCAATTATCCCATGATATTGCACTTAACAACCAGGCCTCCACTATTTTAGTATACATGGCCTCTGCCAACGCTATGAATGATGAAAGTCACCTTGGTTTCTTTGATATTCCATTCTTATCGCATATTCCAAATATGGTCTACTTGGCGCCAACAAATAAGGAAGAACACCAAGCAATGTTGGACTGGGCAATTAACCAAAACCAACATCCCGTTGCTATTCGGGTCCCAGTGGGTCCCTTGGTCGAAACAGGTATCAAGGATACAACCGATTATAGCCAACTCAATAAGAACAGGGTAATTCAAAAAGGATCAAAAGTTGCATTATTTGGTTTAGGTAATTTCTTCCATCTTGCCGAACAAGTTGCCAAAGTTTTAAAAGCCGAACATAACATCACTGCAACGGTGGTCAACCCTCGCTTTATTACGGGACTTGATACTAAGCTTCTTGATAGTTTAACTACTGATCATAAAGTTCTTGTTACACTCGAAGATGGAATTCTTGAAGGTGGCTATGGACAAACTATTGCTAGTTACCTTGGTAATTCGGACTTAAAGGTTAAAAACTATGGTATCGACAAAGCCTTCCATGACCGCTATGATGCCACAGAATTATTAGTCGCCAATGGAATCACCGTAGAAAATATCGTAGCTCAAATCTTAAATGATTTGAAATAATGCTAAATGTCTCTTACTCAAACGAACAACCGTAATTAAATTAACTGCAAAAACGTTTAAAAAAATAATCCACCGCTAGAAATCAACGCTGATACAGCATTAATTTCTAGCGGTTTTTATAACTATTTTGTTTCAGGTAATATTTAACTTTTCTCTCAAATTGCAAATATAAGTTAGCCACTTTATCTCAAAAAGATACTTCTTGATTCTAAGAAGTAAGTGAAAGTACTTCATTGTACAAGTAAACAGATTCGGCAGAGTAACCACCTAAAAGCTTTCGTGGGTAGTCATTGATTGCATCTTCTACGAATTGAATGTAGTCATCAGTATATGATGAAATAGCAGTACTTTTATGGATAAATCGTCTAATAATACGAATTACATTCTCATTTGAACCACGTTCACATGGAATAAATTCCGTAGGAATTACTTCTTCAAGCTTTTGAGTTGTTGCATATGGTGAGTACTTACCCATCCACGCTTAACCTCATTATTAATAGTTTGAGGGGCCCTATTGAGCTTCCTAGCGATTTGACGGTTAAATAAGCCCATTTATTTGTAGGCTTGAATTTGTCCACGCTCTTGAATCGTTAAATGAGTTCCTTTTTGAGGGTGATTTATTACAATTTGTGTGTTATCATTAACCAATGTCATAAGTACTTTACCGTGCCTTTCATTTGTTTTGTTTGGTTATTTTATGATAACACGGTAAATGCTTATGGCATTTTTTTATTTTACTAGGTGGTTAACTTAATTTTACAGTTTGCCTTACTTTTTTAAAACCGAAATTCCTCGATTTTTAGAATCAAGATAGGTGAGAAGAGCTGCATATAACTGAAAGAGGTCGACAAAATTATGTGGGTCTAACCCCATTAGCTCTTTAATTTTAGCTAGCCGATACAATAAAGTATTACGGTGAATGTGTAACTTAAGTGCTGTTTGCGACATATTACCATTATTTTTGAAATAAGTTAGTAAAGTTTCTAGCAAGTCGGTACCTAGACTCGTGTTTTCTAATAACGAAAATTTCTTCAATAATTCGGTATCATCATTAAGGCTAGACTCTAGAATTTTTTGAAGAAAATATACTTGACCATAGCTATGATAGTCTTCTTGCAATAAATTCGCAAAGTGCAACGTCGTTTGTGCCTCAAAAAATGAGCGCCCAACATTAACCCCTGTCATCCCTACTGCAACTCGGTAACCTCTTTGATACGCATAATCTAAACATGCTTGGATCGACTTTTTACTATGACAAATCATAACTTGAGTATCAACAGAACGGTTTAAATGAAAGTCTTGTTGACTCAATTTCAAATCCATAAGATCATGGTGTGAACACTTAATTACCACAACGGTTCTTTCTTGATAAAAGTCGATATTTAAATCTAACGCTTCTCTCTTTAAATTTTCAACCGTATCAGTATCAATGTCCTTTTGCGTCCATCTAAAAAGAAAACGGGTTAACTTCTTAGCCTTGCTCTCCTCACTTTCCTGAAAAGCTCGTTGTTCTAATAATAACTCAGTCGCATCCTTTAGTAGTAAAGCAAATGGTTTGACATGAATCGGATCCCCCGTAATACCTACTACCCCGATAACACGATTTCGAAATTCAATTGGCATATTAATTCCTGGTTGGACGTTTCCTCTTTCTTTATTTTGCTTATAAATTAAAATTTTCTTAGTCTGTAATACTCGACAAGCTTCACTATGTTTTTTACCGATTCTTTCAACTTCACCACTTGCAATAATTATCCCTTTTTCATTCATAATATTAACGTTAAAAGGAATATCTTTCATCATCTTGTCTACAATTTTTTGTGCTAAAATTCGGGTTAATTTCATGTATCATTCATCCTTTGCAAAAAATACTGTGCAAACGCACAATGTAAGCGCATTAAAAACATGTTATATTTTAACACATAAATTAAAAAATTGAGGTGGATTTTATGGTTTCAAGTACTATTTCTTGGATTGCTGCATTAGCGGGCTTAGTAGTAGCAATCATATTAATTTTAAAAAAATTCAATCCAGTTTACTCGTTATTTTTAGGCGCTATTATCGGTTGCTTATTAGGCGGTTTGTCATTTGCCCAAACAATAAATATCATCATTTCTGGAACTCAAAGTGTCATAGGTACTGCTATTAGAGTTTTAGCTGCTGGTATTTTAGCCGGTGTGATGATGGAATCTGGCGCTGCTGAAACTATCGCTCATGCAATTGTTACCAAAATGGGAAATAAACAAGCTTTACTTTCTCTTGCGCTCTCAACCATGATTATTACAGCAGTAGGTGTCTTTATTCCTGTAGCAATACTCATTGTCGCTCCTATTGCTCTTTCAGTAGGGAAACAAACTGGAATTAGTAAGTTAGCTCTTTTAACTGCTTTATCCGGTGGTGGTAAAGCCGGAAACATTATATCTCCTAACCCTAATACCATCGCGGCAGCTAACGGTTTTCACCTTAATCTTAGTAGCGTTATGTTAGCAGGACTTATTCCCGCCCTCTTCGGATTAGTAACCGCAGTATTAGTTGCTAGTTTAATTAAGAATAAAGGACAGGCAGTTAAAGAACATGATTTAGATGATAACTCTACCCAAAAAGAATTACTTCCACTGCGAAAAGCCCTAATTGCTCCAGGATTGGCTATTATCCTCTTATTACTTAATCCAATTGGATCTGTCTTACACATATCATTTCTTACTAAGTTAGATATTGACGCTATGTATATTCTCCCATTTTCTTCAGTCGTTGGGACTCTCGCAATGGGACAAGGTAAAAAAATTGCTAGGTATGCTCATCTTGGTTTAACTAAGGTTACTGATACTGTTTTAATTTTATTAGGTGCCGGCGCCATTGCTGGTTTAATTTCCACTTCAAATCTATCGACACAAATCGTTAATTTAATCGATAATATAGGCATCTCAGGAACTTTCCTTGCTCCGATTTCTGGTATTTTGATGGGACTTGCTGTTGGTTCAACTTCAACCGCCGTTATCTTGGCCACTGGTTCTTTTGGTAAAGCAATCCTTGATACGGGTACCTCTGCTTTAGCAGGCGCTGTGATGGTCCACACAGGGGCTACTGTAATCGACTCTGTCCCTCAAGGAAACTATTTCCACATCACCGCACAAAGTATGCATATGTCAATTAAAGAACGAATTCAAGTAATTCCTTACGAAATGTGTGTCGGTGGTGTTATGACACTTGTTGCAACTATTTTATATGGTTTTATTTTAAAATAACAGGAGGAATTTAACATGCCAAAATTTGTACTCGCACCTGATTCATTTAAAGAAAGTATGTCCGCTAAAGAAGTCTGCCAAGCTATGGAGAAAGGAATCCGCAAAGTTTATCCTGATGCTGAAATCATCCATGTTCCAATGGCTGATGGAGGTGAAGGAACAACTGACTCCCTAGTTGATGCCACTCACGGAAGGAAGGAAGTTCTCAAAGTACAAGGACCCCTACCACATCAAACAGTTGACGCTTACTACGGTATTTTAGGCGATGGTAAAACTGCAGTAATTGAAATGGCCCAAGCTAGTGGTCTTATGTTAGTTGCACCGCAAGAGCGTAATCCCTTAATTACCAATACTTACGGTACAGGGCAATTAATTAAAGATGCTCTTAATCATGATATCGACACCATTATCATCGGAATCGGTGGTAGCGCAACGGTTGATGGAGGAATGGGCATGGCTCAAGCTTTGGGAGCTATATTCCTTGACAAAAACGGTCATGAATTAACCGGTAACGGAGAAAATCTCCTAAAAATTTCCAAAATCGACACTACACATCTTGATCCACGCTTGCAAAAAACACAAATTATCATTGCTAGTGATGTCAAAAATATCCTTACTGGCCCTGATGGGGCAGCATTTGTCTTTGGCCCTCAAAAAGGAGCTAATCCTCAACAAGTACAACAACTAGACCAAGGTCTGCAACATTTTTCCAACATTATCGTACGTGATCTCGGCAAACAAGTTGACCAAATTCCTGGGAGTGGGGCTGCTGGCGGTTTGGGGGCTGGGTTGCTCGCCTTTACCAATGCCAAACTCCAAACTGGAGTTGAAATCGTCGCACAAACTGTTAAACTCGCTGAAAAAATTGCCCAAGCTGACTATGTTTTTACCGGTGAAGGTGGGATGGATTTTCAAACTAAATTTGGCAAAACTCCTTTTGGCGTCGCGCAAATTGCTCAAAAGGCTGGCAAACCTGTTTTTGCAGAAGCTGGTTACTTAGGCGAAAGGATTGAAGAACTCTACGCTACCGGCATTACTGCCATTTTTGGGATTGTCGATAAAGCTCAAAGTTTAGAAGAATCTTTAAAAGCTGGCCCCCAAAATATCGCCAGAACTACCGAAAATATCGCCCGCTTGATTAAGATTAATTAAGTTCAATAGCAACGATAAGGCTACATGCAAGCTTACAAAAGTGTTCGTTTCTATGTACCGCAAATACATTGTAGCGACACTTCAACCAAAAAGGTTTCTAATCGTATCACCTCCTCATTTTTGAGGATTGTGTACTGTCAGGTACAAAATACTTATAACAAGAAGCGGTAGAGAGCGCAATATAGCAAGAATTTTGTTATGCGTCTTTGTCGCTTTTTGTTTTTATTAAACTAATTTCTTTTCAGCAAAAAACAGCAAATCCTAATTATGGCTTTGCTGTCTTGTTACTATTCTTCTTCGTTTTGGAAAGTACCCGCTTCGACATCTTTGATAAAGTCTGCCAAATGTTTGTAGTAACTTCAGCGTTATCTATCATGTGGTGGTGACCACCATTCGGGGTGGTTACCAAACGCGAGTTAGGTAAGAGTCTATTCATAGTGTGAGCTGTTTTGATAGGCATGGATTCATGTTCACCAAAGGTTAATAAAGTTGGAGTCGTGATGTCCTTAAGTTTATCCCGAAAATGCCATTGATCTAGCTTCCCTTTGATAACAAATTCATTGTCACCTTGGAAAGTATTGTAAACTTTCGTACCACCTAAATCCTTTAAGTGATAAAGCTTAGAAGGTTGTTTTCTATCAATAAAGTTTTCATTCATGATTTGCACATATTCCTGATACTTAGGGTTAGCATAATCATTTTTTTCTTCACATTCAAGCATGAAATCCACCGCTTCCTTAGGTAAGGTTTCTTCACGCAAGCGATTAATATTAGCCACATATTCATCAATCTCGTCTACCATAGAGGAAATGATGGCCCCTTTTAAGTGGTCACCATATTTGTGGGCATACATTTGTACCAAGGCCCCACCCCAACTTTGACCGATTAAGTAGAAATTATCGAGGCCTAATTTTTGACGGACTTCTTCCACTTCATCCAAGAAGTAATCATATGTCAAATACTTTTCAGCAATCGCTGGATTATCATAATCAGGTTGGTCAGAGTACAGTGAACCTAACTGGTCATACATATGCACTTGAACGTCTAAACCTTGCTTTTTAAGCTGATCAGCTGTATCTTCCCAATATTCATGGTTGCCACCGGGACCTCCATGTAAGGCTAAAAGGTGAACTGTCCCTTGTCCTTGAGTATTAGTCCATAGATGATAGCCGTTGTCTAATGTAATAATAGTTGTTCCTTGTTTCATAAAAATCACTCCTCTGACGATTTTACATGTTGATTTTACCACTTTTTAGTTGCTAGATTAAAATCAAAAAACCAAGCCAAAATTAGCTTGGTCAATTACTCATATCAGTTAGCCACAAAACAAAAAAGTGTCATCTAAAACCTTATCTTTTTTCCTTTTTTGTATCAGATAATAACGACTGATTAAAAATAAAAACCTTATTAAACGGGCATTTATTACGTTATATGAGGTGTTACAAAGCACCCGAATTACTCCCATTCGATAGTGGAAGGTGGCTTGGAGGTAATGTCGTAGAGACGCGGTTGATGTGGGCCACTTCGTTTACCATGCGAACAGAGATGGCTTGTAAAACATCCCAGTCAATCTTGGCAAAGTCCGCTGTCATCCCATCAATCGAAGTTACCGCACGAATCCCAATCGTGTAGTCATATGTCCGACCATCTCCCATCACCCCAACAGAGCGAATTCCTGGTAAGACCGTGAAGTATTGCCAAATTTCTTGGTCTAAACCATGTTTAGCAATTTCTTCACGCAAGATGGCATCAGACTCACGAACAATTTCTAATTTTTCTTCCGTAATTTCACCAATCACCCGAATTCCTAAGCCAGGACCTGGGAATGGTTGACGCCACACTAATTCATGTGGAATCCCCAATTTTTCACCTAACTCGCGAGCTTCGTCCTTAAATAAGGTGTTCAATGGTTCAATTAATTCAAAGCCTAATTCTTCTGGTAAACCACCTACATTGTGGTGTGACTTAATCGTTTGAGCCGTATCTGTCCCAGATTCAATTACGTCAGTATAGAGCGTTCCTTGCGCAAGGAAATCTGCATCCTTTAACTTACGCGCTTCATCATTGAAAACTTCCACAAACTCATTACCGATAATTTTCCGCTTGCGTTCAGGGTCGGAAACACCGGCTAATTTACCTAAGAAACGATCTGCTGCATCGACTTTGACAATTTTAACTTCCTAGTCCTTTACCTAAAGCTTCCATCACTTGGTCAGCTTCATTTTTCCGTAAAAGACCATGATCGACGAAGATACAAGTCAACTGGTCTCCGATTGCCCGGTTCAAGAGCGCTGCGGTAACACTAGAGTCAACCCCACCAGAAAGACCTAAAATTACTTTTTTGTCACCGACTTTGGCACGAATATCAGCCACTTGCATATCAATAAAGTCTGTCATGGACCAGTTAGCTTGGGCCCCACAAACATCGAAAGCAAAGTGACGTAAAATATCATTTCCGAATTCCGTATTCCGAACTTCAGTGTGGAATTGTAAACCATAAAGTTTCTTGGCATCGTTGGCCATCGCTGATATTGGGCAGTTGGCACTTGTTGCCGTTACTTCAAAGCCAGCTGGAACTTGAGTTACCAAATCCCCGTGACTCATCCAAACGGTTTGTTCCTTAGGTAGGTCCTTAAACATGACGTTATCTCTAACTACATCAATGATAGCCTTCCCGTATTCCTTATTAGTAGCACTTTCAACTTTCCCACCTTCAAGAGTATGGGCCATTAATTGCATCCCGTAGCAAATTCCTAAAACAGGAATGCCCAAGTTCAAAATTTCTGGATCTACTGTAAAAGCAGATTCATCGTAAACACTATTGGGACCACCGGAAAAGATAATACCCTTAGGATTCATCGCCTTAATTTCAGCTGCGGTAAGTTTGTGAGACATCAATTCTGAGTAAATCCCAAACTCGCGAATCCGACGTGTAATCAACTGGTTGTACTGACTTCCGAAGTCCAAGACAATAATCTTGTCGAAAGCATTACGGTCAACATTTGCCAAGTCTTTCACCTCATAGTTCTTTCTTTAACTTTGTTTACGCCTAATTTTATCTATTTCTTCCGTCAAGGTCAACCGCTTTTTGAGTAAATTCCGTACATTTAGACCAAAAATTCAATATTTACGCAAAAATAGTTCGTTTACCAAATGATTTTCCCCTTTAGACATAATTAAATCTGCGCGATTTCTTGTAGGCAAGATATATTCTAAAAGATTGGGGTGGTTCACCTTCTGCCAGACGTTGCGTGCCATTTTCATAGCAACTTCCCGACTACCGATAGCATAGGAGTAGTAATAATCATTGGGATTATTTTGGGCAATATCAAGTAACATGTTGAAACGTTCAAGGTACCACTTCTTGATTAACTCTTCTTTCGCATCAACGTAAATTGAAAAATCAAAGTAGTCACTGACATAAAGTTGTTGATTACTTGGTAACTGGAGGGTATTAATCCCCTCAATAATTAAAATATCGACCTGATTAATAACTTCATATTCACCAGCCACAATATCGTATGTATTGTGAGAATAAACCGGTGCTTTGGCTGGAAGTCCGTTGCGCACATCGTCAACGAAACGTAAAAGGCGATCCATATCATAGCTTTCCGGGAAGCCTTTTTTTTCCATTAATTGCCGGCGTTTGAGTTCAGCATTAGGATATAAGAAACCATCGGTTGTAATCAAGCGTACCATTTTATTAGGATAAACTTCTTGCAAAATATTTTGTAATAGTCGCGCCGTAGTACTCTTGCCGACTGCTACTGAACCGGCAATACCGATAATGAAAGGCGTATGTTTTTGTTGAATACCGAGAAAATTAGCCTGTAATTTTTGTTTTTCTTGCTGATTTTGTAAAATTCCTTCCAATAGCCGCACCAAGGGTAAGTAGACCTCTTGTACATCCGCTTGGGAAATACGGTCATTCAATGAAAGAATATGGTTCAGCTTTTTGGAACTGAGTTTAATATTCAAGGCCTTGTGCCGGTCAAGGGAATACCATTCCTGGCGGGAAATTTTGAAGTAGTTTAATTGATTTTCCACGATGCACCTCTTGAACAAAATAATTAATAAACATTATACCACAACTAAAACCGCTTTCTCGATAAATCGTCCACACTTTTTTAGCAAGTTTCTCACTTTATTTTCATTGTTTTTTAAGTTATAATAGGACATGGATTTTAACGAGGAGGAACGTTTTATGAACCGGATTATTTTATTGGGTGACAGTATTACCGCAGGAGTAATTGATGGCTTCCCGTCTACTACCTTCACACATAAGTTACAAGCTAAATTCCCTCAAAGTGAATTTATCAATCGTGGAGTACCAGGGGACAATACCAAAAATGCCCAAACTCGCCTTCAGGCCGACGTCTTCGAAGTTAATCCTCAGGTGGTACTCATCTTTTTTGGTACTAACGATGCGGCCGCAACTGATATTTCGCTTGAAGATTATAAAGACAATCTCAAGAAAATGATTGATATGATTGGTAGTCAAAAAGTTATCTTAGTCACACCAGGATTAGCAGATGAAACTTTACATCCTGATCGTTTAGACCAAAAGATGGCAGCCTATGCTTTGGCGACCCGCGAAGTAGCACACTTGTACAATATTCCCTTGGTGGATTGGAATAAAGTCTTCTTACTCTATAAAGAAAATAAGGACCAACTCCTCCAAGCCGACGGAATTCACTACAGTTCTGAGGCCTATGACCTTTTAGTGGAAACAATTGCTCCCGTTTTAAAAGAAAAATTAGCGGGTTTGAATTCCCTTAACCTCTACCACATCAAGTAATAATTATGCGTAAAAAAACCGGCATCACGCCGGCTTTTTATTTATTTTGATGGTTGAGCTTGCATTAAGATTAAAGCTAGGTGACCAAATACTGGTACCAAGATGATAAACATCCACCATGGTTGATAACCCGCATCTCGTAAACGCCGAACCCCGGCAGCAATCCAAGCTAATAGGGCCCAAATAGCATAAACTGCCCCAATAAAGGCAATGGTATAGGCGATATAAGTGTAGACTTGTTGTTGTGCAATAACTCCCAACACAAAACAAACTACACCGGCGTATGTCGCTAACATGGTAACGATACTACTGGTAAGCGTAAACCACCAAAAATCAGCCCGCTTAGTTTGACCTTTGTAATCTAAAACTGACTTCAATCCCGTACCTAAAACTCGCAATAAGGCTGTATCATTTTTCATCTTTCTCACCTACCCCATCAAACCATACGCCATTAGCGTCATAATCATTTGTAATAATTGTACCGTGTAAAAAGTAGCAATCAAACCACTGCCGAGCATCAGACTCTTAGCCCAAATACTAGGACTGTACCATTCACTTACTCCTGCAAAAATAAAAGTTAAAACTGCGGCAATCCCACCGTAGAGACCAACCACTGGTAAGCAAAGACTGACAATCGCAGCAATAATTGCCAAAGCTAACCCAATGACTTGGACTTTATTATTTTTAAAATATTCCATAAAATTCTCTTTCCTTTCTGACTTCCTTTCTAGCATACCACCAAAACTCTAGAATTTCGCATCTTTTAGATAAAATTTAAATTTAAACTCTAAATTTCCGAAAAAGGTAGCGGACTCTTCACACTTCTTTCATATTTTCCGCGTATCTGTCAACTACCCCTCTCTAAAGAGAGAGGCTTGT
>NZ_BAMI01000042.1 GCF_000615765.1 Ligilactobacillus equi DSM 15833 = JCM 10991 | reverse complement strand
AAGGACGTATCGGTTCGACCCCGATCGCCGGTATAAAATAGAGTTTAAGCCCCGATTTTTCGGGGCTTTTCTGTATATAAAATTAATTGAAAGGGCTTGGAATATGAAAAAAATTGTTGCGGGAATCATTGCTGACGTTGATGCTGGCAAAACAACCTTGTCTGAAGCGCTTCTTTATAAAAGTGGTAGCTTGAAAAAATTAGGTCGAGTAGATCATGGAAATGCCCACTTAGATACCAACGACCTGGAAAAAAAGCGGGGGATTACGATTTTTTCACATCAAACAAAGTTAATTTATCAAGATTTGCAATTGTCTTTGGTGGATACTCCTGGGCACTTAGATTTTATTAGCCAAACTGAAGCAGTTTTACCTGTGGTAGATTATATAATTTTGACGATTGCAGCGAACCAGCCGCTTTCTAGTCACACTAAGACTTTGTGGCGATTATTACAAAAATATCGTGTACCAACCTTTATCTTTATAAACAAAATTGATTTAGCACATCATACGCAAACAGAAATCTTAAATAATTTACAAGCAGAGTTGTCCGCAAGTTGTACATTATTAACAGATGATGAAAGTATTGCCTTAAATGATGAGAGGTTATTGACACAGTATTTGGAAAATTCGGTATTGACCACTGATGAAATTGCAGAAGCAATTCGAATTCGGCGAATTTATCCGGTTTTATTTGGTTCGGCTTTAAAACTTACTGGTGTTGAGGAATTGTTAGCTAACTTAGCCTCACTCATGCAACCGCGACCAGCTACAGAAGAGTTAAGTTACCATATTTTTAAGATTAGTCATGATGATAAAAACGAACGTTTAACATGGCTACGATTGCTGGGGGGACAATTAGCTACTAAGGAACTTTTAGGCTCGGAAAAAATTCAGCAAATTCGTAGTTATGATGGAGATAAGTTTGAACTAGTTTCTCAAGCGGGTCAAGGAGAGATTTTTGTGCTAACGGGTTTGACTAAAACTTATCCGGGTCAGGTATTTGGACCAGGGCTTAGTCCCATCACTCATGAAATCCAACCTATTTTAAGTTATGGCGTGGCAGATACCGGTGGGGATTTGCATACTTGTTTACAAGCCTTGAAAATACTCGAAGATGAAGATCCGCTTTTGAAAGTTACTTGGAACAGAACTCTTGATGAAATTTCTGTTCAGGTGATGGGAGAGATTCAAATTGAAATTTTGACTGAAATTTTAAAGGAACGCTTTAATTTAGGTGTTATTTTTGCTAAAGGTAAGATTTTGTATAAAGAAACCATTACGCAAGCAATCGAAGGTGTAGGTCACTATGAACCACTACGGCATTATGCTGAAGCTCATATTTATCTTGAACCATCTCAAAACGATGGCCAGGTAAGTTATGATAATTGTTGCCATCCAGAAACATTGACTACTAACTTTCAAAGTCAAATTATAACCGCTTTGCAAGCTAAAGAGCATTTAGGAGTTTTGGCAGGTTATCCACTTGGAAATGTGAAACTAACACTTGTTGGCGGACGTAGTCATCCTAAACATACTGAAGGGGGAGATTTCCGTCAAGCTACTTGGCGTGCTGTGCGACAAGGCTTAATGCGCCTTAAAGAAGCCGGCGCTTGTCAAATTTTAGAACCTTGGTATCGGTTTGAAATTCATGTGACCGAGGAATTTGTGGGACGGGTTATGACCGATATTGGTCAACTTGGTGGCAAGCTAGACTATGATGGTAGTGGCAGTTTAACGGGAATTGCGCCAGTTCGGACTATGCGTACTTATCCGGCTACTTTACGGGCTTTTAGTCATGGTAGTGGCCAAATTGATTTGGCTTATGCGAGTTACTATCCTTGTGATGCCCAAGATGAAGTCATCGCAACTGCTGACTATGAACCTGTGAATGATTTAGATAACACTCCTCAGTCAGTTTTTTGTGCCCATGGAGCTGGTTGTACTGTGCTTGGCAAGAAGTAAACAAGCTGATGCATCTACCATTTTATGTTCAATAATTTTAATTTATACAGGGTATTTTGCTTGCACAATGCTTGATGCTAGGCTAAAATATACAGTGTATATAGAAAATTTAGCGGTTAAATTATTTAAAATAAAGGGGGGAGGATATTGGCACGAATACCTGATGAGGTCATTAATCAAGTGCGAAGTTCAATTAACATTTTAGATGTGGTGCGGCAACGTGTTGACTTGAAAAAAAGTGGACGTAATTACTTTGGTTTGTGTCCTTTTCATAGTGAAAAAACACCGTCATTTTCCGTAGATGAAGAGAAACAAATTTTCCACTGTTTTTCTTGTGGTCGGGGTGGTAATGTCTTCTCCTTTTTGATGGAATTAGATGGGTCAACTTTTCCCGAAGCAGTGAATAAAATAGCTGAAGAAGCGGGAATTGAATTAGCTGATAGCTATCAAACCGCTGGTGTAGTTAATTCCCAAGCTAATCAAGAAAAAAGACAGCTCTTAGCCTTATATAAGGAAGTCAGTGAGCTCTATCATTATATTTTAACTGCGACTAATGCAGGACAAGAGGCACTTGATTATTTGCATCAACGTGGTATAACGGATGAAATGATTAGTGAGTTTCAACTTGGCTATGCCCCAGAAGAAAAGCTGTTAGAGGCCTACTTTCAGGAACATAAAGTCGATATTGCCTTGATTCAAAAGAGTGGCTTATTTATCGATCGGACTGATGGGAGTATGTATGAACGTTTCCGTGACCGAGTGATGTTTCCGATTTGTGATGAAGTGGGTCGAGTTATTGCTTTTTCTGGACGTCTGCTACATAAAGATGATAGTAAGCAACAGCCCAAGTATCTTAATTCACCGGAAATGCTACTTTTTAATAAAGGTAAGGTACTTTTTAATTATGATAAAGCACGTCAAGCAAGTCGCGATGACCACCAAATTATTTTATTTGAAGGTTTTATGGATGTCTTATCAGCTTATCAAGCTGGGGTAAAAAACGGGGTTGCCTCTATGGGGACGAGTTTGACAAGTGAACAAATCAATCTTATTGAACGAATCGTACCAAAAATCAATATATGTTATGATGGTGATCAAGCTGGTCAACAAGCAACTAAACGAGCAATTGAATTGATTACACCTTATAGCCAAAAAATAACTTTAAGTGTCACAGTATTGCCAGAGCAGCTTGATCCAGATGAATTTATCAAAAAATATGGGCCAGATCAGTTTAGACGGGTAATTAAGCAGCAACAATTAGGTGTTTTGGATTTTTACTTGAGTTTCCTGGCTACAGATAGGAATCTGGCAAATGAAAGTGATCAAGCTCTTTACATCCAGGATTTCTTGCAAGTTCTGGCTAAGCAGGCTACTGTTGTGGAACAGGACCTTTATCTAAATCGTTTAGGCCAGCAATTCGATTTAGACAAGGCAAGTCTTCAAGCTCAGTTACGTCAGATATTAGCCGTGACAGACCGACAACCACGTACACATCAAAGTAAATATCGTGAGGATTATTCACAGTTTGATCAGTTCCAAATTCCAGTAGTGACTCAGGAGGTTAACCATTTTGATAAGGTGGAACGTGCAGAGAGGTTACTTTTGTACCGAATGCTAACGGAACATACGGTATGGGACCAAATTGAGAATACAGTAGATTTTGCTTTTGTGCATCGAAAATATGAAAGTATTTGGTTAATTGCTCGGGGCTACTTTAATATTCATAGTGACTATGATAGTGCATCTTTTATTGACTTTTTACAAGATGAAGATCTCAAACAAACCATCGTTAACCTCGAAATGCATGGTTTCACGTGGGAAAGCAGTAGCCAAGAAATTAATGATTGTTTGAACGTTATTATGAATCAAAGTCCGCTCGAAGCAAAAATTAAAGAATTAAGTGAACAATTACAGCAAGCAAAGCGCTTAAATAATCGCGAACTCATTACTAGTCTGACAATGAATTTAGTTGATTTATATCGACAAAGACAAGCAGTGCGGTAACAGGGACCATTAAGGAGGCCATCGTTTTGGCAGAAAAAAATAACAATTTAAATGAAGTAGCATATGGTAAAGCTTTACGCGAAGTAATTCGTAAATACAAACCACAAAAAAATATCAATTATAATGAATTGACGGATTTGTTGGTGATACCATTCAAACTCGATGCTGACCAAATGGATGAATTAGTGACTAAAGTTGAAGATGCAGGAATTTCGATTGTCGATGACAAGGGAAATCCATCAGCTGCTTCACTAAAGGTTGCTGATAAACAAGCAGATGAAGTCCGGAAGCAATCTGCTAAAGAAGCCGTAGCTGTACCAACAGGGGTTAAGGTAAATGATCCGGTCAGAATGTACTTAAAAGAAATTGGACGGGTAGACTTACTGTCAGCTGAAGAAGAAAAGGCATTGGCCATTCGGATTGAAAATGGTGATGAAGAAGCCAAGCAAAGATTAGCGGAAGCTAACTTACGTTTGGTAGTTTCTATTGCTAAGCGTTATGTTGGGCGAGGGATGTCTTTTCTTGATTTGATTCAAGAAGGAAACATGGGGTTGATGAAGGCCGTGGAAAAGTTTGACTACCGCAAAGGATTTAAATTCTCAACTTATGCCACTTGGTGGATTCGTCAAGCTATCACCCGGGCCATTGCCGACCAAGCGCGAACCATTCGGATTCCGGTACACATGGTGGAAACCATTAATAAGCTAATTCGCATTCAAAGACAAATGCTTCAAGATTTAGGGCGGGATCCTATTCCAGAAGAAATTGGGGCGGAAATGGAATTGCCAACAGAAAAAGTCCGAGAAATTTTGAAGATTGCTCAAGAACCTGTTTCTTTGGAAACACCAATTGGGGAAGAGGATGATTCTCACTTAGGTGACTTTATTGAAGATGAAGAAGCTACTAGTCCAGCTGATCATGCTAACTATGAAATGTTAAAAGAGCAACTGGAATCAGTATTAGATACTTTAACGGACCGGGAAGAAAATGTCTTACGTTTACGCTTCGGTTTGGGTGAAGGTAATGAACCGCAAACTTTGGAAGAAGTTGGCCGTTCTTTTGGGGTTACCCGAGAACGAATTCGTCAAATCGAAGCCAAGGCTTTACGGAAGTTACGCCATCCATCACGTTCTAAGCAATTAAAAGATTTCTTAGAATAAATTGCTAAGCAAGAATGGGACATGTTAGCTAGAGATTAGAAGGAAGTTTAAAAGTTGGAGACCGCTAGGAAATTACGCTACTAAAAGCATTATTTTCTAGCGGTTCTTCTTATTGTTATTTTTTAAATTTTTCAGAAAGTTTAGTTTTTTCAACTTCTTTCAAGGTAAGAAATATTTAGTAAATTAAAAACTGGATTTTCAATTATCAACTTTTCAAAATTTTCAAAAAATAAGAAAAATGTGTTGAAAACGCCCTAGTTACTCTGATACTATAGATTGGTGAGTTCAAAAAATTTGCTGTATTTTTGGAAATTTTTTGGCGTTAAATAAGACAGAGGAGATTGAGAATGACTGACCTACAACAAGTTGCTTATAATAAAGCCTTACGTGAATTAATTCGTGAATATCGGACTAAAAAAGAAATTGACCACCATGTTTTACAAGAAAAGATGGTTAAGCCTTTTAAGTTAAACGAAGAAGAATTAACGGATTTAATTGCTAAAGTGGAAAATACAGGGATTTCAGTCGTCGATAGTCAAGGTAATCCATCTGCAGAATCCTTACAAGTTGCAGATGAGGAGGCCAAACAAGCTGCAAGCCAAGATGATGCAGCAATTATGACGGGGATTAAGGTGAGTGATCCTGTTCGAATGTACCTCAAAGAAATTGGTCGTGTGGGACTTTTATCAGCACAAGAAGAAAAAGACCTGGCTATTCAAATTGAAGCTGGAAATGAGTTTGCCAAGCAAAGATTAGCGGAAGCTAACTTACGTTTGGTAGTTTCTATTGCTAAGCGCTATGTGGGACGAGGGATGTCTTTTCTTGACTTGATTCAAGAAGGAAACATGGGGCTGATGAAGGCCGTGGAAAAATTTGATTACCGTAAAGGATTCAAATTTTCAACTTACGCTACTTGGTGGATTCGTCAAGCTATTACCCGTGCTATTGCTGACCAAGCACGAACTATCCGGATTCCCGTACACATGGTGGAAACTATCAACAAAATGGTACGAGTTCAGCGACAAATGCTCCAAGACTTAGGTCGTGAACCAATGCCAGAAGAATTGGGAGCGGAAATGGAATTACCGACGGAAAAAGTGCGTGATATTTTGAAAATTGCCCAAGAACCAGTTTCCTTAGAGACGCCAATTGGGGAAGAAGATGACTCTCACTTAGGTGACTTTATTGAAGATAGTGAAGCTACTAGTCCTGTGGATCATGCGGCTTACGAAATGTTGAAGGATCAATTAGCTGAAGTATTAGAATCTTTGACAGAGCGAGAAAGAGAAGTTCTTCGTTTACGTTTTGGCTTAGACGAAGGTGGTCGGACCCGAACTTTAGAAGAAGTTGGAAAGCACTTTGATGTAACGCGAGAACGGATTCGTCAAATTGAAGCTAAAGCTTTACGTAAATTACGTCATCCGTCCCGCGCTAAGAAGCTGCAAGATTTCTTAGAGTAAACAAGAAAAAGATAAATTACTTTTGCTGATATATAGAAGTATTTTAACTTATTAGTAATAAAATCAGCAAAAATTATTGACGAAACAAAATAAATCAATTATAATTTATTTTGTTGTCTGATGGACCGATAGCTCAGTTGGATAGAGCACGGGTCTTCTAAACCCGGTGTCGTGAGTTCGAATCTCACTCGGTTCATAAATATAAACAATTGAAAAGAGTCGCTAGATGAAAAACGCCTTTATATCAAGGTTTGTCATCTAGTGACTTTTTTAGTTTCAGTTAAAAATAGTTAAAAATAATAAAGTTTGCCCAATTTTCAGCCCAATAAATTATCTAGTTGGTCCACAATTATTTTTTCATTTTTCATACGATACTCATCTATCAGATAGGCATAGGCATTCATGGTTGTGGTCAAGTCAGAGTGGCTAAGCCGTTTGCTAATAGCGTAGATGTTCCTTCGTCAAGCAAAAGGTACCCTTAAACTTCGCCATATTCCTATTAGTTTATAGTCGAGCATGTGCCAGAAATTAGGTTTTATCTTTAATAAATATTGATATAGCAACGTTTTTGTTCTTAAATTAACTAGTACTATGCAGATCCTTATAAAAAATGATATTGACATTTTTAGTTTCCATGATAACCTTAAAATAATTTAAGCTTTAGCTGTAATTATTAGGAAATTTGGCGTATTCTACCTTAGAATTATTTTTGATAGGGAGGATAGTTGTTAGCATCACAAATGAAGGAGAGTGGATTGATATAGAATATACTTGATGTGTAGCTTAGTTGTGTAGAACCTTGATTCATTTAAGATTCTTGCTCTACTCAGGTTAGACAGTATCATCAGTGAAAAATGAAACAGGTATTCTTTTTGAGGTGCTAGTGATTGTAGAAAAGCTGAGAATCCACTGGATAGCCGTGAAATTAAGAATGTCTAGTCTCTTGTTAATGGTAGTTATATGGGAATTTTTTGCCTCAGTAGGGGGCGAAGAAACTGGCTGAGAAGGTATTAAAGGCCATCCCCGCAGATAATGATCAAGACGAGTCCTATGAAGATTTAACAAAGTCGGTTTTGATGGCCCGAAAATAAGGTTAAAAAGTCTAGAAACAAGTCGGTGATCTTGATAATGAATTTAGCCATATGGAATATCTGTCTTTATATTTGGGACAATTGAATCATAATAAGAGGATGAGGTTACGCCACCTTTTTATTGGATTATTATCAAAAGTTGCAAAGTGTTGCAAGATAAGAAATAGATTTGATTTTGGAATGTATTGTTTGAAAATATAATAATTGAATCTTTGTAATATATGGTTTAAGGAGGATGTAATGTTGTTGTCACAGAAATCAAAAGCATTATGGGCAAAAAAAAGGTCTCTAGAAAGTAAAGAGGAATGGTTGCCGTTGTATGTCCATTTAATTGATACAAAGAATACAATGAATTTTCTTTACAATCATTGGCTGAGTGATAGTCAACGAAGGTTTCTTTCATTCGAATTGGGTGAGGGTGGGGCACAAAAACTAGTTAAATTTATTGCTGTTGTGCATGATATTGGGAAAGCAACTCCTGTCTTCCAAAGAAAGAAATCTTATGATCACAATGATAATTTAGATTGGGAACTTCTACATAAACTAGAACGAGAAGGGCTAAAGGGATTATCAGAAGCGTTGTTTACGCAAGTGAAAGTTTCACCGCATACAGTAGCTGGTGAAGCTATTCTGGAAGAAGCGGGGCTTAATCCGACGATTGGTGCGTTAATTGGGGGACATCACGGTAAGCCTCTTTCTCAGAATAGTCAACCTAAAAAGCAACTCATAGTTTATTCAGAAAACTACTATCAAGATAGTGGAAATAAAGAAATTAAACAAAAATGGAAAAATATCCATAGTGAACTAATAAATATGGGGTTAAGAGAAGCTGAGTATGATGATATTCATGATGTTCCGAAAGAATTGAGCCAGCCATCTGCGGTAATAATTGAGGGGCTACTTGTGATGGCCGATTGGCTTGCCTCGAGTGAAAGCATGAGTGATGGAAGAAAGTTATTTCCACTTATAGACATAAATCAAAAGTTTAAAGATTCTGACCTTGAAGAACGATTTGAAAAAGCTATTTTAAATTGGTATTCTGAGGAAGGTTGGAGTCCAGAAGTAGTGAGCAACACTAAAAATACTTACCAACATTATTGGGGATTTAGTCCAAGATTCGTGCAAGAAAAAATAACTGATAAGGTCAAGGAAATTGCTAATCCGGGAATTGCTGTAATTGAAGCTCCGATGGGAATTGGTAAAACAGAATTAGCCCTAGTTCTGGCACAGGAAATGGCTGCAAAAACTGGTGCTGACGGTTTGTACATAGGGTTGCCAACTCAGGCAACCACGAATGCGATGTTTGGACGAGTAAATGAATGGTTAACTAAAGTGGCTCAAGATCAGGAAGAAAATTTATCGATAAAGCTTATGCACGGGAAAGCTAAATTCAATAAAATATATCGAAATTTACCAGATGCTTGGGAAATTGACGCTGATGGTGGTGATGAAAATTTTGGCACAGTATCTGTAAGTACCTGGTTCTCAGGTAAAAAATCAATTTTAACTAAATTTACAGTTGGAACGATTGACAATCTCCTGCTATTAGGTTTAAAACAAAAGCACCTTTATTTACGTCATTTAGCATTTAGTGGAAAAGTAGTTATTCTCGATGAGGTCCATGCGTATGATGCCTACATGTCAAGTTATCTAGAAAAAGCATTACAGTGGTTAGGAGCTTATCATGTACCAGTAATTTTATTATCAGCAACACTTCCTAAACAAAAACGAAAAGATCTAGTTGAAGCCTACTTAATAGGAAAATATCAAAAGAAAAAGATATTGGAAAAAGCAATTACATTTCCTAATGATTGGGCAGAAACCAAGGCCTACCCCCTTTTAACTGTGACTGATGAAAACAAACTTCTTCAGGTAACAAGGTTTTCCATGTCAAACGAAGAAGGTAAAGAAGTAGCAGTTAAGTGTATAAATTTTGAAGACCTAGATCTAGTTGAATTAGTTTTAGAAAAAATCTCTAATGGTGGAGTAGCTGGGATAATTGTAAATACAGTAAAGCGAGCGCAAAGCTTAGCTAAGTTTTTTGAAGAAATAGATGTAGACTTCTTAGTGTTACATTCAGCTTTTGTGAGTCCAGAGAGAGCTCGAATCGAGGAAAAGTTACAACATTTAATTGGTAAGAATGGTGAGCGTCCGTATAAAATGGTAATTATTGGCACTCAGGTTTTAGAACAATCACTTGATGTTGATTTTGATATATTATTTACGGATATTGCGCCAATGGATTTACTCTTACAAAGAATTGGCCGTTTACACAGACATAATATTCTGCGACCTTCCAAGTTAAAATGCCCTGAAATATATATTCTGGGGATTGAAGATAATGGATTTTATGGTGAGGCAAATGAGGATATCTATACAAAATATTTACTTATGAGGACTGAATACTACTTACCAAAGAAGTTACAACTACCTAATGATATTTCTTTTTTAGTTCAAGAAGTTTATGATTTCGATGATGAATTAGTGATAGAAGGATTTGAGAATGCTAAAGAAGAATTTATGAACTTGAAGAATAGGGCTAAAGAGAAATCTAAAGTATTCCAAATTGGAAAACCAATTCGTGGAAAAAGAGCTTCGCTAGCTGGGTGGCTTGATAGAGAACATAGTGATCCAAAGATGGATGATTTGAAGGCTGCAGCGGCAGTGCGGGATATTCAAGAGACTATTGAAGTTATTCTGGTTAAACAAACTACGTCAGGGTATTGTTTGCTGAGTGGGCAGTTGATTGAAAATGTTACTTCAGAAGAGTTGGCTAATCAAACAGTTCGGCTCCCTTACGCAGTAATAAAAAATCTAACTGAAACGATAGCTAAATTAGAGGATATCACGAGAAAAAAGTTTTATACTTGGCAAAGTGATCCTTGGCTAAAAGGACAATTAGCTCTGGTACTGGATAACCACCAACACGTTAAGTTGAATGGTTATGATTTAATTTATGATTCAGGTTGTGGTCTATCTTACGAAGGAGGAGAACAATGACAGAAAGTTTTAATTTAGTAACTGAACCCTGGATTAAAGTTATAAATCTAGAAGGGCGAGAAGAAATGGTTTCACTAAAAAAAGCGTTTAAAAATGCTAGTCAATATCGAGCCCTCGCAGGAGAGATGAGAATTCAAAATCTTTCAATTTTACGATTAATGTTGGCAATTTTGACGACAGTATATACCCGATTTGATGCTGAGGGTGATGTGTATGATTGCTTAGACGTTAATGATAAGATGCTGGTGACAGATGTTGATGAAGACGAAAATATCGAGTTTTTTAATAATCTTCTTGAAACGTGGGATGTGTTATATCATCAAAAGAGATTTACGCCTATTCTAGATAAATATTTGAAATTATGGAGAAATCACTTTGATTTATATGGTGATAAACCTTTTTATCAAGTGACAAAGGAGGAGTACAACCAGTTAGTTTTAGATAAAAATAAAATTACTGAAAAGTCAAAGGGAAATCTAAAACTTAAACTATGGAATCGACAAATTTCAGAGAGTAATAATAAGACGGCTATATTTGCGTCAAGAACAGGTGAATTTAAAAATCGAACAACGCAAGCAGAATTTGTACGGTGGCTTATTACCTATCAGGTATTTTCTGGAACGTCAGAAAAGGCATGGATGAAAGCGAAAAAAAACGGAAAGTATCCATTATTTGCAGGTTGGTTATATAAAATTAATCCTGTGTATGCGGTGGGTAACACATTATTTGAAACATTAATGCTGAACTTAGTTTTTGAGGATAATAGGAATCAAATAAAGATTCAAAAACCCGTATGGGAGTATGCTAAAATTGAAGACTATTTTAAACGCTTGAAAAACTCAAGTTCACCAAATAATATTGCAGAAATTTATACGATGCCAGCTAAGTTACTGTCTGTTCGATGGGACAAAGATGTACCAACTTTATTTACGGCGTCGATACCGACTTTTGAACTTGAAAATTCATTTGTAGAACCTATGACGACCTGGAGAAGGAAAGACGATGATATAGCTGTTCCAGGAGTAAATGGGGATGTGACGACAGAAAAAATGTGGCGTCATTTTGGTCAGTATATCAAAACTTCTGATGGGGATAAATATATACCAACAGTTGTCAAATGGTTAAATACTCTACAAGTCGAAAAAATGTTACCGCGGAATTTCCAGATAAACTTGGAGACAACGATATTAGTAAGCGATCGCTCTGCAGCCAATGCCCCTAATGTTGAAATTCATGACGAGTTAAAAGCAAGCGGGGAGGTTCTTTTTGATGATGGTGGTCAAGATTGGCCAATTCGGATTGAGGGGATGATTGAATTAACACAGAGTGTAGGCAGAGCTTATTGGACATTTGCTAGAGATATTTCAGATATTCGTGGCTTAGATAAAAAGAATCATCAGTTGACAGATAAACTGAGTGAACGATTTTATGATGATTTAAATCAACCTTTTAAGAAATGGTTGCAGAGTTTGAGTGCAGATGATAATCGCCCTAAGAGAGAATTAGAATGGAAGAAGATGCTTGAGAAGATTGTCTTTTCTTGTGCAGAGGAAGTTATGAATAGCAGTTCTCCAAGAGATGTGCAAGGTATAGTTAGAGACGAAAGAATATTGAATATTTTTACAGCAACTAATAGACTTAGAAGACAAGTGATTAAAATTCTGGATTTAAAGGAGTAGGAGCATGGTAAAAAACGTTTATAGTGCGACTCAAAGGATTATTATGTCGTTGTATAATGGAAATCAGGTAAATAGACCAGTTTTAGCAGCGCTACGTAATAGTAAAACATTGGATGATAAACAGGCCCAGAAACTATGGCCATATATTTTTTCTGAACTAGATAAGGAGAGTCTAAGTGTAACAGGGAAAGTTACTTGGGAAGAGAAAGCTGTTTATACAGCGCTTAGGCTCTATGCTCTTCACCAACAAGGAAAAGAAGAATTAGTATATGAAAAGGAGCATTATCTGTTTACAGAGTTAGGTGTACTTCGAAAAGATGAGAGCCTTCGAGTAGCGCTAGACCGAAGAGTACAGGCGATTTTAGCAACTAATAGCGTGGAAGCGGTAATTAATGGATTAACGCAAATTGTTCAAATTACCAAGAATAAAGATGCACGAATTAAAATTGATTATCCAACATTAGCAGCCAACCTTCTATATTTTCAAAGTAGTTCTAGTGCAGCTAATAGTGTGAGGCTTAGTTGGGGACGTCAGTATTACCGAATTCATTTTGAAAGCAAAAATTAAAGGAGAAAAAATATGCAAAATTTATTTTTAGATATTAACGTGTTACAAACGCTACCATCATCAAATATTAATCGAGATGATACTGGAGCACCTAAAACGGCATATTATGGTGGGGTAGTTAGATCGAGAGTATCATCTCAAAGTTGGAAAAAGGCTAGTCGAGATGATTTCAAAGCAAGAGGAATTGAATCTAGTTTGCGGACAAAAAAAATTCCTTCTGCACTTGAAAAGGAGCTTTTAAATCAAGAGCCTTCATTAAATCAAGAAGACGCACACGCTAAAACACTTGAAATTTTAAAGGCTATGGGTATTAAAGTTGAAGTAGACAAAGCTACGGGAGAAACTGTGACTAAAGTACTCATTTTTATGAGTCCAGGGCAATTAAGAAAGCTTGCTGACTATGCTTTAAATAATGATAAATTGGATATTAAAGAGTTAAAGAAGCTTGGTAAAGAGGATAGTGCTTTAGACTTAGCTTTATACGGGCGAATGCTAGCAGATAGCCTGAACTTAATGTAGAAGCAGCTGCACAAGTGGCTCATGCAATTTCTACACATGAAATTATTCCAGAATTTGATTATTTTACTGCTATCGATGATTTACAACCAGATGATACTGCCGGTGCTGCTCATTTGGGAAGTATCGAATTTAATTCATCAACCCTTTACCGTTATGCAAATGTTAATATCAGAGAATTGAAAGAAAATCTTGGTGATAAGGAGGATATCGTTTCTGCTACCAAGGAGTTTATCAAGAGCTTTGTTAAGTCCATGCCTGGTGGTAAGCAAAATACTTTTGCGAATAAGACATTACCAGATTATGTGATGATTTGCCTACGTCAAGATACACCAGTTAATTTGGTATCAGCTTTTGAACAACCGGTAAGTGCTAGAGGAAAGAGTGGTTATGTTAAACCATCTATTGAAAAGCTTGAGAAAGAATTTAAAAGTAGTCAAATGTTTGTTGAAGATCCACTAGTAACGGCTATTTTAACAAAGTTTGAAACTGAAATTGGTGATAAGGAAGTTAACTTTAAGCAACTTTTGGATAAAGTTTCAGATGTCCTGATGAAGGCGGTGCAAGATGAAGACGATAACAATTAGGCTAACCTCCCCACTTCAGTCATATGGTAATGAGGCAACCTTCAATCGTAGAACAACTTATACTTTTCCAAGTAAGAGTGCAATTATAGGGATGTTATCTGCTGCTCTTGGTTACAACCGTGATGACCATCGAATAAATGAATTAAATGAACTTCAAATTGCAGTCCGAGTTGATCAACCAGGAAGAGTAATAACAGATTTTCATATGGCACATAGCGGTTCGAAGTCATGGTTGACGTATAGAGATTATACTGCAGACGCAATTTATGTGGTAGCAATTGGTAGCGAGAACATGCAGCTTATAGACAAATTAATTTTCTCGCTTAAGCATCCTAAGTTTCAGCTTTATCTTGGTCGAAAAGCTAATCCGCCGGCGGGAGTGCTAAAAATAGATGAGTTTACTGATAAAAATCCAGTGACAGTACTAACAGAGTTAAAGTGGCAAGCTTCAAATTGGTATCAAAGTAAGGTAAGAAAATCCCGGGTAAAGCTAGAGCTATTAACGGAAGCTGTTTCTTTGGATAATGCTGAAGATACTTTGATTAGAGATAGTGTGGTTTCATTTAATCAGCGAAACCGACAACATGGATATCGTGGTCTTTCTAGGACTTATGTAGAAGTTGAAAATAATGCTCAGAAAAAACAAAGGGTAGAGCATGACGTTATGGGATTTTTAGGAGTTGAGTAAAAATGTATTTATCAAGGGTTGAAATTGATGACTCAAATCGAAGGAAACTTCGAGAGCTTACTCATCTGGGGGCTTACCATAATTGGGTAGAACAATCATTTCCAGCAGAAGTGACTTCTGGGCTGCGAAAACGTCATTTATGGCGTATTGATACCTTGGGTGATAGGCGTTATCTTTTGCTTTTAAGCGAGGAAAAGCCTGAAGTTGAGTTGCTTTCAAAATATGGTGTTAATGGCAGTGTGATTATTAAGTCTTACGCTAACTTTATTAATAATATAAGTAAACATCAAACATTCCAGTTTCGTTTAGTAGCTAATCCTACACATACTAAGGATAATCATGTATATCCGCATGTGACGATAGAACAGCAAAAGAAGTGGTTACTTGACAGAACAGCTAAAAATGGTTTTGAAATTTTATGTAATGAAACAGAAAAGTATTTATTTGACATCGTAGAGAGGGATTATCCAATTTTACGAAAAAAAAATGGTAGAAAAGTTAAGTTAAGTCGGGTTGCCTTTTCAGGACTTCTAAAAGTAACGGATGAGTCACTTTTTCAGGAACTTCTTGTTCGGGGGATAGGGCGAGAAAAGGCGTACGGTATGGGTTTAATGACAGTTATTCCGAGGTGATTTGTTTGAATAAAGGAATAGGAGCTAAGAAAGCCAGTTTATCAGAGTTAGCTCGAGTGAGCGACCGAATCACATTCTTATATTTAGAGCACGTAAAGATAAATCGTAAAGATAGTGCGATTTTAGTGATTGACGATAAAGGTAGTATAGCAATTCCTGTTGCTATAGTTAGTGTATTACTTTTAGGACCGGGAGTTGACGTTACGCATCGTGCGATGGAATTAATGGGGGACTCTGGATTGGGCGTTGTGTGGGTAGGAGAGCAAGGTGTCAGGCAGTATGCCCATGGTCGAGCTTTAAGTCATTCTTCTGCACTACTAGAAAAACAAGCCAAATTGGTATCTAATACCAGAACGCGTATAGCGGTTGCGCGTAAGATGTATCAGATGAGGTTTCCAGATGAAGATGTTTCTGGGTTGTCCATGCAAGTGTTACGTGGTAAAGAAGGATCACGAGTCAGAAGGGTTTATCGTAATCAGTCAGAAAGAACTGGTGTCCCATGGTCGCGCAGAGAGTATAATCCGGATGATTTTGAAGCTAGTACACCGATAAATAAAGCGCTAACAGCAGCTCATCAGGCCTTATATGGGCTTTGTTATAGCGTAGTTTCTGCTTTAGGTGCTTCACCTGGTCTTGGGTTTGTGCATACAGGACATGATCTATCTTTTATTTATGATTTTGCTGACTTGTATAAAGCGGATATCTCTATTCCAGTAGCATTTGAAATGGTAGCACAATATGGAGATGATTGTGAATTATCGGCAAAAGTTCGATTGAAAATGAGAGATATTTTTAGAGAAAGTAAAATTTTAGCTAAAATGGTTAAGGATTTGAAGTATATTTTAGAATATAATCCAGATGACACGAGTGTAGAAATAATTGAGCTTTGGGATGATAAGTTAGGTTTGCAAAAACATGGTGTGCAGTATCATTTATTTGAGGATGATAAGTAATGATAGTTATAACGTTGACAAAAGTTCCAGCATCATTAAGAGGTGACTTGACCAAGTGGTGCCAGGAAATACAAACTGGTGTCTATGTAGGAAATGTAAGTGCAAAGATTCGTGATTTGCTTTGGAAACGAATAATGGATAATATCGGCAACGGTGAGGCAACAATTGCATACAATACAAACACAGAGCTGGGGTATACATTTCGAACAACAAGAAGGGATCAAGATGTTGTTGATTTAGATGGTATTACCTTGATAAAGCAACTAAATGAAGTGCCTGGAGAAATAAAACATGGTTTTAGTAATGCAGCCAAGTATCACCAAGCAAGACTTAAGACTGTGAAGGAAGGTAGGACAAAAAACAAATCAGAAAATAAAAATTTTATTGCTTTAGATTTAGAAACTACTGGACTTGATCCATTGTCCTCAGAGATAATTGCTGTTGGTGCTGTAAAGAAAGTAGGAAATGATGAGGAGATATTTTCTAGATATATAAAGATATCAGGTAATATACCTCATGTCATTTCAAAACTAACAGGTCTTAACGATGAAATTCTTCAAGAACAAGGGGAAGACCTTAGTGATGTCTTGGATGATTTGTTAGTTTTTTTAAGTGATGACACTATTATTGGCTATAATCTCAAATTTGACATGCAGTTCCTAGAGGGCGCTTTAGAAAAAACTAATAAGTCACCATTAAAAAATAGGTTTATAGATTTAATGCCACGAGTAAAGAAGGTGGAACTTTTTTTAGATAATTATCGTTTGGAAACTGTCTTAGATAAGTATGGGATAGAAAATAGATCTCCACATAATGCCCTTGAGGATTCAAAGGCGACACTAGAGTTAGCTTTCAAACTAATAGAAAATGGAAACTTAGGATTTGAAATCCCTGTTATGTAAAGGATTGTTTACTGTGTTCCCCGTGTGTACGGGGGTGATCCATAAGTCGCGGTTCCCAAAAATTAAAACTAAGAGTGTTCCCCGTGTGTACGGGGGTGATCCTGC
>NZ_BAMI01000043.1 GCF_000615765.1 Ligilactobacillus equi DSM 15833 = JCM 10991 | reverse complement strand
ATTGAGCAATCAACTTGTTAGTAACAAAGGGGGCTTGTCAACCACCCAAACGTAGCCACATTAAGGTAGGAGATTAGGCTTGCCTAACCGTTTGAACTACTGACACGCAAGTGTCGTGAGTTACAAGCCCCCGAACTTGTTCGGGGGTAGTTGACGCGGTAATTTGGGATGATAATTATGGCGAATACGCCAAGCAATTCCACACTTTAGGCTGTGCTCGGGTAGGTTTCCCAGGCTACATGGCCAGTGCTGAAAAATTGATGGAAGATACCCAACAATATGTCGATAAGGCTTGGTGGTTAAGGCTGATACCATTGAAGAGTTAGCCGAAAAGCTCCACTTGCCAGTTGAAAATCTGAAAAAGACGGTGGCCCGCAATAATGAATTGGTGGTGGCCAATATGGATAAAGATTTCGGTAAGGAACCTTACCGCTTGACGCCAGTGGATAAGAAGCCATTCTATGGATGTATCTTAGGGGGCCGCATCTTGTGTACCTTTGACGGTTTGCGGGTTAACAATGATATGCAAGTAGTCAATGACAAGTATGAACCAATCAAGCACCTTTATGCGGCGGGCAATGATAGTGGTGGTTTCTTCTTTGGTAGCTATCCTGATCGCGTGCCAGGTTTAGCAGCGAGCCATGCCCAAACTTTCGGTCGTTTGGCAGGCCGTCACGCTGCAACGGGGAGCATTGTCTTGGGAGAAACGGCAGTTCCAGCAACAAGTGCCCCGGTGAAAAATATGCAAGTAGATGTTGACGAAACATCAGGTGCTTCGCAACATTAAATTAAAAGTGCTAGTAATCAACTTTTTAGATGATTGCTAGCACTTTTTTAATGTCATGGTCAAAAAGTTGTTGACTTTAAAATAACATGTGGTATTATATTCTTGTAAATAATAAAACAATAAGTGAGGAAAAAGAATATGAAATATGCAATTACTGCAGCTACTGGTAACTTTGGTAAAATAGCCGTTAAGAAATTAGCGGATTTAGTTGGGCAAGATAATGTGATTGTTATCGCACGAAATGAAGAAAAAGCTACCCAAATGTTTCCAGGGTTTGAAGTTCGGCAAGCGGCTTATGATGAAGTTGACCCTTTAGTACAAGCTTTAACGGGGCTGATCGCGTGCTTTTCATTTCATCGCAACCGGGGCAAGCGATTCCTCGGAGTCAGCAACATGAAAATGTAGTCACAGCTTTAAAACAAGCTGGCGTTTCTTATGTAGCATACACCGGCTTTGCTCACGCCCAAGAATCACCAAATGCTTTAGCTAGCGACCACCAGTTAACAGAAAAACTCTTAGCAGATTCTGGCTTGAATTACAGTATCTTACGGAACAACTGGTATTTAGAAAATGAAATTAACTTCTTGAAAGCAGGTTCTGAAGGGAAACAAATTACTTACTGGGCTAGCGATAAAGCCGGTTGGGCTTTGGAAAGAGAATACGCTGAAGCAGCAGTTAAGGTTTTAGTTAGTGAAAATCCTAAGCAAGTTTATGAATTTGCAGGTCCAATCCGTTCCTATGCTCAATTAGCGCAAGCTTTGCAAGAAGCAACTGGAAAAGAATTTGACGTGGCTCATTTGACAGAAGCTGCCTATGTGGATGATTTGGTGACTTCAGGCTTGGACCAAGCGACGGCCGAACTCTTTGCTTCCTTCCAAGCCCCAATTGCAGATGGTTCCTTGAATCATCCTGAAAATGATTTAGAAGAGGTCTTAGGTCATCCAGTAACCGATTTGGTGGAAGCTATCAAAGAAGTGCTTGCCTAAAGATTCTTTGTTATAATGGAAGGATAAGTTTGTAAAAAGGTGGTCAGAATGAAATTTTCTTATAAATTAAGTGATGCTATCCATATTTTAGCTTATCTGGAAATTAACCAAAATGATGCGGATTTATCTAGTCGCATGATTGCCTCGAGTATTGAGGCAAATCCGAGTGTGGTTCGTAATTTAATGCGAGACTTGAAGGCTGGGGGTATGATTAATACCCGACAAGGTAGCGCACGGCCAAGTTTAGCCAAGGATCCGGCGAAGATTAGCTTACTAGAGGTTTACCAGGCTTTAGATATGAATCAAAATCTGCTCCATGTGGATCCTAAAACCAACCCTAACTGTCTGGTGGGGGCTAATATTCAAGCTACGCTAGATGAGGCTTACCGGCGAGTTGAGGAAGCAGCTTTTCAGGAAATGGCCCAAGTTACCATCCAAGACATTGTGGATGGGATTGTGAAACGTAGTAATAATGTAAAATAGTTTTGTACACAAAAGTCTGTGGGTAATTGATTTACCCGCAGACTTTTTTTAGTGGTCAAAAATACAGTATAATAATTTGGTAGTTTGCCTGTGTAATTTTTGGGATTCTGTATATACTTTGGTACAATAAATATATTACGAGGAAGTGTGTTATGCCGCAATTTAAGACAACCGTTTTTAAGAAATTTTAGAAAGGAGTTTTACTCAAAATAAAGAAGCATTAGACTTTTCAAAGGATAAATAGGGGAAGCTCATGACGTATTCAACTGCCGAAGAGATAATAAAGATTAATGAAAAAACGATAGTAGAAGCAGACGAGGGCTTAATTTCTATTAACAAGTTTGAGGAACAAAAAAGTAACCTTTATAAGCACCTAAAATAAGAAATGAGGGATTACGGTGGTACAACTAACTGTTAAAAATTTACATGTAAATATTGAAGGAAAGGAAATCTTAAAAGGATTAAACCTTGACATTCCTGCTGGGGAAATTCATGCCATCATGGGACCTAATGGAACTGGGAAGTCAACTTTAGCTTCAACGATTATGGGTGACCCTAAATTTGAAGTTACGCAAGGAGATATCTTACTTGACGGTCAGTCTATTTTGGAGCTTGAAGTTGATGAACGAGCTCGTTTAGGGCTTTTCCAAACCATGCAATATCCAACTGAAATTCCCGGTGTGACAAATGCTGATTTTATTCGGGGGGCGATTGAAGCTCGCCGGTCGGATGAAGAAAAAGGGTCTTTAGTAGCTTTTTATCGCCAATTTGCTAAAGAATTGGCTGAAAAAATGAATTTCTTAGATATGAAACCTGAAATGGCGCAACGGTCTTTAAATCAAGGCTTTTCTGGTGGGGAAAAGAAGCGTAATGAAATTTTACAAATGATGATGATTAAACCTAAGATTGCCATGCTTGATGAAATTGATTCTGGACTAGACATTGATGCTTTGCGGGTTGTTTCCAAAGGGGTTAATGCTATGCGCTCGGATGATTTCAGTGCTTTAGTTATCACGCACTATCAACGCCTTTTAAACTACATCAAACCTGACGTTATCCACGTTATGATGGATGGACGGATTGTTAAGACTGGTGGTCCTGATTTAGCCTTAAAACTTGAAGCAGAAGGGTATGTCGGTCTTAGAGATGAACTTGGTTTAGAGATTGAACTTACGGACGAAGGTGAATAAGATGAGCTGGCTTGAAAAAAGAAGACAAGAAGTCTTAGAAGTATTACCAACTTTAAAAAATCCTTCTTTTGCAAAGATTGACTATAGTGATTGGGGCTTAAATATGGCTGAAGTTGCCCCTTTCAGCGCTACTCCTGTAGTTGCAGATGATGCGAGCCAAACAATTATTCAAGTTGATGGTCATCTTCAAAAAAATGTCCTTCCTAAAGAACTACTAGCTGCCGGGGTAATTGTTTGTGATTGGCAAGAGGCTTTGAATAAACATAGTGATTTACTTGCAGAGTACTTTATGACTAAGGCCAGTGATCCTAAAGAAAACCAACTTTTGGCGGAACACTTTTTGAATCTTCAAGGCGGGCTATTTATTTATGTTCCTAAAAATGTGCGCCTAAAAAAGCCTTTAACCGTTACTTTTTATCAACATAGTGCGGAATATGTCCACCACCTTTTGATTGTTGCCGGACAAAATAGTGAATTTACTTACTTTGAAAACCGCAAAAGCTTAGGTGAGAAAAAATCCTGCGCAAATATTATTGAAGAAGTGGTAGCCTTAACTAATAGTAAAGTGAAATTCATTGCGGTTGACCGCTTGGCTAAACAAACGACGGCTTACTTAAAACGTATCTCCACGGTTGGTCGGGACGCAGAAGTTGATTGGGCCTTGGGATGTTTAAATGACGGTAATGTAGTTAATGATTTTGATTCAGATTTAAAGGGAATTGGTGCTCAAGGTATCAGCAAGGTAATTGCTATTACGACTGACTCTCAAAAGCAAGGCGTTGAAACGAAGGTTACCAATTACGGACAAAATACTTACGCCCGCATCTTTCAACATGGGGTCTTATTAGGAGAGTCTGGTTTGGTCTTTAACGGAATCGGACATATTTTAAATGGGGCTCATGGTAGTGACTCTCAGCAAGAAAACCGGGTCTTGATGTTATCTGACCATGCTCGTGGCGATGCCAACCCTATTCTATTAATTGATGATAATGAAGTTAACGCCGGTCATGCCGCTTCTGTTGGGCAAGTTGATGAAGAGCAATTATATTATCTTATGAGCCGAGGATATTCGCGTAAAGATGCCCAAAGATTGGTTGTTAGAGCCTTTTTGGGACCGGTGATTGACGAACTTCCTTTACCAGAATTTCGTGCCGAGCTCAGTGAGCTGGTAGAAAGGAAGGTTTATGATGGTCAGTATAAGTGATAACATCAAAAAAGATTTTCCTTTACTTCAAAGTAAGATGCATGGGCAAGAACTAGTTTATCTAGACAATGCTGCCACTACCCAAAAACCTCAAGTGGTGCTTGATAAACTGCTAGCTTACTATCAAAATGACAATGCTAACGTTTACCGCGGGGTGTATGATCTCTCCCAAAGAGCAACCAATGCTTACGCACAGGCGCGAAAAAAAGTGGCCCAGTTCTTAAATGCGCCGAAAGTTGAAGAAATCATTTTTACCAAGGGGACGACGCAATCTCTGAACTTTATCGCAGCGGGCTTTGGAATGAATAATTTTCAAGCGGGTCAAGAAATTGTCCTATCTTGTGCGGAACACCATAGTAATCTAGTTCCTTGGCAAAATCTCGCAAAGAAAAAGGGCTTAAAACTTGTTTACATTGATTTAAACACTGATGGAAGTTTAGATTTAAAGGATGCCGATAAAAAGATTGGTCAAAAAACAGCCTTAGTGGCCATCAACCACGTTTCCAATGTCTTAGGGACAATTAATGATGTCAAATCTTTGGCAAACTTAGCTCATAAAAATGGAGCCTTGATTGCGGTGGATGGAGCTCAAGCAGCTCCTCACATGAAAGTCGATTTAAAAAACTTAGACCTTGATTTTTATGCATTTTCCGGGCATAAAATGTTAGGTCCAACTGGAATTGGTGTCTTATGGGCTAAAAGTGACCTTCTGGATGCGATGACGCCCCTTGAATTTGGAGGAGAGATGATTGACGAGGTTGGCTTATATGAAACCAGCTATGCTAAAGCTCCCTATAAATTTGAGGGGGGCACGCCTAATATTGCTGGTGCGATTGGTTTAGGGGTAGCAATCGACTACTTGACTGAATTAGGAATGGATAACATTCAAGCTTATGAAGAAAAATTAGTCACTTACCTCATAAATCGTCTACAAGAAATTGAAGGTTTAGAGATTTATGGACCTAAAAAACGGGTTTCAGGAATTGTTTCCTTTAATCTTAAAGGTCTTCATCCGCATGACTTAGCTACCGTTCTTGATATGCAAGGGATTGCTGTGCGGGCGGGTCATCACTGCGCCCAACCGCTGATGGCTTGGCTTGATGTCCCAGCTTGTGCAAGAGCAAGTCTGTATTTTTACAATACTAAAGAGGACTGTGATAAGTTAGTTACAGGAATTATCAAAGCAAAGGAGTTTTTTGAAAATGGCTTTTGATGACCTACAAAACCTATACCGACAAGTGATTTTAGAAAGTGCAATGCATCCCCACCATTATGGGCATTTGGAAAAATTTACGCATAAGATTCATTTAAAAAATCCGACTTGTGGTGATAGCTTAGACCTTGAAGTTTTACTAAAAGACGGCAAGGTTAAAAATCTGGCTTTTAGTGGGCAAGGGTGTACGATTTCTAAGGCGTCAGCTTCTTTAATGACGGATGTTGTTATGAATAAGAGTTGCGAAGAAATCAAACGTACTGTCTTGGCTTTTTCAGATATGGTTACTGGCAAAGAAGGCTTTGATGAAGAAACTTTAGGAGATGCGCTTCTATTAGAAGGAGTTAAAGACTTTCCAGCCCGGATTAAATGTGCAACCCTGGCCTGGAAGGGGATTTACCAAGCAATCGAAGAAGGTGAAAAGTAATGGATGAAAAGAAATTAGAAGAAAAAGTCCAAATTGATGACGAAATCAAAGCCATCGGAAATGACTACAAATATGGATTTAAAGATAATTTCACTCCCTTGATGACTACGGGGAAGGGTTTGTCAAAAGACGTTATCAAAAAGATTTCTCAAGCTAAAAACGAACCCGACTGGATGTTAGCTTTTCGGTTGAAAGCTTATGATATTTATAAAAGGTTAGAAATGCCTAAACATGGTCCAGACCTAAGTGAACTTGATTTGGATAAAATTGTTTACTTTCAAAGACCGACTGATCATGTGGCGCGGTCCTGGGATGATGTTCCTGATGAAATCAAAGAGACTTTTGATAAATTGGGTGTTCCAGAAGCTGAAAGACAATACTTAGCCGGGTCCTCAGCTCAATACGAATCAGAGGTAGTTTACCGCAGTATGAAAAAAGAATTTGACAAGTTAGGTATTGTTTTCACAGATATGGATTCTGCTGTTCAAGAATATCCTGACTTGGTACGTCAATACTTTGGCAAACTTGTCCCACCAGATGATAATAAGTTGGCAGCCTTAAACTCTGCGGTCTGGTCAGGGGGGACTTTCATCTATGTTCCAGCAGGTGTAAAACTTGATGTACCTGTTCAAAGTTATTTCCGAATTAATGCTGGAAACTCTGGTCAATTTGAACGGACTTTAATTATTGTTGATAAGGACGCGAAAATTAACTATGTTGAAGGATGTACCGCGCCTAACTATTCTGAAGACAGTTTGCATGCAGCCGTGGTTGAAGTAAATGTCCTTGAAGATGGCTACTGTCGTTATACCACTATCCAAAATTGGTCCAACAATGTTTACAGTTTGGAAACTAAACGTGCCATAACTTCTAAAAATTCCACGATGGAATGGGTGGACGGAAACCTTGGTTCGAAGGTAACCATGAAATATCCAAGCGTCTATCTAAATGGAGAAGGTTCTCATGGAACCATGTTGTCAATCGCGTTTGCCGGTAAAAATATTCATTCTGATACTGGGGCGCGTATGATTCACAATGCTAAAAATACTTCTTCATCAATTGTTTCTAAATCTTTATGTAAAGACGGTGGGCGGGTTGACTATCGCGGCCAGGTGGTTTTCAACGAAGAATCCAAAGGGTCTAAGTCTCACGTTGAATGTGATACGATCATCATGGATGACCTTTCTGCTAGTGATACTATTCCTTATAATGAGGTCAAAAATGCCCAAGTTTCTATGGAACATGAGGCTAAAGTTTCTAAGATTTCGGAAGATCAACTTTACTACCTTATGAGTCGTGGCGTTTCCGAACAAAAAGCCACTGAAATGATTGTTATGGGCTTTTTGGAACCATTTACTAAAGAGCTCCCAATGGAATACGCTGTTGAGTTGAACCGCTTAATCAAGTATCAAATGGTTGGTTCTGTGGGATAGGCATTGTGCAATAAAATGAGGTGACTTTCATGACAGAAAACGAAGAAAAAGTAGTTCAAGCAGTCTTAGCCAACTTAAAGGAAGTTATCGACCCGGAACTTGGAGTAGATATTGTTGATTTAGGTTTAATCTATGAAATTAAAATTGAAGCTAAGGTTTGCACAGTAGAGATGACTTTAACCACGATGGGCTGTCCTGTAGGAGAACTTTTAGCAAGTAATATTAAGGCGGCTGTTTTAGCGGTTGAAGGTATTGACGAATGCAAAATTGACCTGGTTTGGTCCCCGGCTTGGTCTATGGACCGAATGAGCTTAGAAGCTAAAATCGCATTGGGTATTGTTTAGTCATCTAAAGGCTAGGAAATAACTAGCTTTTCTGAAAAAATCAAAAACCTTAAGAAATCAAATTTCTTAAGGTTTTTCAAGTATAAGTTTTTTTAGCCTTAGTATAAGCTAATTATTTTAGTGACGAATCTGTTGGTTTAGTTAATTCCATTAGTAGCGAGACAGCATCTTCTAAGCTACATTGTCTTTCGGCCATAACCTTGTGTACTAATTCTTCTGTTGAAAGTTGTTCTAACATAATTGCACCCTCCGCTTCCGTTAAACGCTATTAACAATTCTAACACAAAAATTCTTCTTATGGCGGGTGAATAAACTATCAAAATTTAAGTAAACAAGGTAAACCTAAGGAAAATAAGCTTACATACGAAATAAAAAAATTTGCTATCAAAAGTATGCAGATAAAATTGTATATAATTATGCAGTTTAATGAAAAAGGAGCGTAAATCCTCCTACTTTAGTGGAGGGATTTATGCTCCCCTTAATAGCTTGTAAGAGCTATTTTGTTTTATCTAAATATTCTTTAGCTAATTTAGATAATATTTCTGAAACAGATGAATGTTCCTTGACTGCTTGTATTTTTAATCTATCATTAAGTTCAACGCTCATATAGATGTTTACTCTTTTTTTATCTTCAGCCATAGCGCTCTCCTTGTGTAATTGAGTATGTTTTAACCATAATATAACTATACTAAATAAGGAGGTGAAAATCAATAAAAATAATAGCTTAACTTAGTTATCACTATGGATTAAAAGCTAAAATTTATCCATTTACTCAACAAAATTTTCGGATGATTTTAAACGGTCATTGAAAAATTCTTTGGGGATGAAGAGTTCGCCTAAAGTGGCGGCCATGATAGCTTTAATGGAGTGGAGACGGTTTTCTGCTTCTTGGAAAACGTAAGATTGTTGGCCTAAGAAGACTTCATCGGTAATTTCTAGTTCACTACGACCAAATTCGTTGGCCAACTTTTGGCCTTGACTGGTATTTTGGTCATGGTAAGCCGGTAGGCAGTGGAGGACGATGGTGGTACTCTTACCACTAGCAGCTAGAAGTTCTTGGTTAACCTGGTAAGGTAACAGTTGGCTAATTCTTTCCTTGGGGTCCACGTTTTCTCCCATAGAAATCCAGACATCGGTGTAGATGGCATCCGTACCTTGGACAGCTTCTTTGGGGTCGTCAGTAATTAAGATTTCAGCTCCGCTTAGTTGGGCTTGTTTTTGGGCTAAGGCGACGATTTCAGGAGCGGGTTGGAGGTCTTGGGGCGCACCAAGCTTGAAGTTAACACCTAAAATAGCAGAGGTTACCAAAAGACTATTAGCCATGTTATTGCGCCCATCTCCAACATAAGTTAAAGTCAGGCCTTCAAGTTTACCGAAAACTTCTTTAAGGGTCATAAAGTCAGCGATCATCTGAGTGGGGTGCCAGTCATCAGTCAGTCCATTCCAGACGGGTACCCCGCTATAACGGGCCAGGTCTTCGACATGGCTTTGTTTGAAGCCACGAAATTCTAAGCCATCAAACATAGATCCTAAAACCTTGGCGGTGTCGGCGACAGATTCTTTGTTGCCTAGCTGGATGTCGTTTTTACCGAGAAATTCGGGATGAGCCCCCAAGTTATTAGCGGCAACGGTAAAGGCACTGCGGGTTCGGGTGGAAGTTTTTTCAAATAAGAGGGCGATGTTTTTGCCTTGGAGGTAAGGGTGGGGGATATTTTTTTGCTTGAGCTCCTTGAGGTGGAGGGCAAAATCAATTAAGTAATTTAGTTCGGCTTGGTTGAAGTCGATTTCTTTCAGCCAGGATTTTTGGTAAAAGTGATTATTCATTGGCAGTTCCTTTCTTAGCATAATTAACGAGGGTTTCTTGAATTAGGTCGCAACCAGCCATGAGCTTAGAAGCGGGCATAGTTAATGGTGGTAAGAGACGCAAAGTATTATTCTTAGCAGAGATTGTCAATAGCCTAGCGGCTTGTAAGTCTAAGATTACTTGACCAACAGGAACAGTTTCTTTTAAGTGAATTCCTTGAATCATCCCCAAACCAGTAATATCAGTAACACAATCTAGCTGAGTAAGTTTATCTTGGAGATAAGTACTGAAGAAATGACCTTTTTCATGGACACAGGCCAGGAAGTCCTGGTCCATAATTTGAAGAACTTCTTTAGCAGCGGCCATGGCTAAAGGATTGCCAGCAAAAGTCGAACCATGACTACCGGGACCAAAGGCGGAGGCTAGTTTAGCTTTTCCGACCATGGCACCGACAGGAATTCCGTTAGCTAAACCTTTAGCTAGGGTGAAAATATCGGGTTCGATGCCGAATTGTTGAAAGGCATACTTACTACCAGTCCGTCCCATTCCTGTTTGAACTTCATCAACAATTAACAAGACACCACTTTCTTGGCACTTCGCAGCCACGGCTTGGAGCCAGTCAGCGTCAGCGACGTTTACCCCGCCTTCACCTTGGATGACTTCTAGCATGACTGCGGCTAAATCTGGAGTGATAAGGTCTAGGGCAGCGGAATTGTTGAATTGTGCATAGATTACCCCGGGTAACATTTCTCCGAAGCCAACTTTGATAGCGGAATTTCCAGTAACGGAGAGAGAACCATAGCTTCGGCCGTGGAAGGAGTGGTCAAAAGCTAAGATAGTTTGCTTGCCGCTGGATTTACGGGCGAGTTTTAAAGCTGCTTCGTTAGCTTCAGTACCAGAATTGCAAAAACTAACCAGATAACTTTCGTCTGGAACTAACATAGTAGCAACGGCTTCTTGAAGTTGACTATTGTAAAGGTTAGAAGTATGCCAAACCTGGTTTAATTGTTGCGCAACGGCTTGGTTTAAAATTGGGTGGTTGTACCCCAGGTTGCAGACCCCAATTCCACTGGTAAAGTCCAGATAATTTTTGCCATTTTGGTCACTTAGGGTGTAACCATCGCCAGCGACAATTTCAAAAGGAAAACGGTTGTAAGTTGGAAAAATATGTTGCATAAAAATCACCTCAATTATTGAATACTGGTTCCGCTCGCTTGGAGGGTGTTGGTAATAAAAACGTGCTGGACGCCGGCGTGTTTGGCTTGGAAGGCGGCCTTGATTTTAGGCTGCATACCAGCGGTAATAACTTCTTTTTGGCAGAGGGCTAAGGCTTCTTTTTGATTCAAAGAAGGTAGAACCTGGCCTTGATTTAAGACACCGGCAACGTCGGTTAATAAGTAAAGTTGTTTAACTTGTAACATAGCGGCTAAATTACAAGCTGCCTGGTCGGCGTTGACATTGAGCCAGTGGCCGTCAGGCGTGAGAGCCAGGGGAGCCAGGATTAAAATATCACTGTCGAAGTTTAAGAGGGCTTCGTGATTGGCTTGGGTGATGGTCCCGACATAACCGTAAGTCTCAAAATCTAGGAATTCACCAGTTAAAAGGTGGTTCATAGCGGCATTTTGGCAAGTTACGCTGAAGCCGGCCTGGCTGAGTTTTTGAGCTAAGAGGGGCTGCATATGTCCCAAAAGCACCATTTTGGTAACTTTTAGAGTCGCTTCATCGGTTACACGGATACCGGCGACTTTTTTAACCGGTAAGTTAAGTTGGGTGCTGAGGTCTGAAATCATAGCCCCCCCGCCGTGTAGGAGGATGATTTTGTGACCAGCAGCTTTGAGAGCATGTAATTGTTGAAAAAAGGTGGCGGATAAATCTAAGAGGGCGTTGCCGCCGAGTTTGATAATGACTAAATCTTGGTGCATAAAAATTCCTCCCCTAGCTCCGGTAAGAAGCGTTGATTTGAACGTAGTCATAGGTTAAGTCACAACCCCAGGCTTGCCCTTGGGCGGACCCATTGTTGAGGTTAACGTCGATGGTAATTTTATCAGCACTTAAAGTGGCTTTGAGTTCGGCTTCGTCAAAAGCCAATCCCAGGCTGTGGTGGACCACGGGGTGACCGTTGAGACTGATATCGACAGTTTGAGGATTAATAGGTACGGAGCTAGCCCCGATGGTGGAGATAATTCGTCCCCAGTTGGCATCTTGGCCAAAAATAGCGGCCTTAACCAGGTTGGAGCCGACGATTTCCTTGGCAATTTGTTGGGCGCCCCTAGCTGTTTGAGCTCCGTTAACATTGGCTTCCACTAATTTAGTGGCTCCTTCGCCATCCCGGGCGATTTCTTGAGCTAAATGGGTTAAAACTTGGTGGAGGGCGTCCTTGAAGCTTTGGTAAGCTGGTGTCGCTGGTAAAATTTGTGGTGCTTGGCTGTGACCGTTAGCCATGACCAAGACCATATCATTTGTTGAGGTATCACCGTCAACGGTAATTTGGTTAAAGGTTTGGTTAACTTCTTCGTTTAAGAGGGCTTGTAAATCAAGGCCGTCAATAGTAACGTCGGTAGTAACAAAGCCCAGCATGGTCGCCATTTTAGGATGAATCATTCCAGATCCCTTAGCAAATCCTGTCATTAAACAAGTGTGGCCTTCAATTTCGAATTCTAACGTGATGGTTTTGGGATGGGTGTCGGTGGTTAAAATCGCTTGGCAAATATTGGCCGAAGTCGTGTGGGTCAATTGGTCGATACCAGCGGCAATCTTATCCATAGGCAAGAAGGCCCCGATTAAACCTGTAGAAGCAACCCCGACTAAATTAGGACGAATACCTAATTTAGCAGCGACCATGTCTTGTTCAGCGTAGGCGTCGTCAATCCCTTGTTGACCGGTGCAGGAGTTAGCAATGGCGGAATTGACAATCAAGGCTTGAAGTTGATGGTTTTCGGATACAATTTTTTTACATAAAGCTGTAGGTGCAGCGCAGAATTGGTTGGTGGTGTAAACTCCGGCACAAGCCGCAGGAGTCTCGGAAACGAGCCAGCCAAAGTCAAGTTTCTTTTTTCTGAGGCCAATGTGAAGCCCATCGCTAGTGAAGCCTTGAGGCCATTTAAAATCAATTTCTTTCATATCTTTGAATCCTTTCGTTTAGAAAAATGTTGGTAAAGCAGTTAAACCGGTTTCGAGGGGAAAACCGCATAATAAGTTCATATTTTGGATGGCTTGGCTGCTGGCACCTTTCATTAGGTTGTCGATTACACTACAGATAAAAATCGTATGGCTTGCTTCATCATAGGCCAAGCCAATATCGGTGTAGTTTGAATAAGCCACTTCTTTAAGACTAGGGAAGCCATCTTTTAAGACACGGACGAAGGGTTTATCTTGGTAGAAGTCCGCGAAAGTTTGGTAAAGCTCAGCTTGGCTGAGAGGCTTTTTAGGTTTGGCATAAACCGAAGCCATAATTCCCCGCGTAACGGGAATTAAAGTTGTTGTGAACTGCAAGGTTTTGAATGCTGGTTGCCATGTTTGGAGTTCCTGAATGATTTCCGGAATGTGTTGGTGTTGGTTTACTTTATATGGAAGTGAATTTTCATTAATATAGGCATAATGCGAAGAGGTCGTTAGTTTTTTACCCGCCCCTGAAAGCCCTGATTTAGCATCGACAATCAAAGAGTCAAGGTCAATTAAGTCGGCAGCTAATAAAGGAATTGTGGCTAGCAAGGTCGCTGTGGCATAGCAACCAGGGTTAGCGATGTAATTACTTTGAGGCTGTCTTAAATCCGCTAAATTATAGCAAGCGGCCTGCAAAGCTTGGTTTGGAGCAGCGGGAGCTTGATAGTAGCGTTCGTAGTCAGCGGAGTTTTTAAGACGGAGATCTCCGGATAAATCAATCACGGGGAAATCAGCTTGGATAAAGTCTAAGGCCAATTGACTGGTAACTTTAGCTGGTGTAGCAAAGAAAACTAAGTCACATTCTTGCATAATATTCACAGATGAATATTCATGAATATGCAAACTGAGATGACGGAATCCCGGTAAAAGTGCTGCTAATTCATCATCATTAGGAGTAGATCGCCCGTACAAGCGGACTTCATCTACCTTTGGATGTTGTTTTAGGAGTTTAAACAGGGTGGCGCCGGTATAACCCGTCACCCCAACAAGTGCAATTTTCATTACATTCACCTCTACTTCTTAAGTTGATGAAATTCATATTAACGATATTTTATGCAAAAGTCAACCTAAAAATTCAATATTTTTGAATAAAAATTATAATATTGAGTATAAACAAAAATGAGATGGTTTCTCTATAGTAGAAAAAATATTTTGGGATATTTATACAAAAAACATTAAATATTTCTTGACTTTAATGCATAAACGATGTAAATTAAAAATATAGATTTCAGAATTAATGAATAAAAATGAAAAGAGGACTTATAATATGAAGAATGAAAAAATTATTTTAGCATATTCCGGTGGATTAGATACTTCAGTAGCCATTCCTTGGTTGAAAGATAAAGGTTACGATGTGATTGCATGCTGTATTGATGTTGGTGAACAAGATAAAGATCCACAATTTATTCATGATAAAGCTCTCAAGGTAGGGGCTAGTGAAGCTTATGTTTTAGATGCTAAAGAAGAATTTGCCAAAGACTACTTGATGTTTGCCTTACAAGCCAATGCAGTTTATGAAGGTATTTATCCATTGGTTTCTGCCTTGTCCCGGCCTTTGATTACCAAGAAATTAGTGGAATTAGCGCATGAAAAAGGTGCAACTGCTATTGCGCATGGGTGTACTGGGAAAGGTAACGACCAGGTCCGGTTTGAAGTTGCCATTCACGCCTTGGACCCAAGTTTGAAGGTTGAAGCGCCAATTCGGGATTGGCACTGGTCACGGGAAGAAGAAATTGCCTACGCTAAGGAACACGATGTACCTGTGCCAATCGACTTGGATAGTCCTTACTCTATTGACGCTAACATCTGGGGGCGGGCGAATGAAGCTGGTATTTTAGAAGATCCATGGGTCTCAGCGCCAGAAGATGCCTTTGATATGACCCAAGCCTTGGAAAATACGCCGGATACAGCAGATGAAATTGTCTTGACCTTTAAGAAGGGGATTCCAGTAGCTTTAAATGATGAACAAATGACACCGGCCCAAATCATTATGACTTTAAATAAATTAGCTGGTAAGCATGGCATTGGTCGGATTGACCACATCGAAAACCGTTTAGTTGGGATTAAGTCTCGGGAAGTTTACGAAGCACCGGCAGCCACCGTCTTATTGAAGGCTCACAAAGCTTTAGAAGACATTACCTTTGAACGTGATTTAGGTCACTACAAGCCTTTAATCGACCAAAAGATTGGGGAATTGATTTATAATGCTCTTTGGTTCTCACCATTAATGGAAGCCATGAAGGCCTTCGTGACGGAAAGTCAAAAAGTAGTTAACGGCCAAATCAAGTTAAAGCTTTTCAAGGGTAATATTATTATCTTAGGACGGAAGTCAGCGAACTCCTTATATGATAAGAACTTGGCTACCTATACTTCAGCCGACGAATTTGACCAAGAAGCAGCGCAAGGTTTCATTAAACTTTGGGGCTTACCAACGCAAGTTTCTGCTCAAGTGCAAGCGAAGAATCAAGGTGAATAATTATGGCAACGGATAAACTTTGGGGTGGGCGGTTTACCGCTGAGGCCTCCGACTGGGTACAAGCCTTTGGTGCCTCCATTCAATTCGACCAAGCCATGGCCGCTGAAGATTTAGAAGGCTCGCTGGCTCACGTAGCCATGTTAGGTCAGACCGGGATTTTAACAACGGAAGAAACCGCCCAAATTACGGCGGGTTTGCACAAGCTACAAACCAAATTGGCGCAAGGTGAGCTAGATTTTACCATTGCGAATGAAGATATTCACTTGAATTTGGAAAAAATTCTGACTGATGAAATTGGACCGGTAGCCGGTAAACTCCACACGGCACGGAGTCGTAACGATCAAGTGGCCACTGATTTGCACCTGTATTTGAAGAAACGTTTGGGAATGATTATTGCTGAACTTAAAGATTTTCAAGCTGTGCTTTTGAAGTTAGCCCAAGAAAATGTCGAGACTATTATGCCGGGTTACACGCACCTGCAACACGCACAACCTTTGTCTTATGCCCACTATCTCATGGCTTATTTCAATATGCTACAAAGAGATGTGGAGCGCTTTGAATTCAATTACCAACATACCGATATTTCACCTCTAGGGGCGGCTGCCTTGGCAGGGACGACTTTTCCCATTGACCGGGAATTTTCCGCCCAAAAGTTAGGTTTGACGGAGGTGTACCATAACAGTTTAGATGCTGTGTCCGACCGGGATTTTTCCTTGGAATTTCTCAGCAATGCCTCAATTTTGATGATGCACTTATCCCGTTTGTGTGAAGAAATCATTCTTTGGTCATCTTATGAATTTAATTACCTTCAACTCTCAGATGCCTATGCGACTGGTTCTTCAATTATGCCGCAAAAGAAAAATCCAGATATGGCAGAACTTGTCCGTGGGAAAACGGGGCGGGTTTATGGCAACCTCATGGGGCTTTTGACGGTTATGAAGTCTTTGCCTTTGGCCTACAATAAGGATATGCAAGAAGATAAAGAAGGGGTCTTTGACACGGTCAAGACGATCCTGCCAGCCATTAAGGTGCTGAAGGAAATGTTAGCGACGGCGACTATTAATAAGGAGAAGATGGCTCAAGCTACGCAAAGGGATTTCTCCAACGCTACGGAATTAGCCGACTATCTCGCTAATAAGGGGATGCCATTTAGACAGGCGCATGAAATTGTGGGAGAATTAGTGTTGTCTGGTCTTCAAACTGATACGATGTTACAGGAGATTCCTTTGGAGAAGTATCAAGAAATTTCACCTTTAATTGAAGCTGACGTCTATCAAGCTTTGGAAAGCAAGGTGGCCGTTGAAAGAAGAAACTCTTTAGGTGGCACTGGTTTTGCTCAAATCAAAGCCGAAATTATCCGTGCCCAGGAATTATTGAAATAGGGGAATAAAGCGCTAAAAAATAAAAAAGGTACTATCCGAAGATAGCACCTGGCACTTAATTATTCCTCAAGTAAAGACTTAAGTAACTTCTTAAGCACCTTTTTGACTGTACCTGTAGGCACAATGAAAATGACGAATAAAAGACGATTCATGAAGGAGTTTCCTTCCAGTGCTTTTAGGTAATCAGCCTACATGCACGAAGACCGCGTAAAGTTTTAGTAGACGAAATTGAATAAAAAAAGCCCCCTAGTGGTAAAATATAGTTGAAACAAATACTCTAGGAGGCTTTTTATTATGCTTAACACTACTATACAACAATAATTTGGTTCTGTCCTAAGTCATGACATAAAATTTTTAAGTTCAAGTATATTTGAT
>NZ_BAMI01000044.1 GCF_000615765.1 Ligilactobacillus equi DSM 15833 = JCM 10991 | reverse complement strand
GTAAACCTACCGCCCCTAAAATTAAATAAGCAATGATTGTTTCACCAGCCAAAGCCACCGGCAACAGACTCCCAATCACCCCGACCCCAAGTTGAAGCGTTAAAGGAATTGCGGGTAATGGTAACAATATTTGCGCGCAAATAATTAAAATTACTAACAATAAAGCTGCAAAAACAATTCTCTGAAGTCGTCTATTTTTCTGCATACATTAAAACCTGCCTTTACTAAATACTACTATCTCAGAATAGACTATATCAAAGCAATTGGCAACGCTTTATTTCGCTTGTATTTTTATTAACAAGGCCACAAAGCTTACATTAAAATGAATTAATTCAATAATTTTTTTGTATGCGTTTTATCTCACAAATAGCAATTTACTCTCTTTCCATAAATATATTGTCTAAACAAACCAACGCCTGGCCTACTTTTAATTGTGAAATTTCCGCATAATTTAAGCCTTGCGCATTCAAAGCAGTAAATTCTGTAGGATTAGCTAAGTGATGTATTAAATAGTTGTGGAACTGCCCTAGCATGCTGGCAGGTAAATCAAGTGGTGACTGGGTTACAACCGCCAAATTCAAACCATATTTGCGTCCTTCTCGTAAAAGTTGAAACATCCCATTTTGACTCAGATCAATTTCCTTCGTTGGCAAGTAACGGTGAGCTTCATCAATAAAAATCGTTATAGGAAATTTTTCCTTACTTTGACTCCGGTTTGCTAAAATAATCTGTAAAATCAAGGATAAAACCTGCTTTTGACTCTCTGAATACTGCTTTAAACCTGAAATATCTAAAACCAAGGCTCGCTTTTTAACCTTGATTTTCAAGAAAAGATTCAAAACATAACTCAACTCTAACTTGGACTGGCCTGGACGATTATGGCTGCCAAAGATTTCCTGAAAGAGGGGTTCGCTATTCCTACCTTGGAGATCCAAAATTTCCTCCCAGTGTGCGTTAATCGCGGGCCGATTATACTCCTGACCCAAGAGATGATAGTTTGCTCGTTCATCCGCATAAGGTAATACAAATTCTTCTAAAACTTGCTGACCCAATAACTTATAATTGTAATTGCGCATCCAAGTAGTTAGTTGATTCAAACGAGCTGTGTGTGCTTTGACCGCCATACCTCGTTTGGAATAAACGTTATGTAAATCACCTTGTAAATTGGCCTTAATCCGCAAAGACTGTATGGCTGCAGCCACCTTTTTAGATAAAATCGAACTGTCAATTTCCATAATCGCCAATAGTTGGGTAGCAGATAACTTCCCGGATCAATAAAGCAGTTTTCTCCTAACTTGTAAGTTACTATTCCTTCCTGCTGACCATATTCACCCGTCGGATCCAAAACAATCACCGTCTGGTCGTTATCTTTGAGTTCCATAATCATTTTTAAGGCAGCGGTCGTTTTGCCACTCCCTGTTTGTCCTGTAATCAGTAGATACTTAGATACCAACTGCAAAGCGGTATAATTTTCCTTCATCAAATCACCTCAAATTAATTCTAACATAACCGTTTACAAAAGGTGAAAAAAGCAATGCCTCAACGACATTGCTTTTCCACTATTTTACATATTCCTCTGTTAAAGACATAAATTCCTTGACATCTTCTAAAATAGTATCAATTCCTGCTTGCCAAAAATCGGCTTGGGTAAGGTCAACCCCGAGGTGTTTTTGGGCTAATTCTTCAGTTGTCATCGCCCCCGTATCACGTAAAAGTGCAATATATTGGTCTTCAAAATTCCCCCTACTTCCTTAGCCCGAGCATAGATGCCCTGACTAAAGAGATAACCAAAGGTATATGGGAAGTTATAAAACGGCACATCATCAATATAGAAGTGCAACTTAGCCGCCCAAAAGTGAGGGTGCCAGTTAGCCAAACTATCTGCAAAAGCCTCTTTTTGCGCTTTAACCATCAGTTCAGAAATTTCTGCAGGACTTAAAGTCTTTGTTTGTCGTGCTTCGTAGAAACTTCTTTCGAAGATGTAACGGGCATGAATGTTAAAGAACATCGCTACCGCACCTTGGAGCTTTTGGTCCAAGAGGTTAATCTTTTCTTCCTTACTTGTAACACTGGCAATCGCAGCATCATTGACTACTTGTTCTGCAAAAGTTGAAGCTGTTTCCGCCACATTCATTGCGTAGGCTTGGTTCAAGTGAGGTAAATCCCACATCACTGAACTATGGAAAGCATGTCCTAATTCATGGGCCAGCGTAGCTACTTCGTTAACCGAACCACCAAAAGTCATGAAAATTCGTGATTCTTTATTTTCAGGAAAACTTGAACAGTAACCACCTGCCCGCTTTCCCGGACGGTCTTGAGCTTCAATCCATTGACCTTCAAAGGCCTCCTTAGCCAAAGCGGCCATTTTAGGACTAAACTTTTGAAAGTTAGTCATGATAAAGTCAGCTGCTTGACTAAAAGTGTAGTGTTTAGCTTCAAAATCACCTAAGATTACTGGTGCTTCCTGATCTTGCCACACAGGCTTTTGACGCCCTAATAGTTGTGCCTTACGCTTTAAATATTCAACAAACGGTTGCTTATTTTGAGCAACTACTGCCCACATTTGGTCCAAAGTTGCTTGTTTAAGACGGTTATATTCCCGTGGTTCCTTGAGATAATCCGTCACGCCATGAAGCTTTTGGTCAGTTAAGCGCGCACCATCAATGTGGTTAAGGGTATCAGCATATAATTGTTCATCTTGGCCCCAAGCTGCTTCCCACTTTTCAAAAAGTTGGTCACGAACTTCCTTGTCCTTTGAAGACATCATTAAGTTAAATGCTTGACCGGCAGACAATTCTTTTCCGCCATAATTTACCTTTAAATTTCCAGAAAGAACATCATAGTGCCGACTCCAGGCCGTTTGGCCGTCAAGCTTTAATTGAGCAATAATATTTTCTTCTGTTGCTGATAAGAAATTTGCGCCATCCCGGCGGTATTCACCCAATACAAAGGCAACTTTGCTTAATTCAGGATCTGCTAATATGTCTCCCCATTCAGTAGCTGGAATCTGTGCCAGACTCCGCTGGAATTCCTTGTTAACTTGGGAGTATTCTGGTATTAATGCCATCACTTGGCTATCAAGCTGTAACGCTTGACTGTCGGTCACGTCAGCTGAACTTAAAGCTTCCGCAAAGGCACTCAACTGTTCTAAACCTTGATCAACTTTGGTCATCATAGTCAAAATTTCTTTTAAGCCAGCTACATCAGCTTGCCAAGTAGTAATCTTGGCTGCCAACTCTTTAATTTCAACTTGTAATTTTTCTAAACGCGCTTGAAAGGCAGCGGAACTACTGCCACCAGCAAAAATAGACTCAAGGTCCCAAACATCACGATATTCTGTCATAAAATTCCTCCTCGTAATTGGATTATAAGCTTAGTTTAAGCAAGCTACAGCAACTGGTCAAGTTATTTAGCGTAAAAAAACCTCCCAGCGGAAGGTTTAAAGCTTAATTAACGACATGTGCTTGACCGGTAGAATAATTAATTTGTAAGCCTTTTTGAACATTTGGTACAAAAACATTAAATTGGATACTACCATCTGCTGATTTAGCTTCCAAATGCGTTCCAGCAGGCACAATATTATTACCATCATAAATGGCCGTTACACGGTAACGAACGGTTTTATTTTGATCCAGAGCTTTACGCACAATCGATTCATAATAATTTTGCCCTGTTGAAGCCCGTGATTGAGCTTCATTAGCCCAGGCAGTTTGCGTTACAATGTTCTTAGGATTGGCCTCACTGGCATCAAATCCTCGAATATTGCCAATCAGAGCATACGCCAGCAAGTGTCCGCGATCATAGGCATGATTATAGGTTCCCGATAAGTTGGTTAACTGCATAAAACCACGTGGACGCCAGTTAGTGCGACCATTCCCCGTTTCTTCACGGTTACGATATTGGCGACTCGTTTTATTCAAAAGAGCATTCGCGACCGTTGGACGTCCCATGGAGTCAACTTCATTTTGCGCATAAGGACTATTCCCGTTTTTAGCGGTTAACCCTGTCTGATTTTTATTAATTACGAAAGCCCCTACCCCGTTCCAGCCAATATTTCCGCTCCCGCCAAGCTGGCGCACCACATTATCAGTCATAACGCTTCGAGCCAACTCTTGGTTCGGAGTGTATTCAGCTGGTTGCACCTGACTTTGCTTCAAATGACTCGAAGTTTCCGAAGTAACCTTATTAGTCCCTATTTTTGCTACCGATTCAACCTCGTTAACTATCCGCGTAACTGTAGGATTACCACTTTCTTTAGCAAAGCCTAGGGCTAAAAAGAGGGCTAAAACTAGCATTACTTTCCAAAGATGATTTCTTTTTTTCACAAACATCCTCCTCAGTTTTTATTCTTACATTTTAACAATTTACCATTTTTTAAACAACAAATAACCCTGACCATTTGCCAGAGCTATTTTCTTCTATAAGGTGAACACTTTTAGAGACGGTAGTCATCTTTTTCAATCGCAATTTTCTTTAATAACGCTGTTTGAACGTGAGTCCGACCTGCTTTTTTACGTAAATATTCGTTAGAATCCTTTTTTAAGTATTTGTCGTAATCAGAAGTAATTGAACCGTACCACCATTCCCGACAAAAACCATAAGTAATTAAAGAACGATATAAATCTTCAAAAATATTCATACGACTACGAGGAATCTCTAATACCCAGTCAATTCCTGTCAATTTTAAAATTCCGATATCTAAATAACGGTTCAAAGTCTGCTCACTTGCTAAAAAGACATAAGTTGCTTGGGCGGTTCTAATTTGATGTACTAAAGTTATATCCACTAAATTCGTTTTTTCTTCGATAATTTCCTCGTTAAATTGTTGTTCGAAAATCCGTTTAAACAAGGCTAATAACTCTTCTTGATGCGCCTTTAAATAATGATGTTGATAAATTTCAAATAAATTATTTAAATAGACAATTAGCTCAATAAGGGCATTTGATCCATAAAAAATCTTACTTGAATTAGTTTCCGTTAAAACTGAGAAGGATACGCCCCGACTCGATTCGCGCAGCTCAATTTGGACACTTTTTCCAGAAAAGGCATTTTTAAGACGAAAAATTTCTTCCCATTCGGTTTCTTCATACACATGTTGAAAGTTTAAATAATTATCTAAAAATTCCTTAACATTATTCTTTTCATTAGTTATTGCAAATGGCTGGTAACCAAGTGTAATACCTCGGTGCCCCCTTTACGTGCAACTAAACTACTATATTCGCTATCAACAATTCCTTCAAATTTAGCTGCCAAATCACTGACTTGTTTACGGTACCATGACCGCATTTCTGGTGAAGTAACACCATTCTGAGCACTTGTATCATACTCGTCAAAAACCCTAACAATTTGATCCTGATACCAATTTTTCATCGATTGATTTAATTTTCCCATTATTTTTCTCCCTAAAATATTTTGGTCCCTAACCAATTTTATTCTGAAAGCATATTCTTCCAGATTCCTATCTTATAGTATACACTATTTTAGTTATTTTTAAATCAAATTCACTACTTTTCTTGGATATACATGTCTATAAACTTGATTTATAACCTAATTTTCCTCTTTGAATTTCGAAAAATTTTAATAAAATTTCCAAGCTTCTAACTTGAACTTTCAAATAATTAGAACTATCATAAAGGTGTAGAGATGAAATACATGTTTTTGAAAGGACTTGATATTATGGCTAATGATCTTAGCAACCGTTTCAATCAACTTTTTGATGATAGTGACCGTTTCTTTGGAAACTTTGGACGTTCATTTTTCTCAGGTTTGTCGGATTCCTTTAAAGATATGAAGTCTGACATCAAAGAAAATGACGATTCTTACCAAGTGGTTGTGGACTTACCTGGGGTAGAGAAAAAAGACATTGCTTTAGACTTCAAAGACAATGTTTTAACTATTTCTGCTAAACGTGACTCTTTCAGTGATGAAAGTGACGCTGACGGTAACCTTATTACAAGCGAACGAAGTTATGGCTCTTTCTCACGTCAATATGCTTTTGCTAATGTTGAAGAAAGTAAGATTTCTGCTTCTTACCAAAATGGGGTCTTAACCGTCACGCTCCCCAAGAAGGCCGAAGCCATTTCTAACACACACCATATAACTATTGATTAAAAAGCCTTATAAAGTAATAACCGCTAGAAACCACGCTAGAATACGTTGATTTCTGGCGGTTTTTTAGCGTGATAATATCTCTAAATCCATCTCTTTATTTGTATCAATTTTAATGAAATAGGTGTACAATGTACATACATATAAAATCGAAAGGATGGTGCATACATATTTCTAATTTTTTTAACCCTGCGTATTCCACTAATTACTTATTAGGATTCCTTTTAGGAATCGTTTTGATTATATCTAACAACTGGCACAAGCATTTGCGAGGTAAAGCTGACATCTACACCTTTTTTATTTCAGCTAGCATTACCATAATTTGTGGACTTGGTTATTTGAGCCAGTTGTGCTACGGACACCATAATAGTTGGGGGTATTTCCTAATATACCTGTGTGAAACAGTTGAACTTATCTTTGAGGTCTTCCTACCATTTGGAAGTATGTGGGCCACTACTCATCGCTTTCACAAAAAAGTTACTCCACTTATAAAATTCCTGCTAACAATTCCCTTGATTGGTGGCATCTTTTTGGCGGTAACTAACCTTTTTGTACCACTTTGTTTTAGTGTCAGTGCTGACAATATTATTACTCAGCATCGATTCTATACGACAAATCTAATTCTAGGTGCGCTCTACCTAATCGGATGTGCCACAATGTATCTTTATGCACGTTTCAAGCGTTCTTACTACATTCGTTATCCATCTCTTCAGTTCGTCACACTCGTTTTTATTAGCGCTTTTTACGAACTAACTTACAGCACACCAGCCTTAATTTGGATTACCTATGGTATTGTCGGGGCTTGGTCCTCACTTATACTTCAAAGAGAGTATCTTTATCACGACAAACTTGTCAACGCTAATAATCGCCGGACACTTTACCTTTTACGTAACCACCTAACACACAAAAAAAGTAATTTATCATTTTTGACTTTAGAACTTTCTGATACTGATGGCCAGCAAAGAATTAGTAATATGGCACAACTCTGCCAGCGTATCAATCCTCTTTTATTTCATAAAGGTTGTCTTGTCCGCCTCAATACGCATACCTTAGGGATTTTTCTTAATTCACAAGATACACAAGTTCTTAAAAACTATCGGCAAAAAATCCTCCAAGTTTGTCAAAATTTTGAATTTACTTACCAACTTTTAGAAGCGGAACCGGTTTTGAGTCCCGATACAGTCGATGAAATTCTCTTACGTTACCCACAATCATTAAGGAGTAAAAATGACGATAACTTCACTCAGTCCCCTAATAATCAATAATTCATTTGTAATTATTTTGATGATAATTACCATTCTTACGACTAATTGGCGGAGAGCCCGCAAAAATACGGAAGATTTTTTGTTATTTCTTATCTGTATTAATTTAATCTCAACCTGTGCTTTCAATATCATCGGAACACATTTAATTGGATTACATAGTGAACTTGCACTAAAAGTGGTCTTTTTCTCTAAAAGCTTTGAATATTTTGAATATATGTTCATCCCTTTTTTACTTTTGATTTTCTGTCAAAATTTTTCTAAAGGCGAAATTAATTCAATTAAATGGCCCACATACCTTACGCCACTATTGGTTGGCATAGTGTCTCTAATTTATAATATTTTCTCCCCATTAGCTTTTAATATTAGTAAAGCTGGTACCTTAACCAAATATTCTTTTTACCACTACTATCTAACCATCGGGTTTATCTACCTTATTTTTATCTTGTTACTTTATCTGCGCGATAAAAATAATTTACGGGCTCTTAATTTCCCGCTATTCAGCATAATGATTATTTTGGGTGGGTTAGCACAATACTTTCTCAAGTTTGATGCCTTTTTTTGGTGTATTATCGCCATCACCGTAGTTGGAATTTTCTCACAACTTCAAAACCAAATGATTTACCGAGATGAGGTTACCGCTTTGTTTAACCGCGATTATTTTGCTCGTGTCATCCAAGGGAGAACCAAACAAAAAGCCGTCACAGGGATAGTAATTGACGTAACAAATTATTATCAAATTTACAAGCACCTTGGCGGAGCAAAAAGTATCGAAATTCTTGTTACGATTACAGATGCAATTAAGGGGTTAATCGGAAGTCGTGGAATCCTAATCCGTTATTCTGATAATCGCTTTATTATCTTGATTAATAGCCAAGACGATAAAACTGTAACTAACTTACGCAAGTTAATCATTTATCGTTTGGAACAATTTAATAACGATTTTGATAAAATTACCCTCAAACTAAATATCAGTCGACCAATCTACCATTTCAATAAAGTAAGTTGCACTCGCTTCCAAAACGATTGGGAGCATGAAGAAAAAGCTAAAGCTTAAAGATAACATAATAAAAACTGCGAGAAATCAGCGTTTTTAACCGCCTGATCTCTCGCAGTTTTTACTTTTAAAGACTTTTCTCTGCCTCTTAACATTTTTACAAATTAAAAATGTTAAAAAGCTAACTGAGCTAATAAAGCTAAGGCTGTGACAATTAAAACGGGACCTATAATAGTAGCCAACATTGTCAAAAAAGCTACAAAGACATTGGTATCAGCATTGAATATCTTACTCATTACGTTATCCTTTCTGTTTTTTAATTTACAGTAAAGATAACACTTCCAACACCCAAATACTATCAAAATTCGCTAAAAAATCCCTCATTTTTGTATGAGAAAAAAGCGATATATCAACCTTTTTAAATTGACATACGGAGATAATCTTACATTAAAATTCCTTCGATTTCCGCTAAGTTCTGACAGAAATGAATTCCTTTTTGTTTGGCTGGAGTTGACAATTCCATATCTATCATAGTATGTAACATTCGCTCTAAATCATCGTAATAACCATTGAAATTATAAAAAATACAAGGCGCCCCTTCTAGTTGATTGAGAGCTTTTTTAGACATGATTTCAGAAATTTCTTCCAAGGTCCCTAACCCTCCAGGAAAAGCGATAAAAGCCTCACCATAATTAATCATCGTCTTGCGTCGATCAGGAATATCCTTTTCCACTATTAATTTAGTCAACCCTTCAAATTCAACACCTTCATCCATAAACATCTGTGCTTCAACCCCAATGACTTCGCCACCAGCTTTAAGAGTCGCTCCAGCCAAGATTCCCATCAATCCTGACTTAGAACCACCATAAACCAGCGTATGCCCATTTTGACCAAGCCATTGTCCTAGCTCTTGAGTCGCTTTCATCAACTTAGCATCTTTCCCTGGTGTCGAACCAAGATACACTGTAATATTCAAAAAATTACCTTCTTTAGTTTTTCTTTATTATAGCACGCTTGAGCAAACATCTTGAAATACATTGTGCAAAATTTTATACTTTAATTCGTTAGAAAGGAAGATGTTTATGACGACATTTAATAAAAATGAAGCTTTAAAGAAACTTTCCCAATTAGAATATGACGTAACTCAAAACGCAGCTACCGAGCATCCTTTCACCGGTAAATACGATGATTTTTACCAAGATGGGATTTACGTTGATATCGTTTCGGGTGAACCGCTTTTCTCCAGTAAAGATAAATACGATGCTGGTTGTGGTTGGCCTAGTTTCACCCAGCCTATTAAAAAATTAGCCTACAAACGCGATCAATCTTTTGGCATGGAACGCACAGAGGTACGTAGTCCAGAAGGTGACAGTCATCTTGGTCACGTCTTTGCTGATGGTCCTGTTGAAGCCGGTGGAATGCGTTACTGCATCAATTCGGCAGCTCTACGCTTCATTAGCGTTGCGGATTTAGAAAAAGAAGGTTACGGCCAATACCAAGAATTATTTCAATAAACATTAAAAAATGGGCTCGGTAAGCACAACCGGGCCCATATTTTTGGAATTTGGTCATTGTAGTAGCATTATTTCTCACATACTTCAGGAACATTTAGTTTATAAGTAGCTAACCATTCTGAAATTGTTCTTCGGTAGCAAATACTTGTGTTCTGGCAACTGTTAAGAGTAATCCAAACTCAGATATTTAATCACAAAAAGTACTTTATGATTATTGACCTTTTCCTAATAATCATAAAGTACTTCATTTTTAAGATAATTTATCAATGACTAATCCAAAAATTTAGGATTGCCAACTACGCCGAAAGCATCTGCCAATTCGTGAAGTTGTTCATCAGTAATATCTTGTTTGATTTGACCACCTTGAGCACAAATTTGGCTGTAAATCAACGCTGCTTTTTCAACGGTTTCAATCAAACCAAATGTTTCGTCAGGATCACCACCAACAGCGAAAATCCCGTGATGTGGCCACATAACAACCTTATATTCTGCCATCTTAGCAGCTGTCGCTTCACCAATTTCATTAGTTCCTGGTGTCATGTAAGGAATAATCCCTACACCTTCAGGGAAAACAACAAGAGATTCTGCTTGCATCTTCCACAAAAGACGAGATAATTTCCGTTCATCTAAATCTTGCGTAAATGACAAGGCGATAAAGTTAGTTGGGTGACAGTGCATAACCACTCGTTGACCTGGATCAACCTTTAAGCGCGCAATGTGCGACATTAAGTGTGTTGGAAATTCTGAAGTTGGCCATGCGCCATCTGTAAATCCCCAATGTACTTCGGCTTTTTGTCCATCCTCAGTAATTCTCACTAAACCAGCATCAACATCCGGACGCTTAATCACATTCCGGAAGTAACGACCAGAGGCAGTTACCAAGAAGTATTGTCCCGCAAGTTCTTTAGCATCAAAACCTAATTCATAAACACGTGTTACATCATGAATATCTTCAAATCTAGCTACTTCTTCTTCCGTTAAACGGATACTTACATTACCACCATTACGTTCATCCCAACCATGGTCGTACGAACTGAATGTGATATCACATAGGTCTTTTACATATGATGAATCGATAAATTTTGTCATGATTATCCTTCCTTTATCTCTGTTAGTCGCGTTTCAATTGTACATTTTTTTCATATTGACGAACTTCTGTAAGCCAATCCGTACCAACGGGAACATTGTTGCGACGGCAGAATTCATCCCAAACAGCACCAAATGGGAAGGATTTTAATTCTTCAGTTTCAACAAGACGCGTTGTGTAATCGTAGCTATTTTCAGCATCTTTGAGATCTTGAATTGGTGCAAGTAGAGCTTGTAAGAAACTCTTTTGTGTTGCACGAGCCCCAACAACCCATGCTGCCACACGGTTTACAGTTGCATCAAAGAAGTCTAACCCAACATTGGTCTTGTCTAGCAGGTTATCGCGAACTAATGAACGCGTAATCCGTGCCAAGGCATCATCCATAATAACTACGTGGTCGGAGTCCCAACGAACAGAGCGAGAAACGTGAAGCATTAATCCCTTACCAAATGGTAAGAATGAAGTAAACTTATCAGAAACATCTTCTGTTGGGTGGAAGTGACCTGCATCAATTGTCCAAAGTTTATTACGTGTCAAAGCGTAGTTATCGTAGAATTCATGAGAACCAACTGTGTAAGATTCAATCCCTGTAGCAAATAATTTACCTTCATATGATTCGATGGTATTCTTTTCATCAAACTCATCTGCAGCTAAAATCTCATCCAGAGATTCAATTAAACGTTGACGAGGAGCCAACTTGTCAACTGGATTATCCTTGTATCCATCTGGAATCCAAAAGTTATTAACCGATTGTTGCCCTAATTCTTGACCAAAATAGTTAGCAATACGGCGCGATTGAATACCTACTTTAATCCAGAAATCACGTACGTCCTTATCTGGACTAGATAAAGTTAAGTTTTCACGAACCATTGGATGAGAAAAGAAAGTCCCATTCATGTCAAGACCAATACCTTCTTTTTTAGCCCAATCTACCCAGAATTTAAAATCTTCTGGACCAACTTCATCTAAGTCTTTCTTCTTATCGGTTACAGCATAAATACTGTGTAAAGCCACCTTGTGCTTACCTGGAATTAGTGATAATGCTTCATGTAAATCAGATGTCAATTCTTCAGGAGTACGTGCGCGTCCTGGGTAATTCCCTGTAACACTTAAACCATCACCTAATTCAGTTGGATTTAAGAAGCCACGAACATCATCACCTTGCCAGCAGTGAACTGATAATTTAATCTCAGCCAATTTCTTCATTGCTTCTTCAGTGTCAACACCTATTTCGGCGTAACGTTGTTTTGCTACTTCGTATGCTTCTTGAATTGATTGTTCTTTAACCATAAGTTAAAACCTCCTATTATAACGCTTACAATTTTAATCTAAGTGAAATACTTCTTTTAAGTCAAACGCGATTGGACTCTTATCTGGATTAGTATCCATAATTGGTTCCATGTAAGCCCACCATTTTTTACATGCGTCCATTTCCGCAATTGCATTGTATTTATCAACATCATCTACTTCTAGATAAGCAAATAGATTTCCCGTTCGTTTATCTAAAAAAATTGAGTAATTGTGTGCTCCCGCTTCCTTTAATGCTTCACGCATTTCCGGAAATAAATTGTTGTGTCTCTTTTCATATTCTTCGTACGCATCTGCATTTACGTGCATCAATTGTCCCATTCTAACCATGACAAAACTTCCTTTCGTTAATTGTTTACTTTCAAAAACTCTTGATACTTATCTAATTGTCCCTCATATTTACCATCTTCTGGTGTGAAATGTTTGATTGGAAATGAGCCAGAAATAATTCGTCTAGCTAAATAGATATTTAAAATATCACCATTAGTAATCATTTGCACAACAATGTTACCCACAGCTGTTGCTTCACTAGGTCCCGCATAAACATCACGTTTAGCAACAGTACTAGTAAGTTGATTCATTAGGGCAACATTTGAACCACCACCAACGATATTTAGGGTATCAATGTGGTATCCCATAATTTTATCCATCTTATCTAATTCATTTGCATAGTACAGCGACAAGTTTGAGTAAATAGCCATTGCTAATTGCCCTGGAGTTTGTGGTATCTTTTGACCACTTTCTTCACAATAAGCTTGGATTTCTGCAATCATATTTTCGGGATTGGTAAAGCGATCATCATTAACATCAATATATTGCTGGAATGGTTCTTCCTTGGATGCCATTTCTGCCAACTGAGCAAATGAATATTCATCATTAAGTTCTCTTTTAACACATTGAATCATCCAAAGTCCCATGATATTCTTCAAGAAACGGTAAGTCCCATAAGCCCCCCACTCATTAGTATAGTTTTCAGCAAAGGCTTCCGGACCATTTTCGGGTACCTTTAATTCTGTACCAATTAATGACCAAGTTCCTGAACTCAAGTAAGCCCAATTGTGCCCTTCACCCGCAGTACCAACAACAGCAGAAGCCGTGTCGTGAGTTGCTACCGTTACAACTTCAATCTTAGGCAAGTCATACTTTTCAGTCCACTTTAAGTCTACTGGGCCCAAAACAGTACCCGCATCGACTAACTTAGGAAATTGGTTAGCGGAAACGTTGACCTGTTCAAGTAACTTTTCGTCAAATAATCCTTCGCGTAAACTTAACATTTGAGTCGTTGATGCATTGGTTATTTCAGTAACTGCATTTCCTGTTAATACATAACCTAGGTAGTCTGGAATCATCATAATCTTAGCCGTTTTTGCCAATAGTTCCTTATCTTCTGCAAAAAGTTGGTATAAGGTATTGAAGTTTAAAAATTGAATTCCTGTTTTTTCATAAATGTATTCTTTGGAGACATTAGTTGTTAAGTCTCCCATAGATTCTTTGGTACGTTCGTCTCGATAAGCTACAGGATCTTGTAACTTTTCACCATTTTCACCAACAAGAACATAATCAACAGCCCATGTGTCAATCCCTAATGATACTTCATCATAACCTGCTTGTTTAATTTTTTCTAAGCCACAGAATATTTCGTCAACTAAGTGATCAATATCCCAGCGGTCATGACCTTGACTAAACTTAAAACCATTCTTAAAACGGTGCATTTCTTGTAAATCAAGCTTGCCATCTTTGAGTTGTGCTAACATTAGACGTCCACTTGAAGCACCAATATCAACCGCAACATATGTCTTTGACATTAAAATTCAACTCCATTCACTACATATCATCTTCACCGTAACGTTCATGAGTAATTTCTTCAAGTGACTTACCACGTGTTTTGGGTGTCCATAAAGTACCGATTAATAGTGAAACTACTAATAAACCAATCATGAATGTCCCGGCTACCTTGAAGCCCAGCGTTGTAAGGATTGTTGGGAAAATGATTGACCAAATACCCGCACTACCACGAACGACGAAAAACATTACCCCTTGAGATCCGGCACGGTACTTAGTAGGAAAAAGTTCTGTGGCCCATAAAGCATACCATGCTTGAGCACCAATCCCTGCTGAGATACCCCAAATTGTTACGAAAGCAATTAAAGCTGTCCAGCCAAAACCAATGTAAGTTAAAATTACCCAAGATACGACGGCCATCAAAGCACCTACAAAGAAGAACATCCGGTGGTTAACTTTATCACCAAATTTAGCAAAGCCAAAGTAACCAGCTAAGGCCGTGAACGTCCATAAAACAGCTTGTAACATGTTAGCTTGGAAGTTTGATAAACCACCAGCTGTTTCGTAAACAAATGGCATGAAGAATCCCATCGCACCAGCAACCAAGTTCCAGAACATGTAAACCCCAATTAAGAAGAATACCGATTTAACACTAACTGAATTTGAGAATAATTCCTTGTATGGGTGAGGTTTTTCACCAGTTTCACGTTCACGTTTCTTTTGTTCAACCCATTGTGCTGATTCATCAAGGTTACGTTGCAACATCCAAGCTGTGAAGGCCACTACTGTTAAAAATCCAAATAAAATACGATTGCCTAATAAGCCTAATGGTGCTAACAATGTCCCACCAATAAAAATAAGTACTGGACCCATTGACCAAGCAAATTGAGAAACCCCAATATTGTATGCTCGCTTACTATCATCCGACGTTTCAGAAATATAAGTCCATGATGCCGGTACCCCAGCACCCACGGCAATCCCGGTAATTAAGAAACCGGCTAATAACATTGGAAAGTTCATTGAAAATGCGACAATTAATGTTCCCAACATATATACAAGCATATCGTAAGTATAGATAACTTTTCGACCGTATTTATCCGACAAATGACCACCAATCAAAGCCCCAATCGCAGAGCCAAATGCATTGGCACTCAGAGCCCCCAACAAACCTACTTCAAAACTTCCTAACTTAAGCGCTGAGGTCCAAAGTGTCAGCCCACTAGCTCCGGCTACAATACATCCTGAATCTAAGAAATTAGTTAAGGATACAGCCCAAGTAGAAAAATTTTTACTCTTACTTGCCATAAATTCTTACTCCTTTCGTGAATCATTTCCTGATTACACCGATATTCTACTTCTTTTAAGCAAACGCTTTCAATGACAAAAAATAATAAATTTAGTATTATTTTTTTGGAAACGCAACCATTTTATGTATTTTCATTTATAATAATAAATGTGGTAAATATATGATATTACGAGGAGGAGTTCATATGCTTAGTGCTGATATTCAAAAGCAATTAGATTCTTTTTCAAAAATTGAAATTAAACAACGTAAAACCCATCATTTTGTTGATGACATTCCCTTAGAGTCCCTTGACTTAAACCGAACACTCTCGGATGGACTTCCTACAATTGATGACACTCTATTCAAAAATAGTAATGTTTATATTAGTAAGCATAATCGCTTTGCAGATTATCCTTGTCATGGGCATAATTTTCTAGAAATTAATTATATGTTCAAAGGAAAATGTCATCAAAAAGTTAATAATCAAGAAATTACACTTCATTCAGGAGATATTTTAATCATGGATGTTGGGAGCCGACACTCGATAAAAGCATTAGGGGATAACGACATCCTAATTAATATTATTTTTAGAAATCACGAAATTTCTATTAGTCTTCTAAATGACATTCAACAAAATAATAGCTTGACCTACGGTTTTCTGTCTAATGCCGCTCTAGGTAAAAAAAATCACGATGACTCCTCCATACTCTTTAAACATAATTATGATATAGACTCAACTGTTGATGAGATTATTAATGAGTATTATCAATCCCAAAAATTATCTGCACCAATCATAGATCGATACATGAGTATTCTGTTTTCAAAATTCGTGCGTCATTATCCTCAAGAATCTTTTGATAATTTCTCAGATAGTGATTCCAATACATTAATAACCTCAATCATTAATGACATTCATGAAAACTACGCTACTATAACCCTGGAGGACCTGGCTAAAAAATATGGTTACAACAAAGCATATATAAGTTCATTAATCAAAACAAATACTGGTGAAAATTTTCGAGATTTGCGTACCAATGAACGTCTCTTAAAAGCAAGATACCTTTTCATCAATTCTTCCGATTCAATTAATAAAATTATTGACTCGGTTGGTATAAATAATCATACATTTTTCTTTAAAAAATACCGTGAAAAATATCACTGCCTCCCTAACGAAACCCGTAAGGGGGCTCGTCGATTACAAATATAGTATCTTTATATCACCAAAATCTGCATTATTAACTAGCTACTTAGCATTTTTCAGAATATGTGGGTCAATTATAGGCAACCCTCTATTATCCTAGTGCAATCCCTTAAATATGAACCTACA
>NZ_BAMI01000045.1 GCF_000615765.1 Ligilactobacillus equi DSM 15833 = JCM 10991 | reverse complement strand
ACCGTATTTCTGCGCTTTTTTCGTATGGTTGGGTCTGACAAATAAACTTTTTTGAACGGCTTTACCATGTCCCAATCACCTGACAAAACCCACTTTTTAAGTTTATTTTCACCATTCCATTTAAATCCACCACCAACAGCTAGTCGACAGGCCTTGACCACGTGGAATTTGTCTAAAATCTCAACTACATCCAACCAGTTACTACATGTTTTTAGCCACTTTCCTTCGTCACTAGTGAAGTATACCTTTATTTTTGAAAATGCATCTTTGCCATATCGCTGTACTATATAGTCTTTTACATTATCCCAAAGATCTTCCTTACCGCCACTTCCTGCGTAATGCAGTGTGGGCTTATCAAGGCTCGTTTAGACTTATCAACTTGACGATAACCCTCGTAAATATAGACCATTTTCTCATAATGTGATGTCCCGTCTTGGTATATGACGTGATCTTCATCAGCTTCGATGAATAAAAACTTAGGGCACTCTCCTGAAGTCTTTTCAACTGAAATACCGTCCTCAAATATTGTTCTAAACTCTCTTAAAAGTTCATGATGCTTGTCTTAGACACCACATTATGGTGAATATAACAGGCTTTTTGATAACTATTGTCGGCCGCAGTTTTACATAATTCTAAACGTAGTTTAGCATCAACTCTACGGTATTTTTCAATTTCTAAAAATGCATCTAGTAAAAAACAGTACTCCTTGGTTGTTTTATTCCGATAGTAATATCTTTCATATGTAATACTTCCCAACTCCGTCACAATTGTACGACTTCTGCAATTCGTCCACTAAAACTTTACGCAGTCACAAACCTATACAGGTTTGTTGATTTTCTTAGTTTTTTACGGAGAATTAGCAGAACCTTTCCGACTTCATTTGTGATATAATTAACATATATTGATAACGTTTCCAAAAATGAGGAGGAGTTTTTTTATGGGACAATTAAAGAACGGAACTTATCAAGTTAGCACCAAAGGTTTCAAAGGCGATATTGATTTAGCTGTAACCATCAAAGATGAACAAATTGCTAAGATTGATATTTTAAAAGAAGAAGAAACCCCAAATATCGGTGGCAAAGCACTCACTGCTCTAGTTCAAACTGCACAAGGAAGAAATGATTTTAACGTTGATGGTATTTCAGGAGCTTCTTATACTTCTAAAGCTTTTAATCAAGCACTGACTTTGGCAAAGATTGCTGCCCAGGATGAAAAACAAGAAGCAACCCTAACCCTAAATGATGGTCAGTATACTACCACAGTTAATTCCTTCCAAGAACATGAAGGTTTACCTGGTGTCGGGAAAATGACCATGTTGGCAACCTTTAAAGACAATAAAATTACAGATATTGAAGTTCCTGAATACACCGATACCCACATTATGGGTGGGATGGCCTTTGATATTTTAGCCAAAAAAGCAATTGCCAAACAATCAACCGACTTAGATGTCGTAACTGGTGCTAGTGTATCTTCTAATGCCTTTCGCCAAGCTCTTGATAATTGTATTCTCCAAGCCGGTGGCCAACCTGAAATTTTTGCAGCCCGTAAAATTAAGCAACGGACACCAATTGTTGAAAATTTAAATACCGACATTGTCGTTATCGGAGCGGGAATGGCTGGTTTATGTGCTGCTATTGAAGCCACTGATCAAGGAGCCAAAGTTCTTATCTGCGAAGCACAAGAAATCAACGGTTCTTCCTCCACTCGTTCAGAAGGGTTCGTCATGGGGGCCGGTACCAAGGAACAGGCTAAGCACGGTATCGAAGACACAACAGATGCCTTCTTCGAAGATATTTACTCTCTTTACAAGGACGAACCAACTATCGACACCAAACTTATGCGCAAGTTAACTCACGACTCCACAGATCTTAACAACTTCCTAATGGAAAACGGAGTTACCTGGTCAGGAGTTACCCACGTAAGTGAAAAAGGCGTTCGTAACTTGAAACGGGCCCACACAACAGCCGGTTTAGGGGCAGAATTAATTGAAAACTTAGTTCAATCCGCCCAAGAAAAGGGCGTAGACTTACGTTATGGCTTAGCCGTGGATAGATTAATTACCTTAAATGGCCAAGTCCAAGGGGTCGTTGCCCGCAATAAACTAGGTGATACCTTAATTATCCATGCCAGTTCTGTAATTGTGGCTGCCGGTTCCTACACCGAAAATCCGGAAATGGTGAAGGAACTCAACCTCGTATGAATAATATTGAAGTTATCACTGGGCGGGGAAATGGTTCGGCAATGCGCTTCTTTAAACAAGCTGGGGCTCAAATTATTGACGTACCTTACATCCAAATGATGTATTACTTCTACGGAGCCTCATGGGGGGATCGTTTCCCTGAAGCCATTCCTGGCTCACCTACCCTCCCTAACTATGATGTCTTAGAAGTCGATGGTGGTGGACGGCGTGTAGCCTCTGAAGATGACTTCTGTTTCGAATACACTAAACGTGTTTGGGATGGAGGTTACAACGAAGGTTATGCTATCTTTGGCCAAGTTACAGCTGACAAATACCCGGAAATGACTGATCTTGGTTTAACTACGAAAACCGCCCAAGGTAAACCTTTCGGCTACCGTGAAGATAGCATCAAAGCTTTAGCAATAGATGTTGGCATTGATCCTCAAACCTTGGAAGCTACAGTTGCTCGCTACAATGAACTTTGCGAAAAAGGTGTGGATGAAGATTTCCATAAGAATCCAGCCAATATGATTAAGATTACTGCTCCTTACTACCTAGTACGCTTACCACAAATCTGTACCGATGGTTATACCGGGGCCAAGATTAATGAAAATGCCCAAGTTCTTGACGAAGATAACCAAGTTATTAAGGGCTTATACGCTTGTGGTTCTTGTGCTGACAGTCAAATGACCGGGATTAACTACTTTGGTTGCGGTACGTCCCTCCTAACCTGTGGGGTTTATGGTCGCGCTGCTGCTAAAGATGCGGTAAGTCACTTATAAGCATAATAGTTAACTCGAGGCTGAGGCAAAAGCCCCGAGTTTTCAAAAAACACTTTTCACTGAAATTATGGTACCCCCTAAAGGAAGCATGCCAAGTGTGAAAAGTGTTTTTTCTTGTATGTTGCCATCTCTTGTGTCAACTACCCGAGTCTAAAAACATGGGGCCCTGTAACTCACGACACCTACGTCATAGTAAGCATGTCGGGGCAAACCAGACTCTCCTACCGTGGTGCAGTTACGTTTAGATGTTTGACAAGCACCCTTTATTTCTAACAAGTTGAATTTCATTCAACAATATCAGTCAAAAACTAGGGTAAAGCTTTCGATGTAACTAAAAAATTTTAATCAGTTGTTGTAACAGCATTTTTATACGCATCTTAATACGTATTTAAATACGTAACATCATACATAACTTAATACGTAAATTCATATGTATATCACTAAAAACTTGATTTTATAGAACGGAAAAACTCATTTTTCCCAGCTTCTGTTGCTAGTTCTGTCAAAACAAGTTATGCCCTAAAAAGCATAATTTGTGAAAAAATTATATTTTTATGTCGATTTAAACACAAAAATGATTTATAATAACCATTGGGCTTAATTTTTAATTAAGTAAAAAAATTTACATCCTAAGAAAACGCTTAACAAAAGGAGCTGACAACATGAAATTTGTTGCAATTGTCGGTACCAACGCTGATTTTTCTTTGAACCGTAACCTTTTAAGGTTCATGCAAAAACACTTTACCAAACAAGCCGACATTGAAATTTTAGAAATTAAAGACTTAGAAGCTTTCCACGATGCAAGCCAAACTCCAAGTGCTCAAGTTATTGCATTTAGTGATAAAATCCACGCTGCTGATGGGGTGATTATTTCTACACCAGAATATGACCACACCATCTGCACCATTGGCTTCTGCCTTAGAATGGTTGGGGCAAACTAAGGCTCTAAACCACAAAAAAGTGATGATTACCGGTGCTTCTTACGGGGTTTTAGGAACTTTACGAGCCCAAGAACACTTGCGCCGTATCTTGCAAAGTCCTAATTTAGCAGCCAGCACTCTTGCTGGGGAAGAATTCTTCCTCCGCCGGGCAGCCCAAGCCTTCGATGAAGAAGGTAATTTAAAGGACACCCAAGTGGTAGCGCAACTTGACCAATACTTTGCTGACTTTGTTAGCTGGGTAAAAGACTAGGAGGCTTAAAAATGAAATTAGTCGGAATTGTTGGCTCCGCCAAAAACAATGCGCCAGCCAGAACTTTACTTCAATTTATGCAAAAACACTTTGCAGACCAAGCAGAAATTTCCCTGCTTGAATGTCGTGATTTTCCAATGTTCAATGAGTCAGATGACCAAAGCGAAACTGATTTACTTAAGAATGCGGCAGCACAAATCGAAGCCGCTGATGGGGTAATCATCGCCACTGATGAGGAAAACCGCACTATCCCCTCAACTTTAAATAGTTTCTTAGATTGGATGTCCTTTAACCTTCATCCTTTAACAGGGAAACCTTTAATGATTGTTGGGGCTGCGGAAGATATTCACGGCTCTGCTAGTGCTCAAATTCACTTGCGCGAAATTATGGACGCCCCAGGTTTAGGACCTATCGTACTCGGAAGTAACGAATTCGTTATGGGGAACGCTCTTGAAGCTTTCGATGAAGACGGCAACATCAAAGCTCAAGGTACCATTGATTTCTTGAGTCAATGTTTCAAGAACTTCTTGCGCTTCGTAAAAGCTACCACCGTGCTAAGTTTACCAGAAGAAGTGGAATTCACCCCAGGGACTTACGAAGTTTCTGCTAAGGGACATAACGGTGACTTCAGCGTAAAAGTTACCTTATCTAAGGACCGCATCGAAGATATCGATATTGATACGGCTAGCGAAACCAAGGGTATTTCCGAAGCTGCCTTCGAAAGAATTCCTGCTCAAATCTTAGCTGGCCAAACTTTAAATGTGGATGCTGTCTCCGGAGCTTCAGATACAAGTAATGGGATTCTAGATAGTGTGGCCCAAGCTGTTAAAGAAGCTGGCGTTGACCCTAACATTTTAAAGAAGCGTCCTAAACCAAGTGCTGACGCTGTGAAGTTGCCTCAAGAATACACGGTTGACCTAGCTGTGATTGGTGCCGGGGGCGCTGGTTTAACGGCCACTGCTACTGCTTTACAAGCTGGAAAATCTACCTTAGTCTTGGAAAAGTTCCCATCAACTGGGGGGAACACCGTCCGCGCCGGGGGACCTGTCAACGCCGCCGACCCTGAGTGGCAAAATACCTTCAAAGCTCTACCAGGCGAAGCCGATACCTTAAAGGAAATGTTGGACTACGATACCAATCAAATTGATCCTGAATACCAAGCTGATTTCCGTAAATTACAAGCTGAAATCAAGGCTTACCTTGATGGGGACCACGACTATCTCTTCGATTCTCCTACTTGGCATGAAATCCAAACTTACCTCGGTGGTAAGCGCGTTGATTTAAATGGCCAAGAAATTCACGGTAACTACGACTTAGTTAAAACTTTAACTGATAATGCCCTAGACTCTGTGAAATGGCTAGCTGACTTAGGGGTTGAATATGATCAAACCGAAGTTACCATGCCAGTTGGGGCAAAGTGGCGTCGGGGTCACAAACCAACAGAACCCCTTGGTTTTGCCTTCATTCGTGTCTTGTCTGAATTTGTCAAGAACAATGGTGGACAAATCTTAACCGAAACCCGTGCTACGAAATTGATTACTGATGACAATGGCAAGGTAATTGGTATCAAAGCTCGGACCGCCCAAGGCCAAGAAGTACTCGTTCATGCTAAAGCCGTTATTTTAGCAGCTGGGGGCTTTGGAGCCAATACCAAAATGGTACAAAAATACAACACTTACTGGGAAAACATCGATGATGACATCGCCACAACTAACTCCCCTTCTATCACCGGTGACGGAATTGAGTTAGGCACGGCCGTCGGGGCGGACCTTGTTGGCATGGGCTTCTCCCAAATGATGCCTGTTTCCGACCCTGTGACCGGGGAACTTTTCACTGGTCTGCAAACTCCACCAGCAAACTACATCATGGTTAACCAAGCTGGGAAGCGGTTTGTTGATGAATACGAAGGTCGGGATGTCTTAGCCAAAGCAGCCATTAAGAATGGTGGGCTCTTCTACTTGATTGCCGATAACGAAATTAAAAAGACGGCCTACAACACAAGCGAAGAAAAAATTGAAGCTCAAGTTAAGGCTGGTACCCTTTACAAGGCAGATACTTTAGAAGACCTCGCTAAGCAATTAGACATGGACCCTGAGGTCTTCGTTGACACCATCAATAAGTACAACAGCTACGTTGATGCGGGGCACGACCCAGAATTTGGTAAGGAAGTCTTCGATCTCAAGGTAGTGCAAGCACCATTCTATGCCACACCACGTAAACCGGCCATCCACCACACCATGGGTGGTTTAAAGATTGATACTCAGGCTCATGTCTTGGATAAGAATAACCACGCGATTGCCGGCTTGTTTGCTGCCGGAGAAGTTGCTGGGGGGCTACACGCTGGGAACCGTTTAGGTGGTAATTCCTTGGCTGATATCTTCACTTTCGGACGTATTGCTGCAAAAACAGCCATTGCTGAAGATGTCGAGGTTGAAGCTGATGCCACTAGTGGGGCTTCTGAAGCTTAAACTTAACTAAGTTAAGACCCTTTGGTTTAACGCCAAAGGGTCTTTTTGAGGCTTTTCTTGCAATTTTGACCAAAAACTTGCATAATATAGAAATAGCTTTCTAGAAAGGTATGTACATGAATTATCAAAAACGTAGCCAACACCGACAAGTGAAGACCCAAAAGAGACAGCGACATGTCTATCAAATTGGGATCTTCCTGATTTTAGGCTTGCTGGGAATTACCTTTTTCACGACTGATGTAATTCCCACTCCTCAGGAATTTCACCTCCGCCAAGCATGGAAATCAAGTAGTCAAACTTATAAAGGTCAATATAGTATTGCCATTTTTTCAGAAAAAAACGGCCAAACCTATACCTACACAAACCGCCCTTTCAAACACGATTGGGTAACTGCTAGTACCGTCAAAGTCGCGGTTTTAGTAGCCCTTTTACACCAAGAAGGTGGGGCCTTGAGCGGTTACGAAGCGACTTTGGCGCGGCAAATGATCGAAAATAGCGACAACGACGCGACTACCACGCTTCTCAAAACTTATCTTGGAGGCTATGATGCTTTAAATCAAGTCTACGAAGCTTTAGGTATGAAATACACTCATACCCCCACTTCGAGTTGGGGACTAACAACCACCACGCCTAAAGACCAATTAATCTTGCTGAAACAAATTTTCCAAGACTCCGATTATCTGAGTACTTCCGCGCAAACTTACTCTAAAGCTCTGATGGCTAATGTGGAAGCAGACCAAAACTGGGGTATTTCAGCGGGGAGTGACCACTATTACCTCAAAAATGGCTGGCTTCCCGATGATAAAGGCCACTGGTACGTAAATAGCATTGGCTATATTCCAAGTGATCCCGGCGCTAATAATGGCTATCTCATTGCCGTTTACACACAAAATAATGCTAGTTTAGCTACAGGAGAAAACCAAATTGAAAACTTAGCCAAAGTCGTCCCAGAAATTTTACAATAATTTTTACATCCTGGTTAACACCAGGATTTTTTGATTTTCTCCGCCCTAAATCCATGTTATACTTGAGAAAACGTTTCAACAAGGAAAAAATATGAAAGATAAATTAATCGTTTTCAAAATTGGGACCTCTTCTTTGACCAATCACATGGGGGATTTAGATGCAGAAAAGTTGGCCCAAATTACTTCACAATTAGCACAGCTCCACCACCAAGGCTATCAATTAGTCTTAGTAACTTCCGGTTCGATTGCTGCTGGTTTCCGGCGTTTAGGTTTTGACAAGCGGCCCAAACACATCGCTGACAAACAGGCTAGCGCTGCCGTGGGGCAAGGTTTACTCATCGAACACTACACCACCAATCTCATGCAAGATGGCATTGTCTCGGCCCAAGTTCTTTTGACCCAAGATGACTTCAAAGACCCTCGACGCTACAACAATGCTGCCCAGGCCCTCCAAGTCTTACTCAAGCGCAGGGCCATTCCTATTATTAATGAAAATGACACCATCGCCGTTGATGAAATCAAGGTTGGCGATAACGATACGCTTTCCGCCCAAGTCGCTGGTTTACTTAAAGCTGACCTCTTAGTCTTACTCACGGATGTGGCGGGCCTTTACACCGCAAATCCGCGTAAAGATCCGCAGGCTCAAGCCATTGCCAAGTTGATAATATTACACCTGAGCTTTTCCAAATCGCTTCCGGAGCTGGTACAGCCAATGGAACTGGCGGAATGGTCACTAAAATCCAGGCGGCCCGTTTGGCCACGATGGCTGGCGTACCAGTTTTCATTACTTCATCCCAATTAAAAAATTCATTACCCAAAGCCGTCAAGCAAGAAATCCAAGGAACTTATTTCACGGCGCAAACCAAGGCCTTCAACCAAAAGAAACAATGGTTAGCTTCTACGCTCCTAGTCAAGCTGATATTTTTGTGGATGCTGGGGCGGAAAAAGCCATGGTTGCCAAGGGGCATAGCCTCTTACTTTCGGGTATTAGTGAATTTAGCGGTAATTTCCAACGTAATGATATTGTCTCAGTTTACAGCCAAACTAGCGGTAAATTAATCGGTAAAGGACGGGCACGTTTTTCCCGTTTGGTCGTCGAAGAACTACTTCAATTCAAACACCCTGAAGGGACCTTCATCCATCGTGATGACTGGGTAACCCTACTTTAAGAAAGGATGATTATATGACCATAAGTTCTACACAAGCGCTCATTCAAAGTCTGTTACAACACAAAAAATCAATCAACCAAGCTTCTGAAACCGCTAAAAATGAAGCCCTCGCTAAAATGGCCACTAGCCTCCAAGCTGCACAAGCCGAAATTTTAGCCGCTAATCAAATTGATATGGAAAACGCTCACGGACACATTGCACCTGTTATGTTAGATCGACTCAAATTGACTCCCGAACGTATCGCAGAAATGGCCCAAGGTATTTTAGCCCTCCAAGCTTTACCCGATCCTGTCGGCCGTATCCTCGCTAGCCATCAAGCTGAAAACGGCATGCATATCCAAAAAGTCGCCGTACCCTTCGGCCTTTTAGGTATGATTTATGAAAGTCGCCCTAATGTTACTTCCGATGTAGCAGCCTTAGCCGTTAAATCTGGAAATGCTGTTATCCTCCGTGGAGGCAAAGAAGCTTACAATTCGGCGGTCGCCATTGTTAAAGCACTCAAGCTGGGTTGGCCCAAAGTGAAATTTCGCCACAAGTCATTGAACTGGTGAGCGATACTAGCCGGGCATCGTCTTTAGAATTAATGACTGCCAAGGGACAGATCGACCTTCTCATTCCACGTGGTGGGGCGGGTCTCATCAAGGCCGTGGTAGAAAATGCCACCGTACCCGTGATTGAAACTGGCACTGGTATTTGCCATGTTTACGTCGATCAAGCTGCCGATTTAGACCAGGCTCTCAAAATTGTTGCCAATGCTAAAACTAGCCGTCCTTCTGTCTGTAACTCCGCTGAGGTTTGCCTAGTTCATGAAAAGATTGCTGCTACTTTCTTGCCACGTTTAAATGAACTTTTCAAAGGTCAAGTTCAAATGCGCGCTAATCAACAGGCACTCCCTTATCTCCCCGATGCCATTGCCGCTGGTAGTCAAGACTTCGATACAGAGTTCCTAGACTATATCATGGCCATCAAGGTGGTCCCCGATACTCAAGCTGCCATTGACCACATTAACCAACATTCGACTGGGCACAGCGAAGCCATCGTTACCAAAGATGATAGGCAAGCTCAGCTCTTCACACAAGCGGTCGATTCAGCCGCTGTTTACGTTAACGCCTCGACCCGTTTCACAGATGGCGGTCAATTTGGGCTCGGTTGTGAACTGGGCATTTCCACTCAAAAAATGCACGCGCGAGGTCCTATGGGCTTGGCTGAAATGACTACCTACAAATATATCATCCAAGGTGATGGCCAAATCCGCGCCTAAAATTTGGATTTTTAAGAAAAACTGTGGACTCCTAGATAGGAATCCACAGTTTTTGGTGTTTGGAAAAATTTAAAATTTGAACTAATAGTGACGTTCCAGCGAATTCATGACCACAAAAAAGCCGGATTACTCCGACTTCTTCATATTATTATTTTGAGATGTAGACATTCTTCCAGTTGTTTGTAACCCCAGCAGAGTTTTGGATTAAGCCCTTAACTCCTGGACGTAACATGTAAGCCTGGTTTAATTGGAAGAGCGGTGTTGCCCCTTGGTCTTCATTCAAGACATCAGAAGCCTTCACCAAATCGTTGAAACGCTTCTTAGCATTGTTAGCGTCAGTTGTCTTAGATGCCGTAATTAACTTATCGTATTCTGCATTGTTCCACTTACCAGTGTTGTATGAGTTGTCAGAAGTAAATAAGTCTAAGAAGGAGATTGGGTCAGCGAAGTCCGCACCCCAAGCTACGGCAGCCATATCAAAGTCCCCGCCAGATACACGACTTAAACGTGTCTTAAATGGTACATTTTGAACCGTGATTTTAGTGCCATTACCTAAATTAGTTTCCAATTGACTTTGGACAAATTCAGTAACTTTCTTAGCGACATCAGTGTCATCCCCTAATAAGTTCAAGGTCAACTTGTCTTCGCCAACTTCTTGTAACCCTTCTTTCAAGAGACGTTGCGCTTCTTTCTTGTCAAGCTTGTTAGCCTTAGAGTCCGCTACTTGTACGAAATCTTTGCCATCGTAAGTTGCTAAACCTTTAGAAACAACGCTTGAAGATGGTAACGTTCCCGCACCTAAAATGTTAGCTGCTAAAGTTTCACGGTTAATAGCATGAGAAATAGCTTGACGAATCTTTTGGTTAGCTAAGAACTTGTTCTTCGCAACATTGTATTGCAAGTAGTTTGTCCGCGCTTGCTTCAAGATGTGGTAACCATCTTGTTTGTTTAATTGCTTAGCTTGTTCGGTAGATAAGAAAGTGTAATCAAGTTTGTTTGATTGGTACAAGTTGTAAGAAGTGTTAGTTGACTTGTTAACTTGGAATTCAATTGCTGACAACTTCACATTATCTTTATCCCAGTATTTATCATTCTTTTCTAATTTCCACTTCAAGTTAGTCCCTGTCCAACCAGTCATCTTGAATGGACCATTGTAAGTCATGTACTTCGCAGCTGTCCCGTACTTATCACCGTACTTTTCAACCGCCTTTTGACTTTGTGGGAAGAAGAGTGGGAAGCCCATCAATAATTTGAAGTATGGAATATCCTTTTCTAAAGTAACAACTAACTTGTCATCACCAACAGCCTTAACCCCTAAGTCAGTTACCGGTTTCTTACCATCAATGATGGCATCCGCATTCTTAATTCCGCTGAATAAGTATGAATATTCTGAAGCAGTCTTAGGATCTACAGTTCTTTGCCAAGAGTAAACAAAATCTTTGGCAGTTACAGGGTCACCATTAGACCAAGTACTCTTACGTAATTTGAAAGTATAAGTCAAACCATCATCGGAAACCTTAGTTGATTTTGCCAAACCTGGAGTAACCTTACTATCCTTACCTAAACGGTAAAGACCTTCCATGGAGTTGGCCATTTGGTCAAAAGAAATTGTATCTGTTGCTTTGGATGGATCCATAGATGGCAATTCAGATTGATAAGACCACTTTAAAACTTGATCGGATGCAAGTTTGTCTGATTTATTTCCACAAGCGGCGAGTCCGACCGCCGTTAGGGCTGCTAGCGAACCCACAGCTAATAACTTTTTGGCTTTCATAAACATCCTCTTTTCTAATGTTCCTTTTTTCTTCTATATGTTGTATTCTAATTTAAAATTAAAAATAAAGCAAGTACATTTTTATTTATTTTTAATTTTTTATTCAGAAACTTTTCCATTTTTTATCAATTATCCCCAACTATTTTACACGCTACTAAAGCAGAGGAGTGCTATAATAAAGGTGAAAGGAGGCTAAGATTTGAAAAAAATTTTACTCGTTGCACTTGCTTTAATTATTGTCGCTTTGGGGATTCAGCTTCTCCTCTTAAAAGGCAGTCGCGAAGAACCCCTCCGTCAAAATCGCCTCAAAACTGATGTAACTTACTCTGACACCCCGACCTTACTAATACCAGGCTGGGGTGGAAATGCATGGACCTATTCACATTTAATCGACTATTACCAAAAGCAAAACCTTGCCCAAAAAACCATGACCATTCATGTCACTCCTACTGGAAAGGTACACGTACAAGGTGCGGTTATGAATAAGAAAAATTCTTTAATCCAAGTCCTCTTCGATTGGAACTATACTAAAAATTACCTACCCCAAACGGCTTGGCTTTCCAGTGTTTTACGCGTTTTGCATAAAAATTACGGCATTAACCAACTAAATGTTGTTGCACATTCTTGGGGAGGAACGGCCTTTGTACACGCCCTCGCTAACTCTAGTTACCTCCAAAAAAACATCAACTTTAAAAAAATCATTTTATTAGGGGTACCAATTAACGAAGGTTTCTCCTCCAAAATCAGTTATAACCAAGCTTTAACGCAAAAGACCTCTGACCATAACTACTTGCGTTTGGCTAAAAAATTAGATAAATTTAATCCACATAACCTTATTCATTTCTATAACTTAATGGGGTCTAAAGATGGACAAAAAAAGACCGATGGTGAAGTCCCTAATGTCCAATCCGAGTTCCTTAAAACCGTGATTCACAGTAATTGGTCCACTTACAGCCAAAAAGTCTATAAGGATACCAATCACACCGACCTCCACCAAAATAAAGAAATTCTCAATCATATGGCAGCCATTTTATGGCAGTAAAAAAGACTTCAGCTTCTTCTCAAAGTTGAAGTCTTTTCGGTTTAAACCCAGTGATTAATGGGACCAAATTTGTGACCAACAGCAATTTCTTGCGTCAAAGCACGATAGGTGTAGGCTTGCGCTTTAGTTATTGCCGTTTTGATATCTTGTCCGAGGGCTATTTGAGCAACAATTGCCGCCGATAAAGTATCACCAGTTCCATTAAAGTGGGTCGTTTCGTAGTAGTCATGTTCCAGCCAAAAATCCTGACCATCAGCTAATAAAACATAATCACTGACCCTATCTTGACCCGCCTCATGTCGTCCTTTAATCATAATATTTTTAGCACCTAAAGCTTGAAGTTTACGGGCCGCTTTTTTTACTGCTTTTGCATCCTTTAATTCCATTTGCGCTAATTTTTGCGCTTCGTAAAAATTCGGAGTTAGCACTGTCGCTAAAGGCAACAATTTCGTCCGTAAAGTCTGATAGGCCTGCTCTTCTAAGAGAAGGTTACCATGTTTGGTGATAATGACTGGGTCAACTACTAACGGGCCTAAATCATATTTCTGATACGCAGCGACGACCGTTTCAATCGTTGCTGTATCAGTCAACATCCCCGTCTTAGTTGCCCGAATGTTAAAATCCTCCGCTAAGACTTCAAATTGCTTGGCTATGAAGGCTTGGGGTAAAGCTACGCTATCCCAAATTCCATAGGAGTTACCCGCCACACAAGCCGTCAATACTGACATACCATAGACCTTCTGCGCTAAAAAAGTATTCATATCAGCTTGCATCCCGGCTGAACCATCACTATCTGAACCCGCAATCGTTAATACTTGTGGATACTCATTCACCATTTATACCGCCCCTTACTTGTCTTTAATTATTAATCATTTTATAATAAATCTGGTAATATAAAAATAATCAAAATAAACTAAAAATAAAGTCCAGATAGGAGAAAAATGATGCTCACCTATAATTTTCAAAACGTTACTGGTCCCCTCTATGAATATATCTATTTACGCCTCAAAGAAGATATTCTTTCCGGTAAACTTGCCCCTCACGAAAAACTACCTTCCAAGCGTTCCTTCGCTAATAATAACGGGATTAGTACCATTACGATTCAAAATGCATATGACCAGTTAATCTCCGAAGGCTATGTTTACACCCGGCCCAAAAAGGGCTATTATGTGGCCAACATTAATCAAACTAAAATTATTCCTACGCAAGCCAAAATTGACCTCGGTATTCAGACACCACCCCAACCGCTAAAATTTGATTGTGATTTATCGAGTAACCAATTAGCTCCCAAAAGTTTTCCCTTTTCTGTGTGGACCAAGTTGCTCCGCCAGACCATTGCCCAACGAAAAGATGCCCTTATGGAAGTCTCACCAACCGGTGGACAAACTGAACTACGACAAGCTATTGCCGAGCATCTTAAGTCTTTCCGGGGCATGTTAGTTGATCCTAACCAAATTATCGTCGGCGCTGGTACCGAATATCTTTATAGTCTTTTGATTCAATTACTGGGCCAAGATAAAAAATACTGCACTGAAAATCCCGGTTACAAACGGCTCGCACAAATTTATCAACAAGCCGGCGTTGACTGTACCTACATTGACATTGATGATTATGGAGTTACCGCTGATGATTTACGGAATTCTCAAGCAGATATTGCCCATCTCAGCCCCAACCACCATTTTCCCACGGGAATCTCCATGCCTGCTAACCGGCGCTATGAGATCTTAGCTTGGGCCAATGAAATGAACGGTCGTTACATCATTGAAGATGATTACGACAGCGAATTTCGACTTCAAGGTCGTCCGATACCGACCCTCTTTTCTAGTGATGCTTGCGAAAAAGTTATCTATTTAAATACCTTCTCCAAGTCCCTCACTCCGACCATCCGGATTTCTTACATGGTTTTACCAGCACATCTGGCCAACCGTTTCTACCAACAACTCTCTTTTTACGCTTGTACTGTCTCGAACTTCGAACAATACACCTTGGCTGCTTTCATCGGGCAAGGTTATTTTGAAAAGCATATTAATCGTATGCGTCTCTACTATCGGCGTCAAAGAAGCAGGGTCATTAAGATTATTACCACTAGTTCCTTGGCCCCCTACTGTGAAATTTTAGAAAATGATGCAGGCTTGCACTTCGTTTTAAAATTAAAGACCAAACTCAGTGATCAAGAAATCACGCAACGTATGGCTCAGGCGGGAATTCACTTGACTTCCATGGCTGCTTATTACTTGACGCCGGAACATGTTAGTCAACATCTTTTTATTATTAATTATTCTAATATCAATACAGATAAACTGCATGATGCTTGCCAGAAACTCACTGAAATAATCAAAAAAGGCGCTATCCGAAAATAGCACCTTAGTACTTAATTAGTCCTCAAGTAAAAACTTAAGTAACTTCTTAAGTACTTTTTTGATTGTTCCAGATGGACCAATTACGAATATTAGTTAATGCACAAATTGTTAGAATGAGTACCTAACCGCAAGCGTGGGGACTAGCGAAAGTTAGCCCCTTTTTGTGCTTAGTTAATCAAAGCCAATAACTCAAAAGAAAAGATTCCGTAAATAATTGCGAGATAATTATTACTTATTCCAATATTTCTGCGCGATAAAACTGGCCAAAATTTAACTTCTGTCTGGAAACTAACAACGTCTATTCCAACTCTGATACCTTCTCGATGATCCTTAATCAATTCTTTCTTCTACTCAGGAGTAAGTTTATCTGAATTTAGCAAGGACACGTCGTATATCCCCATCCAAAATACTTGACCATTGATACCGGTGATTACCTTTGGAAACTGGCTATTCTCTAACTACATTACAAAAAGTAGTATTAATCAAAGTTTATTAAAGCATCTCTTGCTTAAACATAACTTACTTAGAAGAACTAAATTTTCATTAGATTACAGATTCTTTATGAGTCTCACTATCGTCGGAATTTATCGCCTACAGTATCAAGATCAGATTACCTCACTTAAAGATATGAAATACCTCCGCAGTTTAGATTTTTATCATGATAGTCAACAATTTATCACTGAATATTTTGCTACCTTAGGCCAAGAAAATCGGCTTAATCAAAAGAGTTATGATTACTTTGCTTACGCTGCTCTCTTTTTGCCACATTGCAGTCAGAAATTACTAGAAAAATATGACGATTAT
>NZ_BAMI01000046.1 GCF_000615765.1 Ligilactobacillus equi DSM 15833 = JCM 10991 | reverse complement strand
CAGCCTAAAAAGGTTGATTTTATAAAGTTTTTAAATTCAAAACAGTTTTAGACCTTTATTAAGCCCACTATTTCAACAAAAACAGTGCCTAAAACAAAAAAAGACTAGATTTCCGCGGAAATCTAGTCAAAATTTTAATTTAAAATTTTGAAAGCTGCTTTGAGCCCTGCAAATAACATATCCGTCCCAATTACCGCTAAAATTAAGCCCATCAAGCGAGTGATTACAGCCAACATATTTTCACCTAACTTCTTAACAATTATTTCTCCATAAACAAATAAAAAGTACGTCAACAAAGCCAATAAAATAAAAGAAAACACCACAATTAAAGGATTATAACGGTTGGCTAAATTCATTGCCGTAGCAATCGTTCCCGGCCCCGCTAAAATAGGCATCGCCAAAGGTGTAATCGCCACCGACATTTCTTGTTCTAAATTAGGATGTTTGGGGTCCACATTGTGTTGAAGACTGGATGATTTTCCCTTTAACATGTCATAACCAATAATAGCAATAATAATTCCTCCGATACTGCGAAGAGCAGCTAAATCAATTCCAAATAAAGTAAAGATTTCTTTACCACCAAAGGTAAATAAAATGACAATAATTGTTGCAATAGTCAAGGCTTTACGTGCCACTGCATGGCTAACTTTATCCTCATCACTTGCAGTTAAAGAAATAAAAACTGGTAAATTCCCAATTGGGTTCAAAATAGCAAAAAAAGCCATCAAAACCACTGGAATACTCGCTAAATCTCTCATCTTAATCCACCCCCTTCACCTTAATTGTAAGCCTTTTCTAAAGTTATCACAAGCCTAAAAAGCCCTTAGACTTACATCCAAGGACTAGAAATTTAGGCCATCAATTTAAAAATCAAAAGTGCAACCGCCCCAATCAAACTTTGAGCATTAAACAAGAAATGGGCTAAAATTGGAAGCCAAATATTTTTCCGCCACATATACAAAAGTGTAAAAATCATCCCCGCTAAGGCATAAGGTCCTGTAGCTAGAAAGCTTCCCCCAAAATTATAATAGTGAGACATTGCAAATAAAAGATTAGTTACCACAAATAAAATACAAAACAAACCACGACTATCTTTATATTTGTAGAGCATATCGTGACGAAAAGCAATCTCTTCAAAAACTGCAATCATTACACTCACCAATCCAGTATAGCAATTAGCTAAAATTCCAGATAACGTGGCAATAGGTGGCATGATCTCCTTTAGCGGATGGGCAGGTAAAAATTGATTGAAAAATTTTCGTGCCACAACAACTACTAGCATGACAATAACCACCGTTATAAACGATAACAAAAGGTTTAACCAGATATGCTGCTTAAATTCTCGCCACTGTTTTTGCAAATAAGTTTTATATTTAGTGACTTCGTATGTAAATAGGGCAATAAACCAAAGCGAACCGATTAAGGCATAAAGATAACCATTATTACCTGCTAATTTACGTGCTAGCGTAACTGCTAAAAGTGTCCCAATAACATTGACTAAGACCGCCCAGAAAAATTGACGGTCTAAACGTTTACTAAATTCCATTAATATTTCACCTCGTAACTTGATAATATCAGGAAAACATCTTACGTACAATATTATATTGCAATAACTATATACCAAAAAAATTGACCCCCAAAACTCAGGAACTCCCTTTGCACCGGTTGGTCAATGGTATCAAAGTATTCCTTGGCCCCTTAAAACTTATCAGCCAGGTCATTATAAGTTGACGGTAACGGTAAACCCTACCAAAAAATCAATCGCACTTATAATCTACAAGTTAATCATCACGATGTCACCAACTATCAAAAAGCTAGCGGTACCAAAAATGTTGCTAAAACTAACTGGGTTTTAGTCGGTGCTGTAATTATCCTTGCAGTCTTAGTAATTGTCTTACTTGGCATTTTGCTTAAGCATACGCACAAGGATAAATAAATTAAGTTAACTTTTCGAGGTTTAGTTTTGCTATAATAGATTTAACATGATAGAAAGTGAGCGATGATGTCAATGAATATCGGATTTATCGGACTTGGAAATATGGGAGGCGCCGTAGCCAAAGCAGTCAATCAAGTGATGATACCAACTTATTGTTATCTAATTATAACCCCACAAAAGCTCATGCTCTCCAACAACAAATCGGAGGGCAACTTCTTAGTAATAAGGAAATTATGACTCAGGCACAGGTAGTTTTTCTGGGAGTTAAACCTCATCAATTAAGCTCCCTTTTAGATGATTTAAAAGGTCAAGCTACTCCCGCCGACCAGACCATCATTTCTATGGCTGCAGGCGTAAACTTAGCTGATTTAACAGAAATGCTACCAAATAAGCCAATCATTCGGATGATGCCTAATACCCCCGTAGAAATCGGGCAAGGGATGACGACTTATACTACCTTAGATGGGCAAGCTAGTCCGCTCTTCGAAGATTTAATGGTTTATGCGGGGCAAGTAACCTTTACCCCAGAAAGCTTAATGGATGCAGCTACTGCTATCGCGGGGTGTGGACCAGCTTTTGTTTACCAATTTATTGAAGCCCTGGCGGATGCCGGAGTACAAAATGGACTTAGCCGTCAAGTAGCACTTAATCTTGCAGCCCAAACCGTTGCTGGCTCCGCTCAAATGGTAAGTCAAACCAAAAAACATCCCGCTCAACTTCGTGATGAAGTAACCTCACCTGGTGGCTCTACTATTGCCGGAGTAGTCGCTTTAGAAAAGCATGGTTTCCGTTACGCTATTATCTCCGCCATTAACAAGGCCCTCAAAAAAACTAAGAAACTAGGTAAAAACTAATCTAATAACCTTAAAGTCCCCCTTAGCTATCAAGGGGGGCTTTGCTTTAAAAATCATTGAGGGCTTTTATTTGTTGACCAACATCATTAAAATAACCAAATAGTAAAAAGCCTTAGGAAATCAACGTTTTTAGAACGTAATTTCCTAAGGCTTTTTATTTATGAGACTTTTTTCTAGCCTCTTTAGAGTAACTATCATCTACTCTACATGTTGAGCAATATCGTCTTTAGTTTCAGCAACTAACTGCGCGATTGTTATCTGTTTCATTTGGATTTCTGCTTCAATTTGGATTTTTTGGTAGTGCTTTTCCAAGACGTTGGGAAAGGCAATTCCTACCGAGCATTCTTGAGAAGTCCGATAATCAACTTTGAGTAAAGTATCCCCAGAATTAATCGCCTTATAGACATCATGAACGGTAATTTCTTCAGGACTACGTGTGAGCGTCGCGCCTGCCACTCCGCGTCTTGAACAGAGAAGTTCCGCCTTACGTAGTTGTCCTATCATTTGTCGTACTAAAGAGGGATTGCTATTGAGGCTAGAAGCTAGTCTTTCACTTGTAATAACCTCTCCATGGTGGATTTCCAAGTAAACCAAAATTTGCAATAAATCGCTCAAACGGTTATTTGCCATAGTCATCACCTCATATCCCGCTCATTATAACACGCCCAAAATAAGAAAAGTAGACTTATTTAGATAATTAAGCACCAAAAACCTTAAAGCGGTCAGCATCTGCCATATATTCTTTATCGCCGGCTGGAGCTTCGATCGAACCAAACGGCATTTGAGCGCGTAACTTCCAACTTGCTGGAATATCAAATTCCTTAGCAATTTCAACATCAATTAATGGGTTATAGTGTTGTAAGGAGGCCCCCAAGCCTGCAGCAGTTAAGGCTTCCCAAACAGCTTGTTGCGCCCCTCCAAGACCTTGTTCAGCCCAATCAGCAAAGTTATCTGCGTATAATGGGAAGTCTTTTTCTAATTGTTCAACAGTTGCAGTTTCGGTGAAATAAAGCACCGTTCCAAAACCGGCCTTGAAAGTATTGATTTTTTCCGTTGTCTTGGCGAAAGCTTCTTCACTCACAGCCACCTTCTTTAATTCGGCTAAGACAATATCCCAAACCTTATCAGAAGCTTCACCAAAAGTTACCACAGCACGAACTGTTTGACTGTTGAAAGCCGTGGGTGAAAGTTTAACAGCTTCCTTAATCAAATCAGCTATTTCAGCCTTACTCTGAGAAACATTCTTACCTAAAGCGTAGATAGTGCGACGGTTAGCTTGAATTTCAGTAAATTTATTTGACATAATTAGTTACCTCTTTGTTGTTATATTTTTTATTACTTGTTCTATGAATTCAATATAGCATTTTACCTACAAAAAGTAAACTAATATTTGTAACTTTTTTTGTAACAAGTTTTAAAAACTATTAAAAAATGCCGTCATATCAAGAATGACGACATCGAATTTAACGACCTATTTTTTTAGTATAAACTAGATTTGGTAAAGAAATGATAACCAGCATTAAGAAAACCAAGGCAAAACCTAAAAAGTCCCAGCCAGTAAAATGAGTACCTAAGAAAAGCCAACCGATGATAGAAGCTGCCACTGCTTCACTAAAACCGTATAAAATACCTTTCGCCGGACCGATGATTGCCAAACCAGACATAAAAGCATTGAAGGCGGCAATATTACCAATTAAGATTACCACTAGCAACCCCAAAAACAAGGACCAGTTTAAATGGTAAGATATTTCCCAGGCTTGGAAAATGCCAAACATCAAGATACCTCCCAATAAAAATGACCAGCCTTGAACTAGTGATACTGGGTATTTGTTAGTCAAATGACCACCTAAAAGGTTATAGATTGCTACACACATCGCGCTTCCCACCCCTGCTAATAAAGCTGCTGGTGAAACTGCAAAATTGGAAAAGTTGCCGTGGGTTACAATTAAGAAGACTCCAGCAATTCCGATAACAATTGCCAAAATTTCATATAAATATGGCCAACGTTTCGCAACTAAACAAGAACCAATTAAAACCGGAATTGGTGCTACATTCATCAAAACTGCCCCCACCCCAGCCGTAGACAGCGCAATACACAAAAAATACAGATATTGACTAAACGCCACACCGCCAATACCATAAATTAGTAATACTACCAAGTCTTTTCCGGGCTTGAGCGGTGTCAGAATAGCTGTTTTATAATGCCAGAAACAATAAATTAATAAAATCACTCCTGAATAAAATAACCGTACTGGTGTTAACCACTGTGTATCAACATGCAAATTATCAAATAAAAACTGCGCCGTTGTCCCGGAAATTCCCCAGCAAATCCCCCCTAATAACGTCAATAAAATTCCTTTAATCTTTTCCATACGCTCTTCTCGTTTCTTTTCATATTACTTGTACAGATAACTATCATAGCCCTTCTTAATCCAACTGTAAATAAAAATATTTTTATTTTCAAAATTCCTAGACATCAAACTTTATCAGGCATATAATGAACTACAATTATAAAAAATTAGGAAGTGTTCTAACTTGACCAAAAAACCTGATAAAGAGCGCCTTTACACCAAAGATGTCATTTTAGTGATGGCTGCTTCTTTCTTCTTTATGTTCAGTAATATGTTCATTAATACTATTATTAATGGTTATGCTCAAAGTCTAGGCGCAACAGAGAGCTTCGCAGGCATGATTGTCGGTATGATGAGTTTAACTTCGATGTTTTTACGACCAATTGCGGGAAATCTAACCGACCGTTTTTCTAAATACGCCCTATCTTTAATTGGAGGTATCTTTATTTTTATTGGTATTGCCGGGTATGTTTTAACCCCCAATAGCCAGCTATTGCTCTTATTCCGCCTCCTAAATGGAACTGGTTTTGTTCTATGTACTGTTTGTATGACTACCTGGTTAGCAACTCTAGTTCCCCGCGCCCATGTGGGGCAAGCTATGGGATTTTACGGCTTGATGAATGCCCTTGCCATGGCAGTTGGACCTGCTGTTTCAATTAACCTTTACACTCGGATTGGTTATAAACACACCATTCTTATTGGGTGTGGAGCTGCAGTCGCAATGATGTTGATGGTCCTATTTGTTAGCGATCATGCAGTTCCCCAAGCAAAGTCTCAAACACGTCAAAAAGAAAAAATTTAAGTTAATTCAAAAAGACGCGTTACCAGTAGCATTTTTAATCACACTGTTTGCTTTACCATACTTTGCTACCCAATCTAACTTAGTCGTTTATACTGAAGAAAGAAATCTGCATGTTGCGGTAGGTTCCTATTTCTTAATTTACGCCGTTGTACTTTTAATTATCCGAATTGCACTTAAAGAATATTTTGACACCGTACGCTTTCGATACTGGTTTTACATTAGTGTTATCGCAACAGCTTTTTACCTTTTGATGCTTACTGTTATGAAAAATAATTTCCAAATGGCGCTTGGCGCTACGGGCATGGCCATAGGTTACGGTGTTATCTATTCCGTTCTACAATCTACTGCCCTACTCTTGGCACCAATGGGAGAACAGGGGTTAGCCAGTTCAACTTTTTATCTTGGTTTAGATATTGGGATGGCTATGGGACCTATTTTAGGTGGTTTTATCGATGCTCAACTCTCCCCTGCTAATTTCTATCCGGTAATGCTTATTCTTTTACCAATCATGTTTTTAATTTATTTACCAAGTCGTCATAAATTAAATGGTGCCATTGATCATCATTAAAAAGGTCGCCTTCCATGTTTTGGAAAGCGACCTTTTTGACCTGGCTTAGATTCCGCTAGTAGCAAAATTTTTTCTTATTTAGTTAACATAACTTACCATTGATTCTTCTATTACAAAATCGTGGCTCCCAAAGAATTCTCAAAGTGTTGTAAGCCCCACGCTTGACCATATTCAGTAAAAGTTGCCACACAATCACTTGGTACTGTAATTTGGTAATTATGGTTGTAAGCGTCGACCGCTGTATGTAAGACACAAATATCGGTACAAACCCCTGTTAACCAAACTTCCGTCACTCCGCGTTCGCGTAAGAAATTATCTAAATTGGTGTTAACAAAAGCTGAATAACGATTTTTATCATACTGCCAAACATTTTCTTGGCTTTGGTGATTTTTAAACCATACCCCAACTTGGTCATAAAGGTCATGACCTGGGGTGCCCGCAATATTATGGGCGGGGAAAAGCTTAGTTTCAGGATGAAATTTGTCATTTAAAAAATGTGTGTCCGTGGGGAAAATAACATAATCTCCTGCCTGATTAAATTCTTCCATCCGTTTTAAAATCGCAGCTTGAATGTCTTGCCCGGGTTTCCCACAGGTTAAGGCACCATCACTTGCCACGAAATCATTAGTATAGTCAATTACCAGTAGTGCTCTTTTAGTCATCTGTCTATTTCCTTTCCTAATTTTCCTGCAGCAGTTTTTCAAAAGTTAGATAAAATTTTAAATCATCAGCTTCACTACGAACAGCTGGTCCTCGTAAATGGGTTTTAGAATGTGCGCGTCGGGTTCTCTGGGCTTGGTAGCGACTCATCAATAAAGAATCAATATTATCATTGGTGTATAACATCCCACTTTGATGAATCGCCTGGGCTCCTTTCGATAGCGCTAAAGCCGCCACCCCATAATCTTGAGTTACGACAATATCTCCCTTTTGGCAACGATTAATGAGGGCAAAATCCACCGCATCCGGTCCTGGTGAAATCACTTCGACTTTACTATAATCTGATGTAATCACATGATTAGTATCACATAAAAGTGTACAATCTATATTATTTTCCCGCGCTAAATATTCGACAATTCCAACTACCGGACAGGCATCGGCGTCAACATAAATTTGCACGAAAGTCCCTCCTTACTAAAACGTTTACTTTTTCAGTGTAACATTTTAGCGCTCAAAAAGGCTAAAATTTGCTCAAAAGTTGAAAGTTTTCCCTAAACTTCCCACCTTATAATTATAAAAAGATTATATTATCACTTTTAAATCTAGCCTATATATCAATCTTTTTCTCTAAAAACCCAGTCGTAAATCCCTTGTAAATACAAGATTTTCTTTCGGATTATTAAATTTATTCTTTTATTTCCCTAGTTTTATTTTAATTTTTTATTAATTAAACCTTGCAAAAAAATTAATTATAAATTAGAATAAATTTATCTTTTCCAAGGAGTTGAAGTTTATGAAAAAGAATTATTGTACTGAAGAAAAACGCCACTATAAGCTTTATAAGGCTAAATCCCGCTGGTTAGTGGCGGCCATTACAACTTCTGGCTTAGTACTCTTGGCTACAGCCCCCGCTTCCCAAGCACAAGCTGATAGCGTCGATGAAGTTACAGTGACCCAAACCACTAATAATCAAGTCACTACCAATAGCCAAAATGCTGATACTGAACAAACAACTAACCAAGTACAAACCAATACTCAAACTGCTACTGCAAATCAAACAGAAAACGTTGCTACCTCTGCTGACGTAAACACCAGCAACAACAGAAAAAGACCACGTCAAGGGTAACGTCCAAGCTGCTTGGGATCAAGGTTATCAAGGCCAAGGATGGTCGTCTCCGTGATTGACTCCGGAGCCGATACCAACCACAAGGACTTCGCTCAAGCTCCTAAAGACCCTGCTATTTCTAAAGAAGAAGCCCAAGCTCAAATCAACAAGTTAGGTTATGGGACTTATGCTTCGGAAAAATTCCCCTTCGTCTATAACTACGCAAGTCGGAGTAATGATTGGATTAAAGACGACGGTCCCGATGCTTCCCAACACGGACAACACGTTTCAGGAATTATCGGAGCTAATGGTCAAGCAAATGGCACTGACAAGTACGCTGTTGGGGTCGCACCTGAAGCCCAATTGATGATGATGCGGGTTTTCAACGGCCAATTTGCCGATGAAAACACTGACGACATCGCTCAAGCAATTTACGATGCTGTTAAACTCGGTGCCAACGTTATCCAAATGTCCTTGGGTCAAGGGGTGGCTGCCAACAACTTAAACGATGTCGAACAAAAAGCCGTCCAATATGCTACTGAACATGGTGTCTTTGTTTCTATTTCTGCCTCTAACAGTGGGAATGGCGCCAGTGTAGCTGGTGATGACCTACCTTATAGACCAGGTGGCCCTGCTGGTAACTTCTCACCATTTTCATCAAGTACTGTTGCTAATCCAGGGGCTTCTGTTAATGCATTGACCGTTGCGGCGGAAAACTCTGATCTTGGGGACGCTAGTGACATGGCCAGCTTTTCTTCTTGGGGACCTTGCCAGACTTCACTTTGAAACCTGACCTCTCTGCTCCCGGTGTTAGCGTAGTTTCTACCGGTAACGACAACGGCTACAACACCATGAGTGGGACTTCTATGGCCGGTCCTTTCAATGCCGGTGCGGCTGCTCTGGTTATGCAACGCTTAAAGCTGCTACCGACTTAACTGGTTTTGCCTTAGTTCAAGCTACCAAAGCCCTCTTAATGAACACGGCCCGCCCAATGACACAAGTGAAATACACTACGCCTGTTTCACCACGGCGTCAAGGGGCTGGACAAATTGATGTCGGCGCTGCTACGGCCTCACCAGTTTACATCACTGCGGCCGATGGGACTAGCTCTCTTTCACTCAAACAAGTTGGTGAATCGACCAATTTCACCCTAACTTTCACCAACCTCTCTAACCAAGATCAAACTTATACCTTTGATGACTTTGGAGGTGGCTTAACTGAAAAACGTGATGAAAAATCCGGTATCTTCTATGATGAATATCTTGCCGGCGCTCACGTTAATGGACCACAAACCGTTACCGTTAAGGCCGGGCAAAGCGCAAACTTCACTTACAGCTTAAACTTAACGGGTCTCAAAAAGAATCAATTAGTTGAAGGTTGGCTTCGCTTTACTAACCAAAATGGGCAAGCCCAATTAGTCGTACCTTACTTAGCTTATTTTGGTGACATGACTACTGAAGACGTCTTTGATAAAGCTGCTAACCAAGACGGTACTATTTTTGGAGGCAATTACTTCGTCAACGAAAATAACTTCCCTCGCGGTGTAGCTGACCAAGAATCTCTAAAAGCTTTGGTTAACTTAGACGGTAAATACAACTGGCAACAAGTTGCCAAGCTTTACCAAGACGGTAAGGTTGCGTTCTCACCAAATAATAACGGTGCGAGTGATATTCTTAAACCATACGCCTTTATCAAACAAAATCTTAAAGACCTCAAGATTCAAATTCTCGATGCCAATGGTAAAGTGGTGCGGACAGTTGCTGATGAACAAGGTTTAGATAAATCCTTCTACAACAGTGGCAATAATCAAGATATCACCTTATCCGTTTCAATGCGTAACAATCGTGATACCTTAGATTGGGATGGTAAGCTTTACAATGACCAAACTGGCCAAATGGAAACTGCCCCTGATGGTCAATACACTTACCGTTACATCGCTACCCTCTATAACGAAGGTGATAAGCAAGTCCAAAGCGCCGACTATCCTGTTGTTATTGATACGACCGCTCCGGTAATTTCTAACCTTGCTTACGACGAAACTACCCATACTTTAAGTTTCGATTACCAAGACCAAGGCGCTGGCTTCACAGATTACTCCTACGCAATTGTAAAAGTTAACAACCAAGCTTTTGGTTATAAACTAAAGGACGGTGACTCTCACTTCACAAATGACGGTAAGACTGCCGGTCATTTCCAAGCAGTCTTAAATGCTGCAACTTTAGCCGCTTTTACAACTGCTAAGAATGCTCTTTCCGTTGCCGTTACCGATGTAGCAGATAATGGTACTAGCCAAACCTTAGTTTTGGTTTCCCCAGATGTTAATACTAATAGCGTCAACCTTTGGAACGCAACTAACGGACTGGCCTTTGACCAAACTTCTCCAGACTACAACGCAACTAATAAGACTTACACTTTACGTGGTTCTGCTAACCAAGACTTCTACTACAAAGGTGCCCTAGTTCAAGTCGCAACTGATGGTACCTTTGCACTCCCAGTCGCCACTAATGTAGAGCAAGTCGTTTTAACAGCTGACCAAGCTGGCCAAAAAGTCTTAACTACTCTTAAGACTTCAACACCTAAAGCTGCCTTTGCATGGCAAGTAGCCAATACGGAACCGCACAGTTTTGGGCTAATGTTAAATACTGTAATCGGTAATAACCCTGATGACGTCGTTGTCCAAGCAGCGGTAACCGTCGGGGATAATGTCAAAGCCTACGCTCAAGACTACTTCTCAGGTGAACTTTACGAAGCTGAAGTAAAAGATGGCTTAGCCACTTTCCACATTCATGACGCCCGTCGCACCGTCTTAGTTGGTTGGACAGAAGTTACCGGACCAAACTTCAACGACGTACAAACAACTCCTTCATCTGGAGTCTACCTTGGGGTAATGGCTAATGCTAGTTACCCTGCCCCAGGACCCGCTTTCACAAAGGCTAGTCAATTAGGAACCGACCTTGTCCAAGAAAAAGCTGACTCCGATACTTTAGGTAACCCAGATACCTTACCAGGACACGCTGTTACTGATTTAACAACTAAAGCTCCTGCTAACACGGAAATTAACTTTGATTACTTGACAGATAACGACTACAACTGGGTTGGAACTAAAGCCATTACTGATGGCGTTTATGACCCTGAAAACCAGGTCTTTACCGTCACAGGAAAAGTTACTCCTGAAGTTACCGCTTTGACAATCCTAGGTGACAGTTCAAATGAATCGGATCCAGCTAACCAAGTTGCTTTACAAGCAGATGGTAGCTTCACCTTCAGTTTCCACGTTGCTCCAACTGCCCAACGGCCAATCGCTACATCTATACAACAGCTGCCGGTCAGACACGCGGGACTATGGAACTTATCTTAGACACTGCCTTACCAAGTTTAGACCTTGCAGATGCACAAAGTTACCAATTAGATGCGGATGGTAATTACCAAATCTACACTAACAACCCTAACTTTACCTTAGCAGGAACAGCCAATGACAACGTTGATGGTTACCGCTTCTTCGTTAATGGTAACAATGAATACCGCGAATTCCACAATTCTGGTGTTAACTTTGTGGCAGAAGCGCACACGGACGGCACTACGGTTACTAACCCTTACCCTGCCCACAAATTTAATCACTCCTTTGACTTGCGTGCAGATGGTCAAAACGAAACCACTCACGTCTACACTTTGAAAGTGACTGACGTCGTTGGTAACACCGTAGAAAAGAAATTCTACGTCCACTACCAAGCCCAAGCTACAACTGATACTAAGGTGGTTACGCAAAAGCAAGCTGCCACAACGCTTTTAGACTACGCAACTGAAGCTAGCCAACTCAAAGATGCCAAAGGAGACTTACAAGCCGTTACTGGCACCGACTTAACTCCTGGTCAATACCGCTTATTCAATAAGTACGGTAACTTAGTCTTAAACTTAACCGTTACTCCTGACCCAGAAGTACACACTACCTCAGAAAATAATGTCGATGTCCAAAAGCAAGAACTTACAAATACAGATGCTAAAGCGGAAGTAGATAATAAATCAGAGGTACAAACTGAAGGAAAAGTAACTTCTGCGCCACAAACTCAAAAAGTTGCTACTAAAGTTGTTGCTGCTAAGCATCAAGCAAGTTTACCACAAACTGGTGAAAAGCAAGCATCAACAACATCCTTAGGTGTATTAGCTCTCGCATTAGCTACACTTTGCGGACTTTTCGGCTTCGGCAAAAGTAAAAAGGAAGATTAATACAACGCTTAAAAAGTGACATAATCTGAAAATTTCAAAAAAACGTTTCTCGTATATAAATATATGGGAAGCGTTTTTTATTGCTTTTCTAAAATAAACAAGACTGTTAACTTCACTTAAAGGTGTAGAATAGGTTATAATTCATTGATGTGAAATACATTAACAACAAAGGTTATGGTATGAATATGGAACTTAGATTACTCAGATACTTTTTAGCTGTATGTGACGAACGTAATTTTACTAAGGCTGCTGATAAAATGCATGTTTCACAACCAGCTTTATCAAAGCAAATCAAAGATTTAGAAAATGAATTAGGTGTTAATCTCTTCGTTCGCGAGCATCGCAAAGTTTCTTTGACGCAAGAAGGTTATTTTTTACGTGATCGTGCTCAGGATATTTTGAATTTAACTGATGCGACAAAAAAGTCTTTGCAAAAAGACAAAATTATTTCCGGTGTTTTGAGGATTGGTGCTGGTGAAAGCTCACAATTAAATAAGGTAATGAAGTTGTTGGGCGAAATTGCTATTAAATATCCTGATGCTCAAATTGACATTGATGATGCAAACAGTGATCAAATCGAGGAAAAAATCGACAACGGCATCTATGATTTCGGTATTATTATGGGAAATCGAGATCTTAGCAATTTTGAAAGTCTAGTTTTACCTGAAAAAAATCAATTCGTCGCCTACTTTAACCAAAGTCTGCCTTTAGCCCAAAAGGAAGAAATCACCTTACACGATTTAGTTAACTACCCTATTGTTATGAGCAAACAAAGTGATTTTTTGCAAAAATTTAAAACTGAACTGGGTAACGATGCTGATAAATTACAAATCATCGCTAAATCTAACTTACTATATAACTCTTCACTTCTTGCTCATGAAACTAATTCTGTTTTGATTGGCTATAAAGACTTATTTGTCTTTAAAGACCCTAACTTTGTAACAAGACCACTTTCACCTAAAATTTGGGATCCAATGACCTTGATTTGGAAAAAGAATTCAGTAATGTCTAACTTATGTACCAAATTTCTAGAAGATTTAAAAGCACAGCTTAATGCAAACTAAAGAAGCCTTGGAAGTTTTTTCCCAGGGCTTCTTTCCTTACTTAGAATACTTTTCAACGCCGTCTTTCAAACGTTGCATCCCGTTCTTGACCATTGCTAATGGACAAGCCAAATCAAGCATGTAGCACTACCTGAGGTTAAGCAAGGGGTTCACTACACGTCATTAGACGTCAAAATATTTATTTTAAGCGATTTTTGAATTTTTGAAGTTCCTTACATTGCAATATAAATCAATAAGAACTCTACCTTTTACTCTACCTTTTTTAGATGAATATATCATTTGGATATTGAAGTTAAGCCCTGCTATCATTTCGATGGCAGGGCTTTTTAATATTTGGTACACTAACTTCTTATTTATATTTTGGTGGAGCTGAAGTTGACATCTACAAAGTTCAATATTAAAATATATTCAAAAATATATTTGAATGAGGTGTTTTATGATTCAAAATGTTGTTACTTCAATAATCCTGTATTCTGGGACAGCCGTAGACTTACTTATTATCCTAATGTTATTTTTTACCAAAAGAAAAAGCAGAAAAGACATCATTAACATCTATTTAGGACAATTTCTAGGCTCTGTTAGTCTAATATTGCTAAGTTTGCTTTTTGCATTTGTCTTAGATTATATTCCTAGTAAAGAGATTTTAGGTTTGCTCGGTTTGATTCCAATTTTCCTAGGCTTCAAAGTTTTGCTTTTAGGAGATTCTGATGGAGAAGCTATTGCCAAAGAAGGGTTGAGCAAAGATAATAAAAACCTGATTTTTCTAGTCGCTATGATTACTTTTGCAAGTTGTGGTGCTGACAATATTGGTGTCTTTGTCCCATATTTTACTACCTTAAATTTAGCGAATTTGATAGTGGCTTTACTTACCTTTCTAGTCATGATTTATCTCTTGGTTTTTTCTGCCCAAAAATTGGCACAAGTCCCTTCTGTTGGAGAAACTTTAGAAAAATATAGCAGATGGTTTATTGCCGTTGTTTATTTAGGATTGGGGATATATATCCTGATTGAAAACAACAGTTTTGATATGCTATGGACTGTGTTAGGTTAGGAGAAAATATTTTGAAAAAAAATAGTATCTGCCAAGTGAATGTTATAAATCAACAAAATATTACAACCGCAACGAACTACCTTGAAAAGGAAAAAGTCCAAAAATCACTTCGCATTTTATCAAAGTTTACCGATAATAAACAGATAAATATCATCTTTTATCTCCTTGCTGTTGAAGAACTCTGTGTCTGCGATATACCTGTTTACTAAAACTCAGTACGGCATCTGCCTCCACCATCTTCGTAAACTAGCCAATCAAAACATTTTGGGTACTAGAAGAGAGGGGAAAATTATATATTATTTTATAAAAGATGAGGAAATCAGAGATTTTTTTAATCAACTAGGATAACAACTATTTTTTCTGCTTTTCCATGTTTATAGGGGGCTTATCTATGAAATTTTTTGATAAAAATTACTCACAAGAAATACCTACTCGTATCAAGTGTTTAAGAAAAAAGTATAATTTAAAGCAAAGTGACCTAGGTAATGTAGGTCAAGTTAGCCAAGTTGAAAAGGGAAAGTGACAAGTTACCGCTTCAATATTGCTTTATTTGAATACTCAAACCGACTCGGACTATAAAGAAATTATTTTTGGAGATATTGCCAAGTTTGTTGAAAATATGTTTTACCACTGCTTCAGCTCTATTTTATTTAGAGATTTAGAAACTGTAGATAAAAGAATGTATTCTTTTTCGGACGATAACTTAATTTCAATACAATCCAGCTGTCTTAGACTTTCCAAGACATTCGCAAATTTCAATATTCAAAGAAAAAATTTTTTGGCTTCTGATGAAACTGAAATGGATACTTTTCACAAGAAAGATGACATCGACATTACTGTTGGTGAAAAAAGTTATAACCTCGCTAGAAGTTTTAGAACCAGTACTATCAATGAATTGACTGTCATTGATTTTGAAGAAATGTTTGATATTATTTGGTTGATGTTAGGGGATAATTTAATTAAATCATTTGAAGTTAATGTCTGTGGTATCCTATTTGAATTAGACAGAAATGGCATACCCTCAACATTTAGGCAAGAAAACATTGATCCCCTCATCAATAAATGGTGGTATGATAATGTTTCGACAGAAATTATCCCTAACCTAATAAAAAAACTCAAAGAAAATCCACTATTTAATATCGGATTCCTGGTTGATGATATTCTAGAACGAATGTATAAAGAAAATATCCCAAAATCTTACCTTACATCCGTTCCGTTAGTTATTTCAAAAAAAGCAAGG
>NZ_BAMI01000047.1 GCF_000615765.1 Ligilactobacillus equi DSM 15833 = JCM 10991 | reverse complement strand
AAAAATCAAATGCAAAATCTATTCTTGAATGAGAAAAAGTGATAAAATATTAACTAGAATACTATAGGAATGAGGGTTTTAAGTGGGAAAGAAGTACGAATTGGTTTTGCAAGACACATTGACACTTGATGGGGTTATTTTATATCGTATTAAAGCCGTAAAGGACTTTCAAGTTGGGAAAAGACAAGTTAAAGCGGGGGATTTGGGTGGCTATTTACAAAGTGAAAGTAACCTTTCTCAAACTAGCACTTGCTTTGTTTTTGATCAAGCTGTAGTTTTTGGTGATGCGCACGTTAAAGATGAAGCTGTAGTTGAAGGACAAGCTCAAGTTTTTGACCAAGCTGAAGTTAGTGACAGTGCACATATTACAGGGCAAAGTCGAGTTTTTGGCCATGCTAAACTAAGTGAGCAAGTGCAAATTCTTGACCAAGCCCAAGTCTATGGTTATGCTGACCTTTCAGATGCGGCGCTTATTAAAGGTGAAAGTCATATTTATGATAAGGCTCAGATTTCTGATCATGCTGTGATTAGTGGACAGTCAGAAGTTTTTAATTTTGTTGAAGTTAAAGATGACGCACAAATTGAGGACAGTCAAATTCATGGTCATGCTGAAGTCTCGGGGCAAGCCCGAGTTAGCGGAAGTAAAATTTATGGTAATGTGCTTTTAACAGCAAAGGTCCGAATTAATGGACAAAGACTTTACGGGGAGGAAGTTTATCGCAACTAGTAGTGCAATGTTGTAAAATTTAAGGGGGAAAAAAATTGAAGCAAGATATGCATTATCAGGCAGATTTCCAACACCTAATTACCCAGGTTATGCCCACAATTTTAGGGAAAAGTAATTTTAAAGTAATTTTGACAGAGTTCTTATCGCAAGTTGGGCAGGCAAGTCAGGCCCAAGAGGTTTTCTTCCTGGAATTAGATAATTTTGAATTTGAGCAAGCGATTTATAGTTGGACGCGAGAAAATCAACTGTTAGATGCATCGCTAAAGCAAACTCTTTTAGATCAAATTAAGGTTAAAGAAGCGGTTCTTAGTCAGAATGTGGGACAAGACATGGCTTTAAACGCTGATTTGGTTAAACTTCTAGAACAAAAAGAAATCACCACCTTAGCTCTTTGGCCTTTGTTAATTGGCGATAAATTGCAAGGATTTTGGGGAATTCTTGGGCCACATTTGAAAGCTATGACAACTTTAGAGAGCTATGGGCCTATATTGACGACGACAATTGTGGGACGTATGGTCCAAAAACAACTAGAAGCCAAGTTATTATTATCAGATCAATTAGATACGGTTACCAAGACTTACAATCTAGTACATTTTTTCCAGGAAACAGAAAAGGTTAAAAAACAAATTACGGCCATTGTGCACTTCAATTTTTTAGATTTTCAGTTATATAATGCCAGCCATAGCATTGAAGAGGGGAATACGTTATTAACAGAGTTTGGTCAGTTATTACAGACAAAATTTTCTACTAAACTAGTAACCCGTTTAGCTGCGGATAATTTTGTTGTAGGTTATCAAGGTTCGGATACCTTGGATCTAGTTGCGAGTGTTCATCAGGAAATGATGCGGAGGGGGCAAAAAGTTGAGGCTGGGATTTATTTTTATCAAAACCAAGTTGATGTGCCTACGGCTTGTGATTTTGCGCAAGCTGCTTGTCGGAAAAATCGTTTTCGAGCTAATACCTATTGGACAGTCTATTCTGAAGAATTACGAGAAGAGATGGTACAAGCTCGTTATTTACGGGAAAACCTCGACCAAGCAATTGCAGCTGGACATTTAAAACTACACTATCAGCCAATTGTACGTGTTTTAACGGGGAAACCGTCAAGTCTTGAAGCACTCACTCGTTGGCATGATCCTCGGTATGGCTTATTAGGACCTAGTATTTATGTACCTATTCTAGAAGCAAGTCATCTTTGTTATAAGGTTGACATGTACGTAATTGAAAAGACCTGTCAGGATTTGCGTCAAGCCTTGGATGCTGGTCGCCCAGTAGTACCAGTTGCAATTAACTTATCACGGGATGATTTTGAATTTTTTGATTGTGTAGACTACATTGAGACTACTCTCCAGCGTTATGGGCTTGATAGACGATATCTACGAATTGAAATTACGGAATCAACGGCGATGGAAAATCCTAAGTTAATTCAGAAAGCTATCATGCGTCTACATCAAGTGGGTTACAGTATTTGGATGGATGATTTTGGTTCGGCGTACTCATCGTTAAATACCTTAAAGGACTTTGCTTTTGATGGTATCAAATTAGATGGAGCCTTTATGCGCCAATTGAATGATAAATCAAAAGAAATTGTATCGTCAGTAATTAACATGGCTAAAAAATTAGGGATGCATACGTTAGCTGAAGGGGTTGAAACGCGTGCACAATATGATTTCTTGTATGAAATTGGCTGTGAAAAAATTCAAGGTTACTATTATGCCGGCTTTATTGTTAGATGAACAAATTATAAATTTAGAAATGCAAGCGATGGGTTGGGAAAATCAAAGCGATGAAGAACTATATGACCAACTTAGCTCACTTCAGATTACATCTCACAGTCGGCTCTTTTTGATTGGTGATGATGGTCAAAAATTAAAAGTACTCTACTTAAGTAAGAAGATAAAAAGGATGCTAGACCAAGGTGGTTATCGCACCGATTTTGAGTTCATAGATCAAATTATAAATAATTCCTTGACCTCCTTAGGTCAAAAGTTGAAGCAAGCTGTTATGCGAGTACATCAAGATGTTAGTCCGGTAAATCTGATACTTACCTGGGATAATACTTACCGTTTGCATTTTACTTTGCGCAAGGTAGCTAGCTTAGCGACACGACAAATTTATCTTTTAGTTCTTGATGAAGTACTTCAAAAGTAGAGAAAAATTTCCGAGAGCAATAAAAAGAACCACCAGAAAAGCAACGTTTTATAGCGTAATTTTCTGATGGTTCTTTTTTAACCTTTACGTTTGAGGATTTTTTCCTTATGCATTTGGTGACCAGCAGCAGCTAAAATTTCTTCTGCGGTATTACCGTCCTTAGGATAACAAGCATAACCTAAAGATGCATCAATAACAAAGGAAATTCCTTTGATATGCAATTCTTTTTGGATATGGCTTTCGATTTTTTCTAATAAACTTTCGTAGGCATTGGGAGAAAGTTTTTGCGGAATCAAAGCTACAAAGTCGTCTCCTTCAAGGCGGTAAAGTTGCCCTTGGTTTTTCAAAATATGCGTGACTCTTTGTGCAGTTTCAACTAAAACACGGTCTCCCACGGCATAACCATGCGCTTCGTTAAGAGATTTAAGAAAATTTAAATCAATGTAGATTAAACCATAAGGTAAATCCTTACTATCTAGGATAGCAGTTTCCTCTTGGAAATCAGCTTTGTTAGGCAACATAGTGAGGTCATCTCCCTGCATTCCAGGCATAATAGCAATTTTTTCTTTCATTTTGCGATTAAATCCAGGAATAGAAATGATAGTGATAAAGAGGGTAATTTGTAGCAAGAATCCAAAGGTAACTAGAGCTAAGTAATCAAAATTTGTAAGCCAACCATACCTAGGTTGAATTTGTAAGGTCCAAGTTGTTTGAGGTAAAACATTAAAGTTAACTTTAATTGGATTGAAGTCCTTATTTTTTTCTAAATTTGTAATGATGGTTTGCCCTTTTTGATTTTGAATTTTGAAGTAGTAGTTTTCTTGAAAAAGGTCGAAATTTTGTAATTGCGCAAAAAATTGTGACTTAGAAAGATCAACTACATGGCTTTGCCTTTTATCTGCTACTGTTAGAACTAATTGGGTATTTTCAACCTTTAAGGAAGATTTTTTAGCAGAACTAACATGAATTCCTAAAATCTCCGGATTAAGTTGGCTTAGTTTTTGTGAAAGTTGAGCTGGCCTGTCTAAGCTTACTGAGCGAATAAGTTTTTGTTCATAATCAACTTGATTAACGATTTGACCGGTGAGGGCCTGTGCATAATCTCGGCTTTGTTGTTGTCTATTTTGATTGATCTGACGGAAGAGGAGATCTACTAGAAAAAAGACAAAGAGCAACAACAAAACAAAAATAGTCGCATAATTGATAACTAATCTTTGCTTTGACATTAGGTGTTAGACACTCCTTTAAATTATTCTAAAGATAGTATACCAGATATATAGTAAAAATGGAGTAGGATATTATTTATAAAAAAGAAGTTATTTTAACTTTTATTATAAAATAAAAAGTAGCTAAGGTAACCTTATCTTGCTTTTGAAAAAATCGCCAAGTAAAAGAGTTAACAAATACTCAGCGAGAAAAAATCTGATTTTACTATTTTTAGCCACGTAGGTGGACCATTATTACTAATTACTACATCTCTTTTTATCTTAGAATTTTTTATTGACCTTAAGCAAGTCTTTGTTACAATAGAAGACGGAGTATAAAGAAGGGAAAGAGGTGTTAGCATGTTATTACAAAAATATAAAAAAACGATATTGCCATTTGTCCAAGCCCCCAGTAAGGGTCGAGTCGTCGCTAAGCGGAATACTGCTAATACCAGTGTGATTTTTGTTTAATTTTCTTGGAATAGAAACGACGGTTTGGCCCATCAGTAAACTAAATACGGTGGCAAAACGGGGATTTTTTACTTTGATAAAAAGCTTAACCTGGTGTTTGCCAGGCTTTTTTGCCAAATAATTGAGAAAGAAGAAAAATTATTAATGAAAAAAAATAAAATCAGTCTTTTTGCGGCGGTTATGCTAGCTCTTAGTTCTTTAATCGGTTCTGGTTGGCTGCTTTGGGCCGGGGAAGCGGCACGAATTGCCGGACCAGCTGCGATTTTCTCATGGATTATTGGGGCGGTCATTATGATAATTATCGCTATCAACTATGTGGAACTTGGAGCTATGTTTCCTGAAAGTGGTGGAATGAGTCGCTACGCTCAGTACAGTCATGGATCTTTATTAGGATTTATTGCGGCCTGGGCCAATTGGGTTTCTTTGGTGACGATTATCCCTATTGAAGCGGTCGCTTCAGTACAGTATATGTCGACTTGGCCTTGGAAATGGTCCAAGTGGACGCAAAGTTTCATGGAAAATGGGAACATCTCTAGTCACGGTCTCTGGGTTGTTATGCTGTTCTTACTAGTCTTTACCCTCTTAAATTTTTGGTCAGTTCAACTTTTAACACGCTTTACAAATCTGATTTCAATCTTTAAATTAGGTCTACCAGCGCTTACCATTGTAATGTTAATTATTTCTGGTTTTCACGGAGAGAATTTTACTAGTCAAACCCAAAGCTTTATGCCTTATGGGTTAAAATCAGTTTTTGAAGCAACAGCAATTTCAGGGATTATCTTTTCCTATGATGCCTTCCAAACGGTAATTAATATTGGAGGCGAAATTAAGAATCCTAGCAAGAACATATTACGTGGGGTAATTATTTCTCTCGGGATTTCAGCTATCATTTATATTTTCTTACAAGTTGCCTTTATCGGAGCAATTGATCCAGCAACTTTGGCCAAGAGTGGCTGGCACGGGGTGAACTTTGCATCGCCGTTTGCTGATGTGGCCATCATGTTAGGTTTACATTGGTTGGCAGTCTTGCTTTACATGGATGCTTTTGTTTCACCGTTTGGAACGGGGGTAGCTTTTGTAGCAACAACTGGTAGGGCCCTAGCGGCTATGACTAAGAATGGCAACTTACCAGCCTGGTTAGGGCGTTTGGATCGTCGTTATATGACACCAAGAATTGCAGTTGCCACTAGTTTTGTTGTGTCAGCGATTATGGTTTCGATTTTTAGAAATTGGAGTATGTTAGCCAGTATCGTAGCTGCTTCGACCTTAATTGCTTATTTAACTGGTCCAGTAACGGCAGCTGCTTTACGGAAAATGCGTCCCGATTTTAAACGACCAGTTAAATTGCGTGGTTTAAACTTTATTGCACCACTTTCTTTTGTAGTGACTAGTTTAGCTATTTACTGGACTATGTGGCCTACAACGATTAATGTTATCGGAGTTATTGCATTGGGTTTACCGATTTATTTCTATTACCAAGCTCGTTACAATCAATCTAACTGGGGACAAATTCTTAAGGGAAGTGGCTGGATGTTAGCCTACTTAGCTTTTATTGCCTTAATTTCTTATCTGGGTGACCATACTTTTGGTGGCATTGGCTTGTTAAAGTATCCTAGTGACTTTGGACTCATTATTGTGGCTAGCTTAGCTTTTTACTACTGGGCGTTAGCTAGTCGGGTAGATGGTCCTGACTTGCAACATGCACAGAAAGTTAATCGCAGAGTAAAATAAGAAAGTACGATTTTCAAAATTAAATGAAAATCGTGCTTTTTCACTAGTTTAAGGGAAATTTATTGCTTTTTTAACGAAAATTGATATGATTGTAGTGGTATACTTTTCAATATGTAATATTAGAGAGGACGAGAAGAATTATGTGTGGATTTGTTGCTTATGTAAACGACGATAGTTTACAAATGAAAGAAACAATTATTCAAAAAATGATGGATCGGATTATCCACCGCGGACCTGACGACAGTGGAAAATTCGTAGATGAACATGCAGCTTTAGGTTTCCGTCGTTTGAGCTTCATTGATGTTAAGAGTGGGAATCAACCAATCTTCAACGAGGATGATTCCAAAGCTATTTTATTTAACGGTGAAATTTATAACTTTAAAGAATTGCGACAAGAATTAGAAGGTGCTGGTCACACTTTCTCAACTCATGCGGATACCGAAGTTATTTTGCATGGCTATGAAGAATGGGGCCAAAACATTACCAAGCGTTTGCGTGGAATGTTTGGTTTCATTATTTGGGACCGAAAAAAACAAGAACTTTTTGGTGCGCGCGATCATTTTGGGATTAAGCCTGTTTACTACGGTAAAATCGGAGAAACTTTCTTTGTAGGTTCTGAAATCAAGGCCTTCTTAGACCACCCAGACTTCAAATTGGAATTAAACAAGGAAGCTTTAAAACCTTATTTAACTTTCCAATATCCTGCTACTGAAGAAACTTTCTTCAAGGGTATTTACAAATTACCTGCTGGCCACTTTTTCCACTACAAGGATGGTCAATTAAAGATTGAAGAATACTGGGATGCGAACTTTGAAGCTGAAGATATGAACTTTGACCAAGCTGTAGACCGGATTGAAGCCGCTGTGAAGGAATCGGTTAAGGCCCACAGTTTTGCAGATGAAGGAATCAAGGTTGGTTCTTTCTTATCAGCCGGGGTTGATTCTAGTTATGTAACAGCTATGATGCGCCCAGACATGACTTTCTCCATTGGTTTTGACTCAACTTACGATGAAACTAAGGATGCCCGTGAATTAGCCAAACGCTTAGGCTTGAAGAATACGGATATGAAGTTGACAAATGAAACGGCATTTAATGCTTTTCCAACCATTCAATATTATTTAGATGAACCAGATTCCAATCCTTCAGTAGTACCATTGTACTTCTTGACTAAGTTAGCCAAGGACAATGGTTACAAGGCAATGTTATCTGGAGAAGGGGCCGATGAACTCTTTGCAGGTTATACAGATTATGGTTTCAATACTAACTCGAAAGCAATTCGTTGGTTAGCTGACCAGTTAAAGAAATTACCACGTAAGCAACGTTATGCGTTGGGGGAAAAGCTCAAAAACGCAAAGAATTTCCACGGTCGTTTACACCTCTACCACGCTTTAGCACCTGCTCGTGAAGATTTCGTAGGTCAAGCTTATATTTTCTCACCTGAAGAAGCCAGTGATATTTTGAAGCAGGAATATGACTGCGGTCCAAGCGTGGATGAAATCTTGAAACCATTCTTTGATAAGGTAGAAGACCTTGATATTGATGAAGTAGCTAAGCGTCAGTACGTGGATATCCATCAATGGATGCCAGGAGATATCTTATTGAAGGCCGACAAGATGAGTATGGCTAACTCCTTAGAATTACGGGTACCATTGCTAGATAAAGAAATTATGGCTGTTGCACAAACGACGCCAACCAAATACCTTTTTAACTACAAGGGGACCAAATGGGCCTTTAGAGAAGCTGCCAACCGTAATTTACCAGAGGAATGGGCACACCGGCCTAAGATGGGATTCCCTGTGCCAATCCGAGCTTGGCTACGGGAAGAAAAATACTACCAACAAGTTCGTGACTTATTTGCCCAAGATTTTGTGAAGGAATTTTTCGACCAAGACAAGCTCTTGCAATTAGCCGATGACAATTTTGAAGGTAAAGTTGACGGTCGTCGGAAGCTTTGGACAATCTATACTTTCTTAATCTGGTATAAGTTGTACTTTATTGATAACTTTAAACCAGCCGTGAAGGAAGCATAAGAAGAAATGGCCTGATTCATGAGAATTAGGTTATTTTTTTGATAACCCCCTTGAGTGAAAAGGTTTTCTTATGGTACATTTTACCTTGTATAACTGTTCAGAGATGAACAAGGACCATAAATAATATATTTTGAAGAATTGAAGGTAATAACTTATGGCAGATATTAAAATACAACCTGTTTTATTAGGAACTGATTTTAATTGTTACGGGATGGCACGTTCCTTTCATGAAGCATACGGTGTTAAGAGTATTGCGTTTGGGGTAGCAGCTTTAGCGACAACTAAATACAGTAAGATTGTAGATGTTAATTTAGTTGAGAACTTTAATAGTGATCCTATTTTCATTGAAACTTTGCGAAAATTTACGCAAACAATGGATGCAGATACAACTTACATTTTGGTAGCTTGTGGCGATGGTTATAGCGAATTAGTTTCTAAGCATGTGGCTGAATTACAAAAAAACTTTATTTGTAACTATATTGACAATGAGTTGTTTAACCGCTTAGGTAACAAGGAAAGTTTTTACGAAGTGGCAGCAGAACATGGACTTCCTTTTCCAAAAACACAATTAATAACTAAAGAAATGGCGACTAATCCTGCGTCAATTGAACTTCCTTTTAATTTTCCTGTAGCTCTAAAGCCTTCTGATAGTATCCAATGGCTAGACGTCCACTTTGAAGGACGCAAAAAAGCCTTCATTCTAGATAAACGTGAAGAATTTGATGAACTTTTACCTAAGATTTACCAAGCTGGTTACACGGGTAAGATGATTTGCCAAGATTTTATTCCTGGGGATGACTCAAATATGCGTGTGGTTAACGCTTATGTTGGGTCTGACCACAAGGTGCGCATGATTGCGTTGGGTCATCCACTTTTGGAAGACCCAGCTCCAGCAGCGGTTGGGAACTATATGGTAATCTTACCAGAACAAAACCAACAAATTTTTGATAATATTCAAAAATTTTTAGAAAGCATTAATTATGTTGGTTTTGCAGATTTTGATTTGAAGTATGATGAACGTGATGGGATTTTTAAGGTTTTCGAAATTAACATTCGTCAAGGCCGTTCAAGCTACTACTGTACTTTAAATGGTTGCAATTTAGCAGAAGTTTTAGTTGACGATCAAGTTTACCATAAACCACAAGATCAAGTTCAATATGGTCAAGTCCAAAAGGTTTGGTTGGGGGCTCCTGAAGAAGTCTTCTACAAGTACGCCAAAGATAATGAATACAAGCAAAAGGCAATGGAACTTTTGAAAAAAGGCCAAAAAGGGACAACGGCTTTTTATAAGAAGGATAGTTTCAAGCACCGCTTATTAATGCGTTATGCTTTCCACATTTTAAAAGGGAATTATAAACGTTACTTTGTACAGCGCTAAATCCAATCAAGGGAGTGACTAACAGTGGAATTAGTCCGTGTTATTGAACTTTTAAAAGCAGAAAATTTACTCAAAGATATTATTTACCAAGATAGGTATTACTATGATTTACCGGCTAACTTAACTCACATAGAGTTCTCAGATATAACTTATGATTCACGCACTGTTAAGCCGGAAAGCCTCTTTATTTGCAAGGGAATTAACTTTAATCCAAACTATTTAACTAGTGCTTTAGAAAAAGGCTGTCAAATTTTTATAGCGCGTAATCTTTATGAGAACACAGAATATGGGCAAGCAGTTGCGATTATGGTTAAAGATGAGACTAAGGCAATGGCAGTTTTAGCTCGTGAGTTTTACGGTAACCCACAAAAGAATTTGAAAATTATTGCCTTTACCGGTACAAAAGGGAAGACTACTTCAGCTTACTTTGCCCATCAGCTATTAAATACAGTTGCACCTGGTAAAGTTGGTCAATTTTCAACGATTGCCAATATGCTAGATGGTCATACTTATCAACAAGCTCATCTTACAACACCGGAATCTTTAGATTTGTTCAAGATGATGCGACAAATGGTTGATAATGGGCTAGAATATTTGGTGATGGAAGTTTCCAGCCAAGCATATAAGAAAAATCGAGTTTATGGCTTAGAATTTGATACGGCGGTATTTTTAAACATTTCGCACGACCACATTAGTCCGATTGAACATCCAACTTTTGAAGATTATCTTTACTGTAAAAGTCAAATTGTTGAACATGCTAAACACGTGATTGTTAATCGCCAAACACAGGTTTATGATTACTTAGTTCAAAAGGCTCAGGGCCAAATAGTTACTTTTGGTACCGAAAGTGCAGATTACCATTATGTTGCGCAAGATAATGGTTACTTTGATATAACAACAGAAAAAGCTAAATTGGTAGCCTTAAACGGGCAATTACGGATTAGAATCCCCGGATTTTTTAACTATGAAAATGCTTTGGCAGCTACTTTAGCTTGTCTCAGTATAGTTGACATTGACTTTGTAACTATTCAGGAAGCTTTGCTAAAGACCTTAGTGCCTGGGCGAATGGAATTAGCACATAATCACAAGGGGGTTACAGCTTGTGTTGATTATGCTCATAATTATTTGAGTATTACCGAAGCATGTAAGTTCCTGAAACATGATTACCCTGGGAATTTAATTGTGGTTGTTGGAGCCCCCGGTGGTAAAGCTCAATCACGTCGCGCTGATATCGGACAAGCAGTGACAGAATATGCAGACGTAGTCTATCTAACTAGTGATGATAATTTCTTAGAAAATCCCCGTGATATTATTGCAGAAATTCGCGCACATGTAGATGAAAAACAGGTAGAAACCCACGTGATTATCGACCGTCAAGAAGCAATAGAAGCAGCAATTAAAGAAGCTCAATCAGGTGATGTGGTCTTCCTAGCAGCTAAGGGACGAGAAAAGTTCTTACATGAGGGAGGAACCGATATTCCTTACCCAGGTGATCATATCTTAGCCCAAAAATTTTTGGCTAAATACGACAAATAAAAGCGGAGTGAGGAAAGAAAATGGAAAACTTTTTTGCAATTATTGGTGGAATGGGGACGATGGCAACGGAAAGTTATATCCACCAAGTTAATCTGGCGACACCGGCGCATAAGGATCAAGAATATCTCAACTATATTTTGTTGAACCATGCGACAATTCCTGATCGAACTGCTTACATTTTAGATCATAGCCAACCTAATCCTTTGACTCCGATGATTGAAGATATTCAGGCTATCAACACTTTGAAGCCAAAATTCTATACTTTGCCTTGTAATACAGCTCACTATTTTTACGAAGAATTGAGCAAGGTTGCCCAAGCACCAATCTTGCATATGCCTAAAGAAGCTGTGGCTACGATTAAGGAAATTTATCCTCAGGCAAAGCGGGTTGGTATTTTAGCAACCAAAGGGACGATTGAACATGGTATTTATGACCAGGCCGTCTTAGATGCAGGTTATGAACTTGTCAGACCAAATCAAGAAATCATGGATATGACGACTAAGTTGATTTATGATGAAATTAAAGTTAAGAATCATGTCGACTCGAAACTTTACCAAGATACAGTAGCTAAAATGATAATAGAACAAAATTGTGACGTCGTAATTTTAGGTTGTACAGAACTTTCGCTTGCTCAAGAAAGAGAACCAATTACAGACCAACCAATTGTTGATGCACAAGTTATTTTGGCTGAAAAGACGGTGGCTTTAGCAAAACAAAATTAAATTCAGAAGTCTAGCATTTCCTTTGAAGTGCTGGGCTTTTTACGATACAATAAATCTGTATTAGATAAAGCGAAAAAATTGAGGTGGGTTAAAACTGAAAAAACAAATTCAACAAGCTAGCCTTTTGGTAGCAACTTTTATCCTAGTACTAGGAATCATTTTACCGGTTGCTAATGCACGTTCTTTCGGGCGGAGCCGAGGCTATCGTACTACTACGCGCTCCTTTGGCAATTATCACCGCAATAGTCGGCCTTGGTCACATAAGACTCGGGTAATTGAGGCTCTTACAAGACAGTGAAACCAAGTAAAAACGCCACAAGCGTAGATGCTAGTTATCGAACCTCAAGCAATAAGTCTTATTCTTCAACAGGGCAAACAACTAACCATCAAGGCTTTGCCGGTAATGCTACGAGTGGTTCTTATACACGTTCGCAAGCGCAAAATATTTTTCAAAAGCAAAAGCTAAGTTCGCGTTATCGGCGAGGGTTCTACCATCAAAGTATTATCACTAATCCTTGGTTTTGGCTCTTTATGATTAATCATCATCGCCATAGTCGTATGAATAATGAACAATATTTACAAGGCTACCGTGCTGGCTATGATGCTGCTAAGGAAGACAAGAAAGTAAAAAATAAAAAACATGAAAAAGTAGAAGGTAGTTCATCGAGTAAATATCGGCAAGGATATCAAGATGGATACAAGGATGGATACAAAGATGACGTAACCGAAGCATAAAAAGAACCCTAACATGAGATTTTGGTCTCGTGTTAGGGTTCTTTTGTGGTTAATTAAGACAAATAATCGTGGGATGAAAAATTTGGTAGCCTAGCAGAGGTCGTTCATCGGGCAAGAAAAGATGCTCGTCTTTAGAAAGAGCTTGTAACTTTATTCGTAAATCATTTAAAGTTATACCCCCATCTTCACTGGTAATCAATTGGTAACCCTGACTTTGAGACTGAAGTCGGGTTAAGGCCTGATACTTTTCTTTTTCATTTTTCCAAACGACCTGCCGTTTGTCATCAAGACCTTGGCTGGCTTGTAAAAATTCACTAACAAGCACTATGCCTTGATTTCCTTGGTAAGCTTAATAATTTTTTCTACGGTTTGGCCTAAGAAGGCGATGGTATTTTCCAAAGGTTCTTTAGTGGAGACATCGACACCAGCAATTTTAGCCGCTTCCAATGGAGCTTTTTGATCACCTAAGGCTAAAAATTCCAACCAACGGTCGATTGCTGTTTGACCTTCATCGAGGTATTGGAGATAGGCTTGAGTCGAAATTGTTAATCCTGCGGAGTAAGTGTAAGAATAGAGGCCCATATAGTAGTGACTTTGGCGCATCCAAGTTAAACCAGCATCTTCATCAATATCAACGGCATCACCCCAGAATTGCTTTTGCACCTGCATCTTAATCTCCGTTAACTTCGCACCATCAAAACCTTGGCCTGCATCAATTAAGCGGTAAACCTCTCTTTGATAAGCTGCCTCTAAAAGGTGGGTGATGAAGTTATGGAAATAGGTGTTAGTTAGCATGGTGGTGTAGGCGAAACGCAAAGCCCGTGGGTTAGGGTTTTGACTTTCAAAATAGTGGGTTAAGAGTAACTCATTGTAAGTTGAAGGCGCCTCAATAAGGTAGAGAGAGGGTTCACCGGCTAAAATTGGATTGTGCTTATTGATGGCAATGAAGTTTCCCGCATGTCCTAATTCATGGACCAAAGTGTAAGCATCAGGTAAAGTATCTGTCCAAGACATCAAAATATAAGGGTGAAGCCCATAAGGTGTAGTTTCGAATCCCCCAGATTCCTTGCCGGCATTTGCAACAAAGTCAATCCAGCGTTCTTTAAAGGCGGGCATTAACGAATTCAAGTAATCTGATCCTAAAGGTTTAAGAGCTTCAGTCATGTACTTCTTCGCATCATCTAAGCTAGTTGGATAAGTAAAGTCGGGATCTAAAGCAATTTGTAAGTCAGAATAAGTCATTTTATCCAATCCATGTTCTGACTGAATGAGTTTAACGTACTTTTGCATAATCGGTCCTAATTGATTGATAATTAAGTCAATTTGACGATCGAACATTTCACGGCTAATTTCTTGACCATCTAAAAGGTAATCAATGACGGAATCAAACCCGCGCATAGTGGCCATCGTTTTTTCTTTAAGGACTTGGTTGTAGTAGTTAGCTGCAATCGTATTTTGGTGTTGACGTAAAACGTCAGAAAAAATTTTGTGCGCTTTATGCCGTACTTTAGGATTTGGGTAATATTGGTAAGTGTTTTCGTAAAGAACGAAAGACATTGGGTATTTAACCCCATCAACTTCAAAATCAGGCATATCAAAGTCGGCTGCCCGTGCAGTTGTATAAAGATTTTCTTGTCCCGCAAAAACAGGGTTTAAACTGGCAAGTACCTGTTCGACCTCAGGTGTGAGAAGGTGTTTTTTAGACCTCTTCCAAGTCCGAACTAAATTAGCGTGAGCAGTATCAAGTTCTCCCACAGCTTCTAAGGTTGCCACATCATTAGTTAACACTTCGTTTTCAAAGAAGGTCAATTGGGCGGAAATTTCGGCTTCAGTATGGGAAAAATCACGCAATAATTGGTTGAAATGAGGATCAGTCATATCACTAGCCTGTTGTAAAAACGCATAGTGACTTAACCAGGAAAGTTTAGTTTCAATTACTTCTAAAGGTTTTAAAGCTGCTACAATTTTGGTGGCAGAGTTTAATTTACCTTGGTAGTTAGTGACAAATTCTTGGGTTAAAGTCTTAGCTACCTCAAGGTCAGTGTAAAAATCAGAATCGTCAGCATAGATTGCTGTAACGTCCCAAGTGAGTTCTTTAGGGACATCTTTACGTTTTGGTAAAGCCATAAAATCAACATCCTTTCTTAACATTTTTTAATTATAGCATAGCTATTTCAAAAGCCGTAAAAATCTGCTTTTAGGATAGCTGGTAATTATGATCTATATTTATAGAACCGTGATCTAAGTAAAAAAACTTATTGGATTAAATCTGAAGTGCAACAAAAAAGTTAGACAAAATATATTTTAAGTAGCTAAGACATGAGTTCGGAAATCAACCGGACTCATGTTTTTTGTTTTGTTCGAAATTCGGTCGTTATTATACCAATTGATGTACTTTCTGAAGAGCCATGTGAACTCAGCTATGTTCTTACAGCTCTTGATTTCAGATAGCGATTCGATTTTGAGAAGGTGAAAAAAACTCTCCATAGGGGCATTATCTAAACAATTTCCCTTGCGGGACATACTTTGGATTAGACCCAATGAATCAATCTTTTCACGATAGTAGTCCAATTGATAATGCCAACCTTGGTCAGAGTGAATAATGGGATTAACACCTTCAGGAAGTTTGTCTTCAAGTTGTTTTAACGTGTCCGT
>NZ_BAMI01000048.1 GCF_000615765.1 Ligilactobacillus equi DSM 15833 = JCM 10991 | reverse complement strand
TGAAATTGCTAGAGCAAAAGTTACTAATGAAATAGTTCGGCCGGATGTGCAACATGTTTACCCTAACTTACACGACGCTAATGAAAGTGGCTTTTCAGTCACCTTTATGGATCTTCCTGCATATAATCAAGGCCATACCTATCAATACGTTTTACGCTTCTCTAATCAAGAAAATGGTGAAGGAAAATATACTGACACTTGGTCAGGGTATTTCCACGGAAACGGTCAAAAGTATAACGGTCTTATGAACGAGAATGGGCAAGTTTATTTTTACCGTGATGGATATCGTCAAACTGGTTGGCAAAATATTGATGGCCATCGATATTATTTTGATCCGGTAACACAAAAACAGGCAAAGTCGACGATTTTATGGGTTGATGGTGTAGCATACGCATTTAATGGTAATGGGGATGTTCGGAGCTTTAGTGAACTTAATAACTTGATTAATTCATTAGGAACTGATATGACAATTGCAATTCAATCGCAAAATTCTGGACAAATTTACTCATACGCTAATTTTAGTGGCAAAAAACTTGTAGTGGCAAGTACAGTTAAGGTGGCTGTTTTAGCAGAGTTACTTCATAATACTGGTGGAAATTTAACAGCTTACCAACGTAGTTTAGCTGAAATAATGATTAGAAATAGTGATAATAATGCAACAACTACATTGTTAAATAATTATCTGGAAGGAAGATCGAATGCAGCTGCGAATTTATATCGTGATCTCGGTATGAATGAGACTATTCCTGGATGGAGCTGGGGGGTAACGCAAACTACTCCAAGAGATCAACTTAAATTACTTTATGAGATTTTCATGACGGATAATTCATGGTATTTGAATCGTCAATCACAAGATTACATTCGTAACTTGATGCACACAATTGATAGTAGTCAACGTTGGGGCATTTCCGCAGGAAGTAGTGATTATTACTTAAAAAATGGTTGGTTAACTGGTAATAGTTACTCAGATTGGTATGTGAATAGTATTGGTTTTATTCCTAATAACGGTAAAGGATATACTATTGCTATTTATTCATACAATAATCCGTTAAACACGGGAATTAGTAAAGTTGAGCAAGTTGCGCGCAAAGTTGCTGAAATGTTGAAATAATATAGCACAAGTAGGTAAAATTATAATTTCACCTGCTTTTGTTGTAACATAAATGAAAACGGATCTTAATGGTATTTGATAAGTAATTAAGGTATCATAAAAATAGCCAATTCTAAATTAAGAAATCAAAATAAGAGCTTAAAAGTTTAGAGGCTTTTAGTAATACGCTCTAGATAAAATAACAGATTAATCAAGATATATTACGAGGAGAATATTTTGAGAAAAGAAGAAAAAAAACGTTATAAAATGTATAAAGCTGGTAAGCACTGGGTTGTAACCCCTCTTGTATTTTTAGGGTTAGCAGCTGGAACTCATATGGGAATGGGTAAAGCTGCGGCCGATACCACTACTGATACTGGTGCTAAAACTACTACAGATGCAACTACAACTGCACAAGGTACATCAGATGCAGCTACAATTATTGTTGAAGAAGATACTGCTACTGAAAACAGTGAAGTAGCCCAAAAAGCTGAAACGGTGAATACTACATCTCAAGATACTGCAGCAAATGAAGTAGCAGAAAATGCAACAAGTACAGCATCTACACAAGTTTCAGAAGTTACGGCAACTGAAGCTGTATCAGCTCAAACTGTTGAAAATGCTCAGAGTTCAACAGAAGCATCGGTGGCTCAGACTCCTACCGTAACTGTTACTCCCGCTAATGTAGCTGCACAAAAAAGTACTACGACAGCAACATCACAAGTTGAAACGACTGCCAAAGTAGCGGCAACAGCAAGCCAAGAAGTGAATAAAGTTGACACAACTTCTACTTACAATTCAAGTAATCATGCTAATAAAGGCCATTTCGATAAAATTATGTTAGATGACCAAGGCCAATTACAAGTATCTGGTTGGCATGCAGCAGACCATTCACACAATCAAACATCAACATGGATGATTGTTTACGACGCTACAACTAACCGTGAAGTTACACGTCAGCAATATGCACGGTAGAACGTGATGATGTTAAGAAGGCTTATCCAACTATCTACAATGCTAAGTATAGTGGTTTTAATATGTCCTTTGATTTATCTGGTTACAATTTAGCTAACCACACCATTCGCTTGATAGCCCGTTACTCAAATAATCCACGTAATGGTGAAGGCCAATACACAGACTTATGGTCACAAGATGTTATACCATATAAGAATGCTGCTCATGTTGATGATTTTTCCATTAACAAGAACACATTACACGTTAACGGTTGGCATGCAACGGATTACTCTACAACTAACCAAGACCAATATGTTATCTTATTTGATAACACTCGTGGTCATGAACTTGCACGAGTTAAGGTCGGTGAAAGTACTGATGTAGCAACTTCAAAGCGTGTGTCAAGAAAAGATGTACAAAAAGTCTACTCGAATATTGCTAATGCTGCCGATAGTGGATATGATATTATTTTTGACTTATCTAAACTTGATTACGTGGGTGGGAACCAAATCTCAGTTGTTTCACGGTATGTTAACAAGAATACTAACAGTACTAAGACAGACATGTGGTCAGCTAAGCATGTTTTCAATCAAAGTGCTTTTAACTTAGACAATTACAGCTTTGACAAAAACGGTTTAAATGTTGTGGGTTGGCATGTGTCTGATTACTCTAAACAAATGCCAAACCAGTATGTAATTTTATTTGATAAATCAGCTGGTAAAGAAATTGCTCGTGTAAAGGTTGGCGAAAGTAAGACCGGGATTACTTCTAGAGTTGAAAAACGTGAAGATGCACGTAATGCTTATCGTGGGATTTACAGTAATGACGCTGTAGGTTTTAATGTAACGTTTGCTAATTCAGTAATTGCTAAAGCCTTAGGTCACGAATTACAAGTGGTAATTCGCTATTCTAGCGATGCCAAAAGTGGTGAAGGTCAACGTCAAGATTTTTGGTCTGGCGTTAAAAACTTAAGTACGAGTGCCTACAATTTGGATAGCTTCCAATTACAAGACAGTAAGTTAACAGTGAATGGATGGTTCTTTAATCCTCAAGAAGTTAAGCAACAAAATAAGTTCTTAATTCTTTTTGATCAAACAGCAGGACATGAAGTTAAAAGAATTCAAATTGGTAAAAGCGATGACAAAGCTCAAGCTAAAGCAGTAAATCGCACGGATGTTCAAAAAGCTTATGCAAATGCATATGTTCCTTTAGCTAGTGGTTTTAGTGCTAGTTTTGATATGGTTAAGTTAGGCTTTAATCTTGGACATAATTATCAAGTAGTGATGCGTGTATCCGATGATGCTGTTGGTGGTGAAGGAAATCGGACTGATTTATGGTCAGGAGCACATAAATTTAACGAATCTGGCTTTGCAGTAGATAAGTTAACGGTTTCTGGTAACAAAGTGACTGCAACAGGATGGTTTGCATCTGATCAAGGTTATGACAAGCCGGTACGTTATTTAATTTTATTTGACCAAACAGCTAATGAAGAAGTCAGTCGGGTTAAGGTAAGTAATAATCTTGCCCGTAATGATGTGCAAGGTGTTTACCCTAACTTAAGAAATGCTGCTACGTCAGGTTTTTCAGTAGAGTTTACAAATAGTTTGAAGTCTAATCATGCATATAGATTGATAGCTCGATTTACTAATGATGCTGTTTATGGCGAAGGTCAAAGAAGTGATCAATGGGGAACTAAGCTGTATAACAATGTCGGGCAAGGATACTCCGGAAACGTTAACATGGATGGTGCGACCTTCTACTACAGAAACGGTGATCGCTTCAATGGTTTAGATGGTAATGTATATTACGTCAATGGTTTAAGATACAATGGTATTGCTAATATTGGTGGTCAAAATTACTTCTACAGTAATGGTAATAAGCAAACTGGTTTCCAATCAGCGAATGGTAATACTTACTATTTTGCTGGAAGTAATGGGGCTATGCAACACGGTTGGCAAACAATTAACAACAACAAGTACTTCTTCGATCGTGGTAACGGTGTGATGTATACTGGTACACATAATATTGATGGTGCCAACTACACTTTCCAAAGTAATGGTGTTTTAAAGGTGGATACAACACGTGAACGTGTGGCCTCTGTAGCTAAAAGTTTGATAGGGACACCATATGCATGGGGTGGTACAACAACTGCAGGATTTGACTGTTCTGGATTTACACAATACGTTTACGCTCAGGTTGGAATCAATTTAGGACGAACGACTTACCAACAACAATATAATGGTACGCGAGTCGCAGCTACGGAAGTAAGACCAGGGGACCTCTTATTCTGGGGTTCTGCTAACGCTCCTCACCACGTAGGTATTAGTCTTGGTAATGGTAAATATATTGATGCTTCAACTTATGGTCAACCAGTTGCCATCAGAAGCACGGCATACTACGCACCATCATTTGGTGTTCGCGTTGTGAATAGTTAATAATTCGATAATACGAAAAGTTGGTATAGTAATTTGTACCAACTTTTTTGCTGTTCACAAAATTTTTGTTTTGTAGTTTCACTGAAGAATAGTTCGCTTTCGTAGGTGGTCGAAATTGTGATAGCCGTATGCAGTTCGTAACATCTATTTGAGTTTCCGGTCTCATCCTTTCATAACACCGTTATTAAATGATGATAATACTTAATTACAACTTATTGTAGATTTTATCTCTAATAGAAGTATGAAAAAATTTGCAGGTAAATCGATTATCCTCAGCCTTTTATATAGAGACATTTTTTGTTTAAGAATCTTGTTAAGTAATTACAATTGTAATTAATGGTAATGACCAAGGTCTATATGTTTTAACAACTTATCATCAAGATAAACTTTATAATATGGACAATAAGAATCAAGAGCAAATTATAATAACGGGTGAAAATTATACAGATGCTCCTAAATTGCGGAAAAATGCAGTTTTATCAGATTTCCCTAATAATTTAGAAGCAATATCGCCAGCTGATATAACACAAAAAACGGTAGATGCATTTAATGAATTGGTTGCTTTGGCTAATGCTACGGATGGAGATGAATATCATCGATTAGAGACACAGTATTTAGATACAGAGGCAGCTGTAGACTATATTACATTTTCTTTAGTGATTAATAACATTGATGGTTTTGCCAAAAATATTCACTATTTGAAAGATGGAAACACCAAGTGGGTTTTAATGCCATACGATTTAGATGCATCTTGGGATAATAGTTGGAATGGTGAAACTTTATCGTTGAAGGAAAAAACATGGGTGACAATGTCTAATAATAACAAGTTGTTATCGACGATTTATCATTATCACGAACCTGAGATTAAGAAGCGCTATCTAGAGTTGAAAAAATCAGTATTTTCGGATGAAAATATTACTACACTAATAAATAAATGGGTGGAAACAATAGGACTTCCAAACTATCAAAATAATGATAGATTGTGAAAAAACATTTCAAATACTACGCATCGATTGTCAAAAGAGGTAGTAGAAAATTATAATAAAGTTATCGAATCACGTTTAGAATACATGGACTCTATAATGAAGTAGGATTAATGAGGCGAGGGAAGAAACTAACTTTTTAGCTAGAACTTAGAAAATTACCATAATAAAAAGTGCTAGAAATCAATGCTTTCCTCAGCAATATTTCTTCTGGCACTTTTTAATTTTTAGGACTTTTTCCCAGCCTTACTTTTACACAAAATTTTATCCAATTAATTTACAAAAAAATGACATTTACGGTAAAGACTTGTATACCACGAAATGCTAGGCTATGATGAAATTACTTGCAAAGAATTTTATATAGTTTGAAAGGGGAAATACATGAATCGCCAAGTTAAAAAGCGTTTTAAAATGTATAAATCTGGTAAAAACTGGGTTGTTGCGCCCATTACCTTTTTAGGGTTAATCGCTGGGATATATACAGGAGTTACAAATGTAGCAGCTGACCAAGTTAGTGAAGATGCTACTGTGTCGTATTCTACAAATAGTGATGCTGTTCAAGAAAATATAACGAATGAAGAAAAAAATCAAAGTAGTACAACAAATATTGAGACAACACAGTCTGTTAATTCAATTGATGAGAACAAATCAGATACTGAAGAAACAGATCAAAGTGTAACGCAAGATTCTAATGCTATATCTATTACTAGTGAGGAACAAGCAAGTAATAGTCAAGTAACAGATTCTGAGTTGACAATGGTTGAAGATAACCAAGAAAAGCTACAATCTAATACATCGGTAACGATGAGTACTCAATCACAACCACAAGTAGCTGTAGCAGCCACAAATTCAGTTGACCGCTTTGCAATTGGGAATAGTTACTATACACAAGTAGATGCAGTAGATGTTGCTTCATACCAAAATTGGATGAACCAGGGGCACTTCAATGAATTAAAGAGATTAGGGGTTTCAACAGTTATTGTTAAATTAACTGAAAATACAGGTTATACTAATCCGTACGCAGGAACTCAAGTTACCTATGCACGTAATGCAGGTTTAAATATCGCAGTTTATCATTATGCAAGATTTAATTCTACCGGTGCTGCTCAAAATGAGGCTAATCACATGGTAAGTGCATTACGTCGTTTTGGTCTTGGTAGTAATACTCTAATCTTTGCTGATATGGAAGATAGTTCAACCTACACACCAGGAATTGGTTCTTATTTGAATACTTTTTGGGCAACTTTAAATAATGCAGGTTACAATAACCATGCTGTGTATACTTACCAAAGTTATGCCTACCGTGATCAGGTAGTTTCGACAGTTGGTCGAGCTCGAACTTGGATTGCACAATATCCATATACTCCTAACCGTGGTGGGTATTATGAGCAGCAACATCATAATGCAGGTTATGGTGCTTGGCAGTTTTCTTCAACTGCTTACTTACCAAGTGCACCAGGTTATAATTTAGATGTGAGCCGTGATTATAATGGTTTGCTGAAGCAAATTAGTGTTAGTTCAGAAAACGTAGGCGCATTTGATAGTGTGTCTATTAGTGGCAATACACTTAAAGTAAGTGGTTGGCATGCAGCTGATGCTGCTAAAAATCAGGGACATGCATATATGATTGTTTTTGATGCAACTAATAATCATGAAATTACTCGTATAGCTTATAATCCTAATAGTCGTCCTGATGTAGCCAAGGTCTATCCATCAGTCTATAATGCGGGGAAGAGTGGCTTTAATTTATCAATTAATTTGGGAAATTATGACATTAATAACAAGGAGATTAAACTAATTGCTCGCTATTCTAATCAAGCAAATGGTGAAGGCTCTATGACTGATTACTGGTCTAAAGGTTACCAACTTAAGCAAAGTTTAGGAGTTGTTGATTCTGCTTATATTGATGGTACTAAATTAAAAATTTCTGGTTGGCATGCTGCTACAGATGCCGTGAGTCATCCATATAACTACGTTATCTTATATGATGCTACTGCCGGTAAAGAAATCGGTCGTCAAAAAGTTACTGCGATTCGCAGAGATGACGTAAAAAGGGCTTATCCTAACTTGTACAATGCAGTTAATAGTGGTTTTTCAGTAAGTTTTGACCTAAGTAAACTTAACTTTGTAGCCGGTCATAATTTACAGGTAGTGATGCGTTATGCTACAAATAGTGACGGTGAAGGCGACAGGATTGATATTTGGTCTGGTAAATATAACTTTAATGGTAATGAAGCTGTTATTGATACTGCTAAGCTTGAAGGAACTAAACTTCACGTCATAGGTTGGCATGCAGCTGATGCATCTAGAAATCAAACTAATCCGTACATTATTCTCTATGATAAAACTGCTGGCCGAGAAATTGCGCGAATTAAAGTTGGTGATAGAAACGATGTTGCTACGTCTAAACTAGTAATGCGTTCTGATGTGCAGAGACTTAAGAACTACTATAATGCTGACAAATCTGGATTTGATGTTGAATTTGACTTAACTAAGTTAAACTTTGTAGCTGGTCATGAATATCAGATTGTATCACGTTATTCTGATGCTGCCGATGGAGAAGGTCATCGAACAGATGTATGGTCAGATGTCTACAAATTTACTGCTAATGCAGGTCATTTAGATACTGTAAAAGCTAATTATCAAAAGAACAGTTTAACAGTTACCGGTTGGCATGCAGCCGATGCTAGCATAAATCAGAAGAACGCCTTCATTATTTTATATGACGCAACTACCGGACGGGAAATAACACGGCAAGCTTATGTTCCAACTCAAAGACCAGATGTTGTTCGTGTCTATCCTAATATCTATAATGCTGTTAATAGTGGTTTTAACGTTACATTTAAGAATGTGAACTTAAAAACTTTAGCTGGTCATAATCTTCAAGTAGTTGTTCGTTATTCTAATCAACGAAATGGGGAAGGTTTACGGACTGATTATTGGTCACGAATGTTTAAAATTTAGAGATAGTATTTTAAAAATATTGCAATCCAATGGGAGGAGGAAACTATGAAGAAACCTAAAAAAATAATTACTGGAACCTTAGTGGTGGCAACAGGTACAGTTTTATTGGGAGTTAATAATGCTTCTGCAGATGGAGTAAATACAGATTTACCTACTAATGAACCACAAGTAGAGGTTACGGCTACACCAAGTGTATCGAAGGATGTTACGCCTACGGTAACTGATAAAACAGATACAGTAGCGGATAGTAATCCTGAAGAAACATCAGTGACATCTACGGTAACTAACAATCCGAGTGCTACTCCACAAGAAAATGTAAATGCTATAGTTGTAGATTCAGAATCTACAGTTGCTACTGTACCATCAACTGAAACACCAGATAAAGTTGGAGTAGCTGAAATTCCGGGGAATTATCTAACATACGACGAAAATAATAAAGCTGCTTATGTGAAAGGGAAAATTTATTCCTATGATAACATGGATGCAGTAAAAAATTCACCATCAGCTAAGGATGATAAGGTGCAAGTTGTCTCTGATTATGGGCATTTGACGCTTGATGAATCTATGGAGCTAACTAATTTTGCAGCAGATTTATTAAATCCAGTGCGACAATCTGTGTGGTCAAAAAATGGTGTTTCAAATGACGCGTGGAAGTTTAATGTAGTACCTAAATCAGTTGATTTAGCACGTAGAGTTGCTGGAGAATATAATAAAGATAATTTTAGTATTATTACCAACAATAATCATGATTATAATGCACTAACTAGGGCATATTTATCCTATGGAATAGGTGGTTATCAAGAAAATTATGGTTCATCATCAATAAATAATTACGCTGCAAGAAAAACTGGTTCTTACCAAACGACAATGTATCAATTGAAAAAGGCAGTTTTTGATGTGATTATTACCATGCTTTATAACGATGATACTCTACAAAATGGGGGAGCAAGTGTTATGGCTACAAATGATAGTCATAGCAACTCTCTTTTATATGGAACAGAAGATCCGAAAAAGTATGGTCTTCAACCTAACTATTTAGGTGTTGCCGTGGATTCCCTAGGGCAAGTGCATATTATCAATTTACCGTTGCAGTATGTTTCCCTCAATAACAGTCAATTTTTGGAAAATCGTGCTAATATTGATGACATTAGAATGAGTGGTACTGACTTAGTAGTTAGGGGTTGGCATGCAGCAGATATGTCCTACTTCCAAAAAAATGCATATGTTATTTTGTATGATACAACTGCTAATAGCGAATTAGGGAGAGTTGCTTATGTTCCTGATTCAAGTAACGACGTTGCTCGAGTATATCCAACAATCTATGGTGTTGAACAAAGTCGTTTTAATGTAGCGTTTTCTTTAGCAGGTAAAGATTTTGCGGGGCACCAGTTGAAGTTTGTTTTACGCTATTCTGATCAAAAAAATGGGGAAGGCGTATATACTGACTGGTGGTCTGATCCATACGTATTTAATGCAAATGTAGGTGTTGTAGATGCTGCATACATTCAAGGAAGTAAGCTGAAGATTAGTGGATGGCATGCAGCTGATGCATCTGCAGTGAAACCATATCGCTATGTGGTATTGTATGATGCAAGTGCGGGTCGTGAATTAGCTCGTAAACGAATCCAAGCAGTTGAAAGAAAAGATGTTCAAAATGCTTATCCAAGAGTATACGATGCTGTTAAGAGTGGCTTTGCGGTAGAATTTGATTTAAGTCAAATTAAGAAATATGTAGCTGGACATCAATTGCAATATGTTTTACGTTATGCTAGCAAAGAGAATGGTGAAGGCAATAAAACAGATGTATGGTCTGGAAAGTACAGTTACAAAAATGAAGAATACTACATTGATAGTGTTGGTAAGACGGGAAGTAAGTTGCATGTTACGGGTTGGCATGTAGCTGACACATCTGTCAATCAGAAATATGCCTATGTAATTTTATTCGATCAAACTAAGGGTAGTGAATTAACGCGAATTAAAGTTGGTGATTCAAGCGATAGTGCTACTTCGACTTTAGTTGCTCGTCCAGACGTGGTAAGTGCTAAAAAAATTTATACAGATGGCAAAAATGGTTTTGATGTTTACTTTGATTTAGCTAAATTGAGTAATTATAGTGCTGGAGATAGATTACAATTTGTATTGCGATATTCAAGTGACGCTACAGGTGGTGAAGGAAGTAGAATTGATGCTTGGACAGGTGCATATACTGTGTATGGGACGCAAAATGCTTCCAATTTAGATCAAGTTAAGATTAGTAATGATGGCTTATCTGTGAGTGGTTGGCACATTGCAGATCAGTCAATCAATCAACCGTATGCATGGGCTATTTTGTACGATGCAAGTACTAATCAAGAAGTTCAGCGTGTAACATACAAGTCGACGAAACGTCCGGATGTAAAACGAGCTTATCCAGGAGCATATAACGCTGAAAATAGTGGCTTTTCAAACGTAATGTTTGATAAGATTAATATTGCTAAGTTAAAAGGTCATAATCTTCAAGTGGTCTTACGTTATTCCAATGATTTAATTAATGGTGAAGGTAATCGTACAGACTCCTGGTCGAAAATTTTTAGAATATAGTACAAAAGAGTCAGTTATGCTGGCTCTTTTTGTATGTATAGTTCACTTTTTCTCTTTGATAATGTAGATAGGTCGATTTTTTACTTCGGTAAAAATCTTACCAATATATTTGCCAATAATTCCAAGAAACATCAATTGGATTCCTCCAATAAATAGGAAAATACAAATTGTAGATGTCCATCCTGTTGTAGGATCACCACCATGAATTAAGTAGCGAATAATGATAAAGATAATTGCTAAACCGGAAATTGATGCAGAAAAGAAGCCAAAAAAAGCAGCTAAGTCTAGTGGAAATTGGGAGAAGTTTACGATTCCATCAATAGAATAGGTAAATAGTTTCCAAAAATTCCAGCTAGTATTACCGGCAACACGTTCACGGTTCTGATATTCAAGGTACTTGGTTTTAAAACCAACCCAAGAAAAGATACCTTTAGAAAAACGATTATACTCTGACATTTCAAGGATAGCGTCAACCATTTGGCGCGTCATAAGCCGGAAATCACGAGCACCATCGACCATCTCGGTATCTGAGATACGATTAATTAGTTTATAAAACATACGTGCAAAGAACGAACGAATAGGTGGTTCTCCTTGCCGGGTGGTTCGACGGGTACCTACGCAATCGTATCCCTCGTTAATGTATTTAAACATTTCAGGTAACATATCGGGTGGATCTTGTAAGTCAACATCCATGACAGTCACATAGTCTCCGGTGGCATTCTGTAAACCACAATAAAGTGCTGCTTCTTTACCAAAGTTTCGAGAAAATGAGGCGTAGTGAACATGTTCTGGATTAAGTTTGTTAAATTTTTTGATTTCATTAAGTGTACCATCAGTTGAACCGTCATTGATAAACCAGTACTCAAGTTCGATATTAGGCAATTGTGGACGTATATTTTCGACAGCTGTATAAAAAAGAGGGATGGACTCTTCTTCAAAATAACATGGTACAATGATAGAGAGTTTTTTGTTCATTGTTTGTATAACCTCTTTAAGATATAATTTATTATGGTATACCTGATTATAGCATATTTCAAAAAAGTGGTGGCAAAGGAAAAATATTGCGATTGTTCATCTATAAGTTAGTAGCTTATGTAAATGGTAAAAAGATAAAATTATATGTATCTAAGAACTCTTTAGCCAAGGTAGTAGTTGAAAAAAGCTCAAAGTGCAAATATAAGTTAGCCACTTTATCTCAAAAAGGTACTTCTTGATTCAAAGAAGTAAGTGAAAGTACTTCATTGTATAAGTAAACAGATTCGGTATAGTAACCACCTAAAAGCTTTCGTGGGTAGTCATTGACTGCATCTTCTACGAATTGAATATAATCATCAGTATATGATAAAATTGCAGTACTTTTATGGATGAATCGTCTAATCATATGAATTACATTCTCATTTGAACCACGTTCACTTGGAGTGTATGGAGTCGCATAATAAGTGTTACTGTGAACTTCTTGAAGACGTGAAAATTCTAGTCCGTTATCTGAGGTTAAAGACTTGAAAGTCTGATAGAATGTTTTCTCACCCATACTAAACTTCAACTCTTCGAGTTTCTTATTAACGGATTCAGAACTCTTATCTTTGATACGAAAAATCATAGTATAGCGAGATAAACGGTAAGTTAAGACTATTAAAACGTTGTCCATAGAGTCTTTCTTGCCAACGACAGTATCAATTTCAAAGTGCCCAATTTCAGAACGACTATCAATTTCTTTGTAGGCTTGAATTTGTCCACGCTCTTGAATCGTTAAATGAGTTCCTTTTTGAGGGTGATTAATTACAATTTGTGTGTTATCATTAACCAATGTCATAAGTACTTTACCGTGCCTTTCATTTGTTTTATTTGGTTATTTTATGATAACACGGCAAATGCTTATGGCATTTTTTTATTTTACTAGGTGGCTAACTTAATTTTACAGTTTGCCTAGTTGAAAAAAGTTAAAAATATTAAAATTAGGTATATTACACCTCGTGTTATTATTTTTGCTTGATGGTTTTTATTAATGCTTTTGTTAATCATATTAACTGTGTATGTGTTTTATTTTGAATTTGGGAGAAGATTATATGTTGAAAAGTAATTTAAAAAAAGATGTTACTGCAATTTTTATTTTTCTTATTTCTTGTAGTATAGTAATGCTACCGTTTATTCACAGCGGAACACTTCATGCTGGTGTAGATATGTCATTTCATTTAAATAGAATTTATGATTTATATAAAAATATTCAAAATGGAAATGCTTTTTCGTACATAAGTACGTACAGCTTTAATCAATTGGGTACATTTGTTAATATGGTTTATGGTTTCTTACCATTATATCCAATGGCTATATGTATGATTATATTTAAAAATCCTATTGAGGCTGTTTATATGGGAATATTATTCTTTATGTGGATTTCGATGATTATTTCCTATATGATGGGCATAAAATTTTGGGGTTCTAGGAAGAAGAGTCTCATTTTTGCATTTTTATATATTTTTTCAGAGTATACTTTTAATTGGTGGTTTAAAACTTTTGGTTTAGGACAAGTGATTGCATGTTCTTTCTTGCCATTAATATTTTATGGATTATATAGCATTTTCTATAACGACAAAAAAGAATGGTATTTTTTATCGTTAGGGATGATAGGTGTTATTTATACTCATATCTTGAGTGTCATGATTTATTCTATTGTCATTTTTTTTGTATTAGTACTAATAACTATTAGTGATTGGCAGCGAACTATTAAGAATATTAAATACTTAGTATATGCGATAATGTCAAGTTTTTTAGCAACATTATTTTACTGGGTAACATTATTATCTGCGTATGGATATGATATATCAACGACTAAAGAAGTAGATATATCAACAGCTGGGATAAAATTTGGTGATTCAATTATGAATGCATTAAATTCTGGTGATTCCTTGGGCCCTTTGATTGTAGTAGTAACGATTATGGGGATAGGTGTTTGGAAAAAACAGTCGAAGATGAATAAAGTGATAATTATTTTAGGTATTTTTTCTTTTTGTGCGACAACTACGTTATTTGATGTTGCATGGAATTTTCTGAATAATACACCTATAAAAGCTATTCAATGGCCAGGACGTATTTTGATGATATCTAATTTTTTCTTAGCCGTGTCATCTGTGGATACATTTGAAATATTAGTTGGTAAAAGTCGAAGAGTTTTAAAGTATTTTGTAGTTTGTTCAGGGGTTATATTTCTAAGCTTAAGTTCAGTGTATACTTTACTTAATACGAGAAAAAACCAAACTATTATAGACTATAATCCAACCTCAAAAAGAGTAGCACCGTTTAGCGACTATCAACTTACTTCTACTAAGGGATTTAAATATTTTGTGACAGGCTATAATGTTGGAGTTGGATCTAGTGACTATTGGCCAAAAGTGGATATCGGTAACGCTAAAATTCAAGAAGATTTACGTAATCACATTGCATATGTAGGTAATAAGAGTACAAAATTAAAGTATAAAAGCATACCTAACGGGATTGAATATATGTTGAACACGAATAAATCGGGTGTAGATGTTGATCTTCCTTTTTTTAACTATGGTAATTATAGTGTAGAAGCTAATGGGGAAAAGATAACATATTACAAAACAAAAAGATCTACAATTGGCATTAGAATTTTAAAAAAGGGAACAAACGAAATCAAAATAGTTTATCAACCTTCAGAATGTTTTAAGTTTGTAAAATGGATATCGATAGTTACAATATTTTTGATTGTACTCTATGGTATTTCTAATGAGGTGGGGTACATACGTACATTAAGCTCAGCTAATACTGATTTATAAGAGGTGATAATTCTCCATTTTATCCAACTCAAATAGTGTTAACATATGATTGTATGGCTGAAATTGTGAAAAAGCGAAACCATTAAGAGTGATTGCTTATAAAATTATCGCAACTGTTCTTTCGTACAGAAATAGTACTAGATGTTGTTTTTCTAAGTTAGATACGACATTATTTGCGTGGTGCTAGTTGATTTAAGAAAAAACGTTGCTATATCAATATTTATTAAAGATACAACCTAATTTCTGGCACATACTTGGCTATAAACTAATAGGAATATAGCGAAGTTTAAGGGTACCTTTTGCTTAATAAAAAAACAGAAATACCCTAGTATCACTGATTATGTCAATGATACTTAACTAGCACCACGCACATTATGGATAATTGTATCCGAGTTTTATCCATATTCAAAGTTAAATTTGAAT
>NZ_BAMI01000049.1 GCF_000615765.1 Ligilactobacillus equi DSM 15833 = JCM 10991 | reverse complement strand
TAAAATTTGAATTAAATAACGTTACTGACTGATATGTTGGTAATAAAGGGTGTTGTCAACCACCCAAACGTAGCCACATCAATGTAGGAGATTAGGCTTGCCTAACCGTTTGAACTACTGACACGCAAGTGTCGTGAGTTACAAGCCCCCGAACTTGTTCGGGGGTAGTTGACGATGAGACACTCAACATTTTGGGAAGTAATAGCTCTAAATATTAGCAAAAACTTAAACCGTTAGAAATTACTCTTTTTAAAAGAATTTCTAACGGTTTTTAGTGTTGCTTTCTTTTCGTTATAACGGTTTTATATGCAGTATAGAGTTCTTGTAAATATTGTTCCCATACTTGTCGTTCTTGCCGATTGCTTGCCAGAACAGCTGCGATAAAAAGCAAAATATTTTGGGGAGATAATACTTGGTTTTGCTCTTTTTGCTTAGTAATTTGGTAAAGTAAGTTGAGCGCTTTGGCGCGTAGTTTAGGATCACTATGTTTTACGAATTCTTGTAATGTTTCTTGGCTTAACTGTGATAGTGAGCTAGTTTGAGGATTGGTCTGAAAATTAGTTCCCGTAACTTTCCAGGTTAAGAGATTATGTTGAAAAACACCAATAGCACTAGATTTAACGACAGTAAATTCACTGGTATCATTTTCAAGCATAATTCCGAACAAGCTATCTTGTGGAATATATTTATGCAGTTGGTTTTTAAGTCGTTGGTGAGCCCGTTGTTCCTTTTGAGATAGTTGCAAGAAGCCGGGACCATCAAAATTGTAAATTTCAATAATTAGCCTTGATGGAAGGCGGGAGCATTTAAGGCAGTGTAAAAAGCTAAATTTCCTCCTTTAGAGTGCCCTCCAAGGTAATAATGTCCAGGATAAGCGTGGATAATTTTTTGAAAATATTTAAGAGCGCTGATTTGGGAAGGAATTTCAATTTTAAAAGAGAGGTTAAGACTTTCTTTCCAACCTGTAAAAGTAGGAGTGGTTCCTTGATAAGCAATAAAGTAAGTATCAGTACTTATTCTAAAGATAAGAGCCTTGAATTGAATTTCTTCGTCTGGATTAAAATCTTGCTGTAAGGCGCACCAAGATACTTTACAGAAGCGAGGGCTCTTTCCTAAAGCCAAGAGAAAATCTACATACTCTTTTTTATTAAGTGACTGCTTTCCATTTTTGATAAGTTTAGCAACTTGTTCAAAATTTGGGGCAACCGTGAGGTCGAGATAAGTTGCTTGACATAAAATCAATGCATCAATGGGATTGAGTGGCTTTTGATTAAAAGTTTGGGGGGTATTTTTTATATAATCGAGAATACTAGCCATAAAATCACCTCTTAATTTTATTATAGTATAGCAAGGTTTATGCTAAAGCAAACTTTTAACGCAATTTTTGTAATAATTATGTAATATGGGCAGTGGAATAAGTACTAGCGCTATTTAAAGCGCTCGCCTTTATATTTTTACATAAATATATAAATGAAAAATGTTAAAGTTTTGTAAATTGAAATATACATATAATGCTGTATAATATTTTTTGTGATTTATAGATGTTATATAGAATTAGATGTTTATACAACTCCCCCTAGCAATAGGATTTAAATTGACAATTTATAAGGTATAGTCTTGTTTTAGGAGTAAATAATGAGTAAGCGTAAAATAAATTTTATTTTATTAGTATTTTTAGGGATAGTATTAGTGTTATTTTTGGGTAGTAAAAGTTCTTTAGCCGAGGAACTTTGGGGCATTTTTGATAAAAAGGAAGCAAATATGAGCCAGATTAACCAAAACTTAAAGTCGATAGATGAACAGCTGGATAATATTATTGTTAAGTTAGCAAGAAAACAAGCGGAATTGACACAATCTAAGACAGAATTCCAAGCCCTATCTGAAACATTAACTCGTTTAGACATGTCTAATTTGAATACGCAAAGACTAACGGAATTAGCTGGAAATTCTGAAGATAATCGCGTGAGAAATATTGCACGGAAGTTGCTTCAATTATTAAAGCAAAATAATACCTTGGAAAAAGTATTAGACAAGAATGATGTTAAAATTTTGGAAGAATTGACAAAGTCCGATGATGTTACTGTCAAACAAGTAGCGAATCAAACTTTACAAATGCGTAAATTATCAATGATAGTTACTAAAATTAGTAATGGCAACTATGATGATGCTAAAGATGGCGGAGAATTAACGGACTTAGTTTATAATCGTACAGGTAATGTTGATTCTTCTATTCAAGAATTTGCTAAAAAAGTTACCATGTTTGGTCAATTAAAGGAACTAGAAAATATTAGTAATGAAATTCAAGCTAGTAAATCAATTGACATCAGCCGTTTAGAGGCCTTAGCTGACAATACGAATGGTCAGGTTGACAGTTCAATTCAAAGAGCTGCTAAAATGGTTATTATGTTTTATGAGTTAAAGGAATTAGAAACAGTAGCTCATGAAATGCAAAATGGTGGTCAAATAGATGCAACTCAATTAGCTCAATTATCTCAATTAGCTAATAATAGTAACGGAAGAGTAGATAGTTCACTTCAGGAAATTGCTAAAGCATTACAACAAATTAATAATGATAGACAGTATTTGAGAAAATTACAGGTTATTGCTGAAAATGTAAGCAAGAATGGCACGTTAAGCTCTGAGGATAGAGGAGAGTTGAATAGTCTAGTTACTGCTTATGATGCATCAAAAGAAGTAAAGGATACTGCGAGTGCATTGTTAAAAACAGTTGGTACTCTGGATAAGAAGCAAGCAACTATTGAAAGTCAAAAAAGTGAAATTTCTAAAGCAAATAGTGCAGTTTCTGACGTAAATACCAAGTTAAGTAGCTTACAAGCTAAGGTATCTAGTGTTAGTACGGCAGCTGAAAATTCGGAAACAACAGCTAGTGTAGCCCAAAGTCAAGTTAATAATGAGTAATCGTCGCCTCGGAGTAATCCGAGGCTTTTTGTTTTTAGGAAAATTTAGTAAAATTAACTGAAAAGGGTTGCAAAAGTTTATGAAATCGTTTACTATTATCACGTAAACAAATTTAGTAAAGGAGCTAACGCTATGACAAATAAGCAATCTGCTCAATCTGGAGGATGGACCTCTAGACTAGCATATACCTTTGGGGCTTTTGGGAATGACGTTTTCTACGCCGCTCTATCAACTTACCTGATTAACTTTATTACTTCGCACTTATTCGATACTGGAGACAAGGCCTTGAATAACCGCTTAGTTTCTGCGGTTACCATCATTATCATGGCTTTGCGGATTTTGGAATTATTAATTGACCCCTTTATTGGAAACGCTATCGACCGGACCAAGACTCGCTGGGGGCACTTCCGACCATGGGTTGTAGTTGGGGGGACGATTTCATCCATTACGATGTTAGTTCTCTTCTCTAATATGGGAGGCTTAACTAAGACTCACCCATACCTATACTTAGTAATTTTTGCTTTCTTATACATTACGATGGACATTTTCTACTCCTTTAAGGATGTTGGTTTCTGGTCTATGCTTCCAGCCTTGTCATTTGACTCGCGGGAACGTGAAAAGACTGCCACTTTTGCCCGGGTGGGTTCTGCCATTGGTGGTTCCTTAGTTGGGGTGGTTGTGATGCCATTAGTACTCTTCTTCTCCTTACAATCTAATGGGGGAACTGGGGACGACCGTGGTTGGTTCTGGTTTGGTTTCATCGTCGCTGCTGTGGCCTTCATCTCAGCTTTAGCCGTTGGGTTTGGGACACGCGAAGTTGAAAATGACTTACGTGAAAATAAGGAAGATACGGCTGGGGTTTCTGCCGTTTTAAAGATGTTAGTTAAAAATGACCAATTGATGTGGGTGGCTATTGCTTACCTCTTCTATGGAGTAGGGATTAACTTGGTTAACGCCTTGGAACTTTACTACTTCCAATACATCATGGGTTACGCTAAAGGCTTTACCATTTTACAAACAATCAACATGTTTGTTGGGGTCGTTTCTGTCTTTGCCTTTCCTGTTTTAGCTAACAAGTTAAATCGTAAGCCACTCTTCATGTGGTGCTTAACTTTAATGTTAGCCGGGATTGCTTTATTCTCTGTTGCTGGTAGCAATTTAGCCTTAGTTTTAATTGCTGCTGAAATGTTCTATATTCCACAACCGGTTGTCTTTTTGATTGTGTTGATGATTATCACGGACTCTGTGGAATACGGGCAATGGAAGTTAGGTCACCGGGATGAATCTTTAGCCTTATCTGTGCGTCCTTTAGTCGATAAGTTCGGTGGGGCTGTTTCTAACGGGGTTGTTGGTCAAGTGGCTGTTTTAGCCGGGATGACCACTGGCGCTACGGCTGCAACTATTACCGCTAGCCAAGTTACAACTTTTAAAATCATGATGTTCGCCATTCCAGCCGTCTTTATCGTAATTGGAATGTTTACTTTCTGGAAGAAGATTACCTTAACGGAAGAAGTTCACGCCCAAATCGTGGAAGAACTTGAAAAGACTTGGGGTAAAGATTATGTGGCTGACGCTGAAACCAGTGTCGACCAACTGGCTTCTGAAATTCACGTGGAATCACCAATTGCCGGAAAATTGATGAGCTTAGACCAAGTTAGTGATCCAGCCTTTGCGACTGGTACTTTAGGCCAAGGCTTTGCAATTAAGCCTAGTGATGGTCGTGTGTACGCACCGTTTGATGCTACTGTGCGGCAAGTTTTCACCACTCGTCATGCTGTTGGTTTAGTTTCTGACGACGGGGTGGTACTCTTGATTCACATCGGGATCGGGACGGTAGCCTTGAAGGGAACAGGTTTTGTTTCCTACGTTACTGAAGGCCAAAAGGTTACACGTGGGACTGAGTTGATTGAATTCTGGGATCCAACGATTAAAAAGGCCGGTCTTGATGATACAGTTATTGTAACGGTAACTAATTCCGAAAACTTTGAAAATATTGACTTAAGCGTGGCTGCAGGCACGATGGTGGAAGCTCATCAAGATGTCTTACGTTTAAATCCGAGAGAAAAATAAGCTAGAAAAATCGTCCTAGTAAAAGGGCGATTTTTTCTATAGGTCGTGGTAAAATGAAAGCGAAGAAAGGGGCGGTAATATGGCCGAACAAACTTTAGTTTTGATTAAGCCAGATGGTGTGATGGAACATCACATTGGTGACATCATTAAACGGATTGAAGAAAAGGGGCTACGAATTGTAGCTATGAAGATGGTTAAGGCTGACGATGCTTTGTTACGACAACACTATCCTGATTTAGTGGATAAGCCATTCTTCCCTGAAATTGTGGACTACATGGAAAGTGGTCCGATTGTAGCTATGGTAGTGGAAAGTCCTCAAGTTATTGACTGGATGCACCGTCTAGCAGGTAAAACAAATCCAAATGAAGCTGATTTTGGAACGATTCGGGGAGATTATGGTCACGAGTGGGATGATGGTATCATGCGTAATGTCGTCCATACTTCTGACAGTGTGGCTAGCGCCCAAAGAGAGATTAAACTCTGGTTTCCAGAATTCTAAGACAATATAAAAGGCCTGTCCTAAGTTTAAGGACAGGCCTTTTAAGGCTAGTTGCGACTACTTTCGCGAATATTTAATTTAGTTCCGAGTTGAATGAGACGAGAATATCATGTTGATAGTTGAGTAAGTCTACGGCCGTTATCCCCATGTCTTCCGTGTAAACTTTTACGGAAGATAATGGTGGGAAGACATTTTTGGCAATTACTGTATCGTTAAAAGAAACCAATTTGACTCTTTCTGGTACTGCAATATCGGCTTCTTGAAGAGCTTTTAAAGCGCCAATTGCCAGCGGATCATTAGCAATGAAGAAGGCGTGGGGGAGTTGCTCACCTAATTCTTTGATAGCTTGCTTCATAAGTTGGTAGCCGGAATCAGTGGTAAATTTGCCGACGTAAACATAACGGGGATTATATAAATTAAGGTCTTCTAAGTGATTTTTGAAGGTTCGGAAACGTGGGTCAATCAAACTGGTATGGTGATCAGCGGTGGTTTCCTCACCGGCTAACATACCGATGTGGTGATGATTATTTTGGATGAAATAGTCCAGGACTCCTCTAACTGACGTACCAAAATCTGGACAAACACAACTGTAGCCTGCACTTAGAGTGTTACTATCGACGAAGACAATTTTAGGGGTAATTTTTCCTAATTGCTTGATTTGTGGCTGAGAAAATTTCCCAATCGCAATCAATCCATCTACGCCTTTAAGATCATCGAAGCTTTGATCATTAAAATGACGTACAATTTGGAAGCCTAATTCTTGTGCTCGTTTCTCAATGCCTAAGCGAATAGAGTAGTAGTAAAGATCATCTAGCTCTTCTCTTTGACTATACCACTGCACAATTCCAATCGTTTGAGTTGTGATTTTAGCTTTGGTATTGCGCTTTTTTTTAGTGTAGTCGAGTTCTTGAGCCACGGTAAGAATTTTTTGGCGTGTTGTGTCGCTGACGGCCATGGATTCATCATTATTTAGAACACGTGAAACCGTGGCAGCTGAAACCCCTGATTTTTCAGCGATATCTTTGATAGTGGTCATAGTATACCCCTTTCAATTTAGAATAATTTACTCTAGTTTAGCACATAATAGCCAAAAAATCTTTATTTAGTAAATATAGTTGAATTTTTCAGTAAATTAAAGTAAAATCAGAGATGTAAATAAAACGTTTTCAAAAAGGAGCGTGTACTTATGACATTAATCGAATTTAATGAAACCCAAGGTATTTTCCACCTGCATAACTCAAAAATTTCTTATTTAATTTCTGTCGAAGAAGGAGGGCTTTTGAGTCACCTTTATTTCGGAAAAAAAGTCAAGGATTATCATGGTCAGATGCGCTATCCCCGTGTTGATCGCGGCTTTTCCGGAAATTTACCGGGGACCTTTGACCGGACTTACTCTCCTGATACTTTACCACGGGAGTTCAGTTCTGCCGGAGAAATGGACTATCGTACCCCCGCGGCTTGTACGGCAAGAAAATGGGGCCAATGCCTTAGCCTTACGCTATAAGAGTTACCAAATTAGCGCTGGTAAACCAAGTCTCCCTGGTCTCCCAGCTACTTTTGTTCAAAATGACAATGAAGCGCAAACTTTAACTATCACTTTAGCTGATGAAGTTACCGGAATTGAAGTTGATTTACTTTATACAATTTTTGCCAATCAAGCTGTAATTGCGCGCTCCAGTAAGTTACGTAATGAAAGTGATCAAACTATTTACGTTGAAAAATTAGCTTCCTTGGAAATGGATTTTGTTGACAAAGATTTCGATGTAATCTGTCTGCCAGGAGCTCACGCTAATGAGCGTCATTTAGAAAGAGGGGCGGTTAACTTTGGTAAGCAAAGTTTTGCTAGTTTACGGGGGTCCTCGAGCCACCACATGAATCCTTTCATTGCTTTGGTGGACAAAAAGACTGATGAATTCCAAGGAGAAGCGTACGGTTTTGCTTTGGTTTACTCGGGGAATCATAATTTTGAAGTGGAAAAAGACCAATTAGCGCAAGTCCGACTTGTAGCCGGAATTAATGACTTTAATTTTTCCTGGAAGCTAGTGGCTGGCGAAAGTTTCCAAGCACCAGAAATTTTGCTAGCTTACTCTGATACCGGGCTGAACCAAATGAGTCAAGCTTTCCACAAGACTATTCATAATAATTTGGTACGTTCCAAGTTCAAAAATGAAGAACGGCCAATTTTAGTTAATAATTGGGAAGCAACTTACTTCGATTACGACGAAGAAAAATTAAAACCAATTGTGGACGAAGCCAAGGATATGGGCATTGAAATGTTTGTTTTGGATGATGGCTGGTTTGGTCACCGCGACGATGATAATTCGAGTCTCGGCGATTGGAAAGTTTACCAAAAGAAATTTCCGCAAGGCATCGGCCACTTCGCTGATTATGTTCATGCTCAAGGTTTGAAATTTGGTTTATGGGTTGAACCAGAAATGGTTTCTTTTGATTCGGACTTATACCAGCAACATCCTGACTACCTTATGCAAGTTCCAGGTCGCGCGCCTAGCCCTTCCCGAAACCAATATCTCTTAGATATGGGACGAGAAGAAGTACGGCAAAATATCTATGATCAATTAGTCAAGGTTTTTAAAGAAGCTAAGGTTGACTACATTAAATGGGATATGAATCGGAATATGTCTGACGTTTTTGCCAGTGATTTACCAAGTGATCAACAAGGTCAAGTTTATCACCGCTATATCTTAGGAGTTTACAAATTAATGGAAGACTTAACTGCTGAATTTCCAAATATCTTATTTGAAGGTTGTTCTGGTGGTGGTGGTCGCTTTGACGCTGGTTGGGCTTACTATATGCCACAAATTTGGGCCAGTGATAACACAGACGCGATTGCTCGTCAAACTATTCAATATGGTACGAGCTTAGTTTACCCAGTTTCTATGACTACAGCTCATGTCTCCGCTATTCCAAATCACCAAACCGGGCGTAAGACGCCATTTGATACTCGGGGAGCGATTGCGATGAGTGGGGTTTTCGGTTATGAATTAGATTTGACCAAGATGAGTCAAGCTGATAAAGATCAAGTCAAGGTTCAAGTTAAGCAATATCAAGCGATTCGTTCGTTGGTGCAATTTGGGGACTTCTACCGCTTGAAATCACCAAGTGAAGGTAACCAAACGGCTTGGAACTTTGTTTCTGCTGATAAAAAAGAAGCGGTGCTTGTAACTGCGCAAGTCTTGGCCTATGCTCAACCATATTTGACCAAAACTAAGTTAGCTGGTTTGGACCCAGATAAATACTATCAAGACCAAGAAACTAAGGTAATTTACGGTGGGGATGAATTGATGAATCTCGGATTTTATGACCCGGTAGTTCACGAAGACTATACCGCTAAGATGTATCACTTTAAAGCAATTGATTAAGAGGTAAAAAATATGGAGACAAGAGCAAATTTAGCTTGGTTGCAAGACCCGGAAGTTTTTGGAGTGAACCGCCTGCCAGCTCACTCTGATCACAAATACTATCGCAATGAGTCACAATATCAACAAGGTCAAAATGATCTTAAGCAATCTTTAAATGGGACCTGGCGTTTTCAATATTCTAAAAATGCCAATTTACGACCTAAAGATTTTTATCAAATTGACTTTGATACCAGTGCTTTTGACAGTATTCAAGTTCCCGGTCACTGGCAAACGCAAGGCTTTGACCAAATGCACTATACTAATACAGCTTACCCCTGGGATGGTCAAGATGAATTACGACCTCCAATGGTTAACATGCAAGCTAACCCGGTGGGGTCTTATCGCAAGACTTTCGACTTGGATGAAGCTTTGGTGGGTAAGACCATCCACCTTTCCTTTCAGGGAGTCGAAACAGCCTTTTATGTTTGGGTAAATGGGCAATTTGTAGGTTATGGCGAAGATGCCTTTACACCTAGCGAATTTGATGTGAGCCAAGTTTTACATGCTGGGCAAAATATCATTGCGGTAGAAGTTTACAAACATTCTTCTGCGTCTTGGATTGAAGATCAAGATTTTTGGCGTTTCTCTGGAATTTTTCGAGATGTTTATCTTACTGCTTTACCTGAGGCTCATGTCAATGATTTGAAAGTTGGTCAAGATTTGAGTGCAGATTTCAAGGACGGTTTATTAGATGTTGAAGCTACCTTGGTGGGGAATTTAACAGATTTAAAAGTGGTAGCCCAATTATTAGACTCCAAGAGTAAGGTTATTTGGTCAGAAACCACCGTGGCCGGTGAAGTAGTGACTTTAGGTGACAAAATTAAGGGAGTTTCGGCTTGGAGTGCCGAAGCACCTTATCTCTATACTTTGGAAATTCGTTTAATGAGGGCTAACCAAGTTGTTGAAATTGTTAGTCAAAAGGTAGGGTTCCGTCACTTTGAATTAAGCGATGGGCTGATGAAATTAAATGGTAAGCGAATTATTTTCAAAGGGATTAATCGTCATGAATTTGACCCCTACAAGGGGCGAGCAATTAGCGAAAAGGAAATGTTGTGGGATATCAAATTCATGAAGCAACACAACATTAACGCTGTACGGACGTCTCACTATCCGAACCAAAGTCGCTGGTATGAACTATGTGATGAGTATGGTTTGTATATGATTGATGAAACTAATTTGGAAAGTCATGGTTCCTGGCAAAAACTTGGTCAGGTGGAACCTTCCTGGAATGTGCCAGGGAGTTTTCCAGAATGGAAGGCTAATGTCTTGGATCGGGCTAATAGTATGTATCAAAGGGATAAAAATCACCCTGCTATTTTAATCTGGTCTTGTGGGAATGAGTCCTATGCCGGTGAAGATATTTTGGCTATGACAGAATTTTTCCACCAAGTGGATGCTAGTCGAATTGTTCACTATGAAGGGGTCTTTTGGAATCGCGATTTTGAACAAATTTCTGATATGGAAAGTCGGATGTATGCAAAACCAGCAGAAATCGCTGCTTACCTAGATACGAAGCCAGCTAAACCATACATTTCTTGCGAATATATGCACGCTATGGGGAACTCCCTGGGTGGGATGAGTCTTTATACAGATTTAGAAGAGCAATATGATCAATACCAAGGGGGCTTCATTTGGGACTTTATCGATCAAGCAGTTTATAAGAAAGATAATTATGGGCAAACAGTTTTGGCCTATGGAGGGGACTTTGATGATCGGCAAAGTGATTATGAATTCTCCGGTGATGGGGTGGTCTTTGCCAACCGGACGGCGACGCCCAAGGCGCAAGAAATGAAACAACTTTACGCTAATGTCAAAATTAAGGTGGCGAATCAAGTAGTGACTGTGCGTAATCAAAATCTCTTTGTTTCCACGGGTATGACTTACTTTGTGGCTCATATAAAACGAGATGGACATGAAATTTGGTCCAAGCGTTTTGATTGGGATGTGGCTGCTGGCAAATCTGAAAGTTTTGGTGATGTTTTCCCAATCCAAAGTATAGCAGGGGAATATACTTATGAAGTAACCCAACACCTTAAAAACGATACCTTATGGGCCAAGAATGGGTATGAATTAACATTTGGTCAAGAAGTTCAAACTATTGCGACTAAAACTATCAAGCCAAGTGGTAAGCTGACTGTTGTGCATGGCGACGTCAATATCGGGGTTAAGGGGGACAACTTCCACGTACTCTTATCTTTAGCTGAAGGAGGCCTGTCTTCTTACCGTTATGAAGGTCGCGAATATATCACACGGACGCCCAAGACATCTTTCTGGCGGGCGCTGACCGACAATGACCGGGGGGTTAAACACGGCTTTGACCGTGGCTTGTGGCTCGGAGCGGGTCTCTACCAAAAGCATGTTGACGCTAAAGTCGAAGAAGCTACGGACCGAGTAACCGTAACTTTCACTCACCAATTAGCCTTACCGGGTGAAATTTTACACACGGTAGCTTACACTGTTTACCCCGATGGGCGTGTGGCTGTTCACCTGACTTACCCGGGTTACCTCGGTTTACCATCCTTACCGGCCTATGGTTATGACTTGAAGCTGAAGGAACAATATCATAAGGTACGTTACTATGGTAATGGCCCGGCTGAAAATTACCGTGACCGCAAAGTGGGAGCACGGTTGGGAATCTTTGAAATGACGGCTCAGGACAATTTAACGCCATACTTAGTACCCCAAGAAGCCGGTAACCGGACTGACGTACGCTGGCTTGAAGTTAGTGATGAGAGCGGGCATGGTTTACGAATCAGTGGTCAAAACCAAGTTTTTGAAGCAAGTGTCCTGCCACATAGTGAATACGAATTGGAAAATGCTATGCACCAAGAAGAATTGGCTAAACCTCACTTTACTTGGGTGCGGATCTTAGCTGGTCAAATGGGAGTTGGAGGCGATGATTCCTGGGGGGCGCCTGTCCACCAAGAATATTGGTTGCCAGCTGACCAAGCATTAGAATTAACCTTTACTATTCAAGGAATATAAAAAGCTGAAAGGCCAAGGTTGGGCAACAACCTTGGTTTTTTAGTAAAAAAATTTATTCTATAGTAAAAATTCAGTAAATAACACTTGAAAATTTACTAATGAACAGGTAAAATGTAAATGTAATCAAAAATAAACCGCTTACTTTTATATAAAATAGAATTGAGGTCAGAAATTATGGAAAAAACCGAATTGCAAAATGCTTTTAAAGAAGTCTTTGGTACAGAAGCTGAAAAAACTTTCTTCTCACCTGGACGAATTAATTTAATTGGGGAACACACCGATTACAACGGGGGACACGTATTCCCATGTGCCATCACTTTAGGTACATATGGGGCTGCTTCTAAGCGTGATGACAAGAAGTTACGTTTCTTTTCCGCCAACTTTGCTGACGCAGGTGTTATCGAAGTAGATTTAGAAGACCTACATTACGACAAAGCTGATAGTTGGACCAACTATCCTAAAGGGATGATTCATTTCTTAAAAGAAGCTGGGTACAAGATTGATGCCGGAATGGATGTCTACGTTAACGGTAACATTCCTAATGGTTCTGGTTTGTCATCATCGGCTTCCTTGGAATTATTGATGGGGGTTATCGCTCAAGAATTATTTGAACTGGATGTAGACCGTTTAGATCTTGTTAAGATTGGGATGCAAACGGAAAATGAATTTATCGGGGTTAACTCCGGAATTATGGACCAATTCGCTGTAGGAATGGGGAAGGCAAACCGAGCAATTCTCTTAGATACAAACACTTTAGAATACGAATTAGTACCATTAGATTTGAAAGACAATGTAATCGTCATTATGAATACGAACAAGCGTCGGGAATTGGCTGATTCTAAATACAACGAACGTCGCAGTGAATGTGAAATGGCTGTAGCAGAGTTAAATACAAAATTAGATATTAAGACTTTAGGTGAATTAGATCAACAAACTTATGATGAATACAGTTACTTGATTGCTGATGAAAACCGTATTAAGCGTGCTCGTCACGCTGTTTGGGAAAATCAACGTACTATGCAAGCCCAAGCAGCCTTAGAAGCTGGGGACTTAGAAAAGTTCGGGCGTCTAGTGAATGCCTCCCATGTTTCCTTGGAACACGACTATGAAGTAACTGGTTTGGAATTGGATACTTTAGCTCATCAAGCTTGGCAACAAGCTGGGGTCTTGGGTGCCCGTATGACCGGGGCCGGCTTCGGTGGCTGTGGTATTGCAATTGTTAATAAAGACCAAGTCGAGGTCTTCAAGGAAAATGTTGGCAAAGCTTACGAAGAAATCGTAGGTTACGCTCCATCATTCTACATTGCAGAAATTGCTGATGGTACCAAGGTACTTTAATTAAGTAAGAAGAGGGATCGGGATATGACAGGATTATTGGATCAATTTACTAAAAAAGTAATAGAAAATAGCTCATACACACAATTAGACGAAAACTATCTCAAAAATCGTTTCATGGCGTTAGTGGGTGAAGATGGCGCTAACCGCCAAGTAGCGGACCTGCCTTTGATTGACTTGAAAGACCAATTAGTTCAAGTAGCTTTAGCTAATGGAATGGTTGGTGAAACTTTAAATGAACAAGATAATTTAGGGGCTCAATTGATGGATTACATTACGCCTGCACCTAGTCAAGTTAACCAAAAGTTTTGGGACGACTATCAAGTAAGCCCTCAACTAGCTCTGAAAAACTTTTATAATCTTAGCAAGGCTAATGACTATGTTAAAGTTAAGGCTATTGCGAAAAATATCTATTATACAGTTGATACTGAATATGGTCCTTTGGAAATTACCATTAACCTGTCTAAACCTGAAAAAGATCCTAAGGCAATTGCCGCTGCTAAAAAGATGAAGCAAAGTAGTTACCCTATGTGCCAATTATGCATGGAAAATGAAGGCTATCAAGGACGGGTGAACTATCCCGCTCGGGCTAACCACCGCATTATTCGCTTTGAAATGCAAGACCACACTTGGGGTTTCCAATACTCACCATATGCTTACTTCAACGAACATGCTATTTTCTTGGATAGTGTGCACCAACCAATGGTAATTAATCACGATACTTTTGCCCAATTATTGGACATCGTGGATACTTTTGAAGGTTACTTTGCGGGAAGTAACGCCGATTTACCAATTGTTGGGGGCTCTATTTTAACTCATGAGCACTATCAAGGGGGACGTCATGTCTTTGCGATGGAAAAAGCGCCGGTGGAACAAATGCTCAATTTTGCGGGTTTTGATGATGTTCAGGCTGGAATCGTAAAATGGCCAATGTCAGTCATCCGGCTCAACAGCGCCAATAAAGGAAGTCTCTTGGCATTAGCGGGTAAGATTTTAGATACTTGGCAAGATTACAGCGATGAAAGTGTGCAAGTTTTAGCCCAATCAAATGGCGAATTACACCACACCATCACGCCAATTGCCCGTAAGAAAGATGGTAACTTTGAATTAGATCTTGTATTACGTGATAATCAAACTTCAGAACAATACCCTGATGGAATTTACCACCCACACCAAGATGTACAACACATCAAGAAAGAGAACATTGGTTTGATTGAAGTTATGGGCTTGGCAATCTTGCCACCACGTTTGAAAGATGAGTTAGTAGAAGTCCAAAATTACTTATTGGGTCAGGACAATGCCCTCGCTGCTTACCACCAAGATTGGGCCGACGAACTAAGGACCAAATATGCCGGGAAAGTAACGCCGGCAAATGTGGAAACCATTGTCAAAAAAGAAGTTGGTTTAGTTTTTGCTCGCGTTTTACAAGATGCTGGCGTCTTCAAAGACACCCCAACGGGTCGCCAAGCCTTTGTACGCTTTGCGCAAACTGTTGGTTTAGTCTAAATCTTATCGCTTATGATAGAAATAGAAGCTCAAAACAGATCGTAATACGGTCTGTTTTTTGGCTATATTAGGAAAAAGTTTGGCATTAAAAATAATTTTTTTATTGAGAAGAATCGCTTTCAAAATTTGAATGCGAGGTAAAAAAAGAATAATCAGAAGTGGTGAGTTAATAAAAGAAGGTGTATTTCCGAACAAATAATTTTTTAAATAAGTAAAAATTGATAGCTGGCTAAAATTTTTTTCTGAAAAAGACTTGACCTAATAGGGGATTCACGTTAAGATAGTAAACGTCGCTTGGGAGCACTAAGTTTGATAAATGAATTGTTTTGGTAGATTCCGAGTGATTTGTTAAATTAATATCGTGTTTCCAAGATATTTAAAAATTTAGATTCGATTTTGAAAATATTTTTTAAATTCTTGTTGACAATTAATTCGTTAAGAGTTATGATATAGAAGTTGTCGCAAGACAGCGA
>NZ_BAMI01000050.1 GCF_000615765.1 Ligilactobacillus equi DSM 15833 = JCM 10991 | reverse complement strand
TTCTTGAGTTTTCAAAGCTTTGATAAATTTGATTTTGACAGCGTTATTCATAATTAAATTCCTCCGAGTTCTATTGTTGACAATAACCTTCTAACAACGTTTTAGCTCTTTGAATAGCTACACTATCGTTTTCTATTGTTCTATAAGAATTAAACCAGTCGTTAGCATTGATAAGATCTTCAATTGGACTAACGAGAACGTGGCTAGTGGTACTACTAATGGGATGATCGTTTTGATTGTCTGATTGTTCTTTATTTTTCTTCAGGACGACTCTCAAAAGATCAAACTTATTTTTGAAGATAGCGACCGTTTGCCTAGCAGTCTTCCCGTTAGGATAGCTATATTCTTCATTAGCCAAAATGAACTTCTGTTTATCTTCTAATGCTTGTTTGATTTTTACTCTTGTCGTCATCTAATCAGCATCCATTTCTTTTGCTTCTAAAAGCCGCTCATTAAACGATTCAGCGACATCTTTATGAGTTGGTGTGCTCTCATCCCAAAACCATAAACAGCCGTCATATTCGCCAATCATCGACCATAAATTCCCTGCTAAATGCCAACTTATAGCTTTGCTAATATCGAAATCAAGGTCAGGATTACGAAATCTAACCATTTCATCTTGGAAGTAGCGTTCTCTACCAGTATTAAAGCCGTCCCAATATCTTAGAAAAAGCCAAGCTTCAAAGTCGTCTTTAGTGAAGTTATTGCTCGTAAATTTTTCGAAATATTTTCGGTATTTTTCGCCATGAGTAACACCATTATCACTTAGCATCTTCATTGATTGTAATGCAAATTCTTCATCAGTCATACCGCAACTTCTCCCCTTTCTAACTTCTTTAAACGTTGTATAAAAAACGAATAAAATAAAAATTAAAATTTATTATTTTAAAACATTGTATTTCGTATATTTTTCGATTATAATTATAGTATAATATCAATTACATAATTATGCAATAATTATATAATAAAAAGCGATAGAAATTGGAGGGATTTTTCATGGAAGAACAAGCAGAAAAAAGGCGAATTACCCTTTACTTAACTAGCGAGCTATGGGACAGAGTAAAAAAGCAATCTATTGATGAACATAGATCCGCATCAAAGATTATTGAACAATTAGCGAAAAAGTATTTAGAAGAAGTCCAAAAGCAAAAAGACATCGTAAAATAAGCGTATATTTTCGGCGAGAAAATACACGCTTTTTTATTTTTTTAGTTGAAAAAAGCACACCGCATAATTGGGTGTGCTTTTATTTAGAAGAATTATTTTGCTTCGGAATCGATTTGCACCATTCCAAGTTTTTCGATACTTAGAATTTCTTTGGTATTGAGAATCAGAGCATGGTTGCTACCATTTTTGATATCGTCGACCCATTCTTGCACTTCTTCATGCAATTCATTAGCGTCCCATGCAAACATTTCAAAGCAACGAGTGATCCAGGTAACATTGATATAAGCGTTATTTTCAACATCATCAGTGGATAACTCTTTTTTAGAAAGAACAACCCACTGCTTAACGTCTCCAGATAACATGTTGACTGAATACATGTAAGCATATTTAGTCTCACTCATTTGACAACATCTTCTTTCTTTAGGTTGAGAAACGCTTCAGTACCAATTAGGTCAAAAGTGCTAATCTCATTACTGCAATATGGACAATACTTCCAATTAACTACATCTGATTCGTCTAAAAGCGGCACGAACTCCCCCTCGTCCATAGCTAAGCTTTCTTGCTCATCTTCAAGTTGTGCCAGAGTATTCTCAAGATCGTATAAATCACCTGCAAAGTAATCTTGATCGTCTTCATCAAATGATTTGCTTTCTATGTTTTCGATTTCTTCTACTACATCTTCGATTTTCCACTCCAATTTATTATACTGCTTTTTAAGGTAATCGAGATTAAGACACTTATTCTCATTGTAGATTAGCTCATGACAATAAGGACAGTAATATTCATATCTAAACATAGTTTTTCACCTCAACATATTACATTTTCTTATTTTAACGACGATACGGGATACAGATAGTATTTAGTAGCATCCCGACTAGCAGATTTAGCAAAAGCTTCTAGCAGCTCTACTTTTTCGCCTATAGTATCAAATTCAACATAATCGCACCTGTCGTATCCTTCTACTCCTGATATATGACCGATAGTTACTTAAAGCGCCCCGTAAGCACCAATAGTTTTGGATGTCCGCGCGAACAAGGCTCTCTCGATTTCTTTTGTTAATTCTGTCTTACTCATTTTTCTGATTTCTCTTTCTCACATCACTAACTGCTTATCCGAACATCATTAATATTCTTGAATCTACGTATCTTTTCTAAAAAAATAAAAATTTCAACTACGCCAAGCATCACAAGGAAACACCATGACAGCCACAACACATTAATGATAAAAAGTGCTATTTGGTTTTGTACCAACACAACTACGATATACATAAAGGATGCAATGAACAATCCAATATCAAGAGCTAGTATGAGCGCAATGAAATTCGTTAACTTAACCATTATAGTCTTATCTTGTCCAAACCGTTTTGCACATTTGAAAAAATCAGATTGCATATAAAGATGGTCTAATTTTGCAAAACGAGTAGATATTACTGGGACTAATACTGACGTTCCCATTAATACATAAATAACATAGCTTGTGTAATTTTTTATTTGTCCAAAATACGTAATACAAGCTGAAAGTACAATCACAATCAGAAATACGAATAAGCTAGTTATTTTCTTGCGTGGCATAAGTTTAAGCTTCATCTACCCATCACTTTCTCGGTCAAAATTGTGCCCCAGAAAAAATTCTTGATTCCTAGCATTAATTCCACCACCCCATATACTTATCCTCCCTTAAAGACCGTATTCTTCAAGAAATTCTTTACCTGTATAAGTTCGATTGATTTCTTCTGGCAACCAGCCCGTCTTTACTATCTTCTTAATAACAATGTCGTCTAAAATATCATAAATATCGACTAAACCTTCCCAATTAAACAACTTATTAATGCTTTCTTCAACTTCTTTCTTACCCAAGCAAACAAACGGGTCTTTATCTAAATAAGTGACTAAAAATATATTCATTGTTGTCCTCCCTTAAAAACCATATTTTTCAAAAAATTTAAAGACCGAGCATTCATTTTACCCATAAACCTTGCAAACAATAGTGTAAGCGTCCGCATTTAACATATCAAACAGTTTTAATAATCTATTATCTGAAACTTGAATTTCAACATTCCAATCATCTTCTTTTACCTTAGACCTGATAATAATATCTTCATCAAGAAATACGCCAGAATTAAGCATAGGTAACTGGCATTTTGAAATTTTATACTCTATATTTTCAGTTTGAATAGATAACACCACATCTAAAATTTGATTTTCTAAATCAGATGTCTTATTTCTAATACTATCTAACTTTTGGCTAAAATCACCACTGCTAATAAGACTTGGTAGATTGCTGTGAGATTCTAATGCCATAATCTTTTTTAGACCATCTTTGGTCAAATCCATTGTAAAGTAACCTAATTTCATTTTTTATTCCTCATTTCATTTTTTATATTTTTCCGAATTTTAAAACTTACTAATTTTTACCTTTGATATGAGATGATAGTTACCCATAAACCTTGCAAATAATAGTGTAAGCCTCTGTTCCCAACTTTCTTTTCCAACACATCGACTTACGATTGAAGATACTACTCCGAATTCGCAATTCTTGAAAATACCACAATTACTATTGTCATTGCTATCAGGTGCAATGCTAAAAAAATTCGCATTTCTGAATGATTTAAATGAAATACATAAGCAAGTATCAGCATTGCAACAAATCCACAGAATACTTTAAAAAGATCTCTACGCCACATCTAACCACCAGCTTTTCTTCATAAGCCAAAAATCATCTATATTTAGTTCGACGATTTTTCTTTTTTTCATACTTTTTCCTCTCACTTTGCATTAATATTTCTTGATATTCATCAGTTACATGCATTACATAGAAAAGCAGGAAAAATAAGACTGAATAAACTATCGCAGCACCAATGACAACTAATATACCTAACATTGTACTGAAAAACCTACTTTCTCTTCCTGTATACTATTTACCAATTTGTTCCGAACGTAAATGAGTAAACTTTTTTGTAATGATCTGAACATCTGTTAGGGACAATACAATATATTGTTTCTGTTTAGTCTTAAAACTAATCATACCATTGTCTACACGATATTTAGTTGTTACATATTCGCGATAAGAACGCTTCTTCCTGTTCTTATAGGAACATCCTTTAGTTCTAATGATATAAATCGGAAATTTTCTTAGTAATGCCCATCGTTTTCTTCTTTTGCTCATATTGCATCACCATTCCAACATACTTCCTATCGCAAAAGACTCTTGATTTCTTTAGTCCGATATACATATTTACGATCTTCATTAATACCAAAAGCGTCAATAGCCTGACTAAACTTTTGTTGGTCAAACGCTATTTTAAATGCAGATAATAACGCTTGTTCATCTTTGGTTAATCGGCGTAGCTTACGCATAGACTTAAAAGTTGCGATAAATGCTACAGGATCCTTGATTTGTTCAAATTCGATAGCGTGAAGCAAATCTTGCTCAAATTTTGAGTCATAATCACCTTGAACACTTTCTAAGACTGGTAGTCTTTTCTTCAATGCTCGGCTTAGATAAGAGATAGCCTCTTTTGTCTTTTCGAGACTAAACTCTTCCTCAAATTTTTCCTCTTTAATCGCTGTTTTTTTAGGTGCCTCAGTAAATACTTGTTCTTTATCTAACGAGGTGTGTTCTTCAGGTTTGTTTGGTATATCCTTTTCCACTTCACTGTTTTCGCCGTTATCAACATCTGATATTTTTTGTTCCTCAATGTCTGGTAGCCAAGCAACAGTTTTATTTATACAATCGAACACGCCTACATTATCTCCTAATGTTTTGGCTTTTGAAATTGCATAATCTAGCTCTGTATAATGAGAAACGCTCAGATTACCATTTATTTTAAAAAGTTTTTCTTTTGCATTGTAATACTTGTATACGTCCCTGGTATCGGTAGAATCATTGATTGATTTAACACATAAAACGTATGGATTATTAGGAATTGGATTAGGCATATACACTTCGCCATCATACCTAAACAGTTTTTCTTTTTGGTTATTTTGCAAATTCACACCAAAGAAAAATTCTTTCTGCTTACCAGTAAAAAGTACCATTTTATTTCTGATTGATGCTTCCAAATGTTGTTTTATTGTTTTGATTGAATTAAAAGTTGAGGCTTGTTCTCTTCGCTTGGACCATAAGCCAACTTTATTCCACCAGTATTTATTACCGTCCAAGTCATCATATAAAATAACGTACATCTGGCCACCTACTTTCTTTTTTGATGTTTTAGGCTAAATATCAATTATCAGCCTATATAACGACAAGGCGGATTCGCACCACCCACTATGCGCTGCTAGTGCTATTTTCTGTCGTTTTGCTTTTTTCCATAATTGTCAATATAGATTTTTTGCAATTCAATAAATCTATTAGTAATTTCTCTAGGTGTAACACCTGTTGCTTTGGCCATATTCAAGTAAGATGTTTCGATTGCGCTTAGATCCATTCTTGGCAAAGAATTACCAAGCTTTCTAACATCTGAAACGCCATCATTGCCGTAATTAATTGCTAAAAGATTGCTATCCTCTTTTTGTAGCCGACTTCTGATACCAAAAAGGTGTACATCAATATCAGCAGGAGACGTCATAAATTCTTTCAAAACATGTTCATGAAGATTCGACACTAGAGTAACCAAGTCATCTTTGTCAAAATTACCCTCAAAATCTGCGTTCATCTTCTTTGTTTCATCGTCATAATCAATGTTAATTACCATAGTCTTATGTGCCATAATAATTACCTCTTTTCTCTATAAGTGCTTGTTTTCTGTAATAATTGCTTTAGTGCGTACGCATAACCTGAATTATCGTATTCCTCATACAATTTATGATTAAAAAATGTATTAATCAAAGACTCTAATTTTTCAGTAGTTAAGTTTGCAACTGGAACTAACTCATTTCTTACATCAGACAATAAAATCATGAAGAATTCTTTAGTAGTTAAAACATGATTAAGGTCTCTGATAAGGTCTTCTTTGTCTTTTTTTGAAGAAATCAAAATTCCCAAGCGTTGATCTTGGCCCACATTATTAATAATATCGGTCTTTTTATCGGTGCAAACGCTATCTAAAACAGCTAGTAATTCGGTTTTGCTCATCATTTAAATTCCTTTGCTTTATTAATATCCTTGACAGTGATTCCCTTAGGTTTATTCTTACGCCATTCTAAGTACGATAAGAAATTGCAAATTTTACTTGCGAGCTTAGTTTTAAAACCCCACTCAAACTTGGTGTATTCCTTAACAGGCTCACTTTGCCATTGCTTGATTAAGCGCATTTTCGGATTGAATAGTGCGTATTCAATAAGATATGATGTACCACTAAGAGAGCCAATTCTTTCTTCAGCCTTGTCTAAAGTTTCGTACTTTTCAACATGCAAAATTTTTCCTTTTTCTTTTTTACGATATGCTAAAGTTAGCACTATTAATCCTTCCTTTCTTACAACTGACTTAAATCCCAATCAAGCCAATAGCCAAAAGCTTGCATTGCTTGTACCAATTCTTTTGCAGATTTACGCCCCAGATTACGAGTATGCAATAAAATATTTAACGTTGGAAAAGCATCTACAAGGTCACTTAATAAAATGTCATCGTGTTGGTGCATAAACCTTCTGCTAATAGCATTAAAAGTACGAGTGCTTAATTGCAAATCAAATAATTTTAATTCTGATTTGTCTTTATCACAAACAGGTTCATTTGACTTGATACTCTTAATAAGCTCTTGAGTAGCGGTAATTTGTTTCACCAAACGCACAGCTACAGATTGCATAGCGGTAACTTGCGCCGATAGTTCTTCTAATTTTTGCTTGTTTTCCATTTCAAATTTCCTTTCGTCTTACTAACGGCGAACATTATGAGAAAAACCAAAAATGTTGTGGGCATTATCATAACAGTATGCAAAACCTACAATAACGATAACTAAAATAATCATCCCCATGATGAATTCTTTGATATTTTGATGCCATTCATCGTTATGTTTTAGATTATGTTTGAATTTTCTAATAGCGTGTTTCATAATACTTTCCCCTATTGATTAGTAATCACTTTTGATATGTACATCTAATGAACGTACATAAGATTTTACTTGACGGTTCAATTCTTTTTTGATTTTCTCTGTTAACTCATCTTGATTGATTTCAGGTATTTCAATATCTTTGATTTGCTTTTTAAGCGATCCACGAATTAATTTAACGGCAAAGCCTTCTTCTTGGTAACCAACTTTCTTAGCGAAGAATTCATTTAACACATTTTTGATTGCTGTGTTGATTTTCTTATTAATCATCTCTTCGACTTCAGTTTGATGCTCATCCAAGTATTTCTTGACGTATAAATCAATTGTTTCTTTATTGAGTTCCATGTGATCCTCCTCACACACTTATTGTTGATTATTGTTGATGGTAATTCTTTCCTAAGCTAACTAGCATTTCAGCAAAATCCTTACGACTCATGTTAAGATCATCAGCAGTTGCCATTAATAGGAACTTAGCGTATTCATGTTGGAATCTGTCAACAGACGGAATTTCTTTTTGCAAGCTATCACTTTGATAGTAGAGCGCAGAAATCACAGAATCTATCGTTGACATAGCACTAATGTAATCAGGAAGGTTTTCAAACTCTTCTTGATTCATTGTTTTCACCAAGTTAGTAGCTGATAGCACCAAAGCACTAAGCACTTCGTTGTCAACAATCTTTTCGTCAGCTTCTTCATTTGCTCCAGAAATCATTTTTATTTTGCCATCTTTGCTAGTTATTTGAATTTTGACTTCCATTTTATTTTCCTCACTTCTTTTTAAGCCAATCTTGTAGCCAACCGCCTATAATGAAGGTTAATTTTAGAATTAATGGTAATCCTGCCAATATGAGCAAGATTTCCTCATACATTTCGTTATCATCCATAAGCAAATAATCTTAGTGCATGTTCTTTCTTACTTGAGATAAGAAGTCATTCGCAGCAATGACAGCATCTTGACTCAAGAAAGTTGTATTGAACTTGATATATCCACTCGGTAACTGTTCAGCAATTACATCTTGATTTCCAAATAAATCATTAAAAACCAACATTAGATAGCTACCACGACGAACAATATAATACTTACTATTTTTACTCATCTTTCTTTTTCTCACCTCGTGTCTGCTTGTCGTTTTTTAAGGAAATCCCCATCTTATTTAGTACTTTCTCAATTACGTTATCGCTATTAATTTTGCTTTCATCATTAATTTCGAAAGTTTCATTATTACTCGTTTCTTTATCGCTGCCATCAAAAAGGTCATCAACTGGCTCTTCTATCTCTTCTTCAACATAGCCCATAATGCTTTCCAAATTTGCTTTAAGTGTATTTGAAATTTTGCTAACGGGATAAGTCCATGCAGAATGAAGACGTGGGTTATAGATTGCTAAATGCGTTAACTTTTCAAATTTTTCTTTATTTTCACTATGTAGTCCCATGATATAGTAAAGAAGAATTTGCATAGCATGATTCTCGTTAGGAGCATATTTTGATACCTTAATATCAATCAGCACTCTGTCAGTCATAAAATCAGCGTCTCCATTTACGATGAAATCGTTATATGCGCCTTCAAATGTAACATCAGTATCAATGTACCCATTCTTGCTTTTACAAGCCTTAATGAACCATTCACAGCGATTAACGAGCTGTATAGTATTCTGATATGTCTGTTCATTTATCAATAAATTGGTATTATTAAAGTTCCCTGAACGGTAATAAATATCAAAAGGTAATAACGTAGCAGCTAATTCTACTGATAGTTTGTCCAAGCCTTGAATATTGTCCAGTAATCTTTCAGATGGCATAGCTTCTAAGTGTTCTTGCTGAACTACATCATCATAGACCATCAAAGGAATAGCAAATGCTAATTTTTTATTGTTGGTTAGTTTAAATCTGGTTAAGTAATCCACTAAAATCCCCATATAATTTGCAGGAATGGATTCTTGACTAATTACTTTCTTTCCATCGTATTTTGTGTATTTAAAATCACGAATACTAAAATTACGTTTGAAATGTAATTCTTCTGTTAAGCGTTTTGCTAAGGTCCATACGGTGAACATAACTTTCTCACTTCTTTCTTTTTTACAAACTTTGGCCTAGAAATCATTGAACAATGACATTTCTTCAGCCACATTTTTCTTACTTTGCTTGACTTTATCAGTTCTGTCGATAACTAATTGTTTTTGTTCCAAAAGTTTATCTAACAGGTTATTGCAAGGCTTTCCGTACTGTTCTAATCTTGCTACTGGAGCGAATTGTTGCCATGCTTTGTCATTTTGATCAATAGCTAACGAAAATGACGGTTTTTCTGACCTATGATTGATACCAATGACGCCAATGGGCTGAATATCATCTTCGTACGTACATCTCACTTCAACATACGCTTTCCAACTGGACAATACGCCAGAAGTAGAGATAACCATATTATTTTCCATTAATTGTTTTTTCAGTTGATTCAACGTTTGAACAACTTTGCTTTCTTCTTTTGCCTTTGAAACTTGCCCAGCCATACATACTAACTTCTTTCTTACTTCTTTATATCTTTTTTACTCAAACTTGAAATTCTCTACTACATTATCTAAATCTTCTTGTTCAATACCGAGATAATGTCGGGTAACCTTCTGTGAGGAATGGTTAAAAATTTGCGATATGATTTCAACATCCGTACCATTCTCAAATAAAGTGTTACCAAAAGTTTTTCTAAAGGAGTGTGTTCCAATTTTTTGTACTAACTTCTCATCACCTGTTTTTCTTGCCATACGAACAACCATCTGATAAAAACCATGAACTGAAAAATGACCTTCTTTATTGTTTCCCGGAAATAGCCAATCATTTTCATCTTCATAATCTAATTCTTCCAGATAATCATCAATTTCTTCTCTACAATTATTCAAATAGATTGTTTTAGACTTCCCGGTTTTTTGTTCAATAATTTTAGATTTGTTCTTCTTTAAAACGTCCCCTACTCGTAAACTAACAACATCTGAAGCACGTAAGCCATTATTTAAGGCTATCGATACTAAAGCTATGTTTCGATTTACTAAAGGTGGTCGTGAAAAGTTTCTTATAGCATCTAGTAAAGAAAAGTATTCACTTCTGGTCAGCCCTTTGACACTTTCAATCCAGATACGATGTTCACCTTTCATAAGCCCGTTTTGCTTATTTTTCGGAATATATCTGCTATTCTCTGTCAAATAATCACTTCCAATCGTTATTTTTTTCTTCATCGAAATCATCTAAGCTAATTTTTAGAGCTTTGTCGCTTGGCATATTGTCAATGAACCATTCTAATTCAGATGAAAGACTTTTCTTATTAATTTTCAAATAGCGTATACTAGAAAAATATGTTATGAGTGCAATTAGGGTAAAAATAAACCAAATTGCTGTAATAATATTTTGGACATTGGCTAACATACTAATGCTTAAAGCAACCATAGAAAAAGTTTCTAAGAGAACTAATTTATTATTATCTTTAATTAAGTGCTCTAACTTTGTAAAATCAAAATCTTTCATATATTGATAAGGAATAGATCTCAACAAAGCTGCGTTCTTCTGATACTCTTTGTTAGCAGTGTTTATCTGCAAACAAGTAAGAATCATAAAAACTATAAAAAAGATTACATCAAATAAATGAATCATAAGTACCACCTCAAAACAGTCTTACATTTTTTTTTTTAAAATACGTCAGTTAACGATTAATCAACTGACCGAAAGAAATTTTACGAATTCAATGAAATTGAAAATAAATTAAAATAGTAGAAATTTATTTTATCGTGCTTTTCAGCACTAAATTGCATCGGCAGTTTCGCTCTGCCTTAACAGTAATCGTCTAATGCGAACAGGAGAAGGAGACATCATCCGATGCCATTCAAAACTCACTTTATAATTGATTGCTACTGCAAAACAATCAACACCGTCTACAGGATTTGAACCTGTATCTCAAGCTTAAACTCCCACAGCTAAGAACTTGAATTTTTACTTTAAACTAAGACGGCAAGGGAATTGCAATGAAGGTTGAACCGAATCTTAAAACTTACAAACTCTTAAATTTGCTTTGCTTTTACTAATTAATGTCAGCTGTTACTAACCTTCATCACAATCGATAACAAACCGGGGAATGGTCTGTAATGTAACATCCCATTAGTTTTAGTACTAATTGGAGAAAATTTATGAAAAAGTTTTATTAGTTTTTGGCATTTCTGCCAACGCCCCCTACAGGACTCGAACCTGTGACATTCTGATTAACAGTCAGACGCTCTACCAACTGAGCTAAGGTGGCAATATTGCCCGACGGGGGGTAAAGCCAAACGGGCAATAAATGTAAGATGTAAGTAAATTTTCGTTTGTATAACGCTTGGCACTTACTCATTTATCACTGATATCATTATACAATTCGATTGTAAAAAAATCAACAAAAATAGTCGTATTTTTTACGAAAAAAACAACGTAAAATAATCATTTTCTTTTTGATAATAAATCGTTAATATATACAAAAAACCAAAGCAAAACTGACTAATAATTAGCGTTGCTTTGGTCTCAAAAATAAGTAACTAAAATGATTGAATAACAGAAATTAATTTTCGTTGAAATTGAAAAGAGACCAAGCAAAGCTTAGCCTCCGATGTTCTTGCTCATTGGTTTGAGTAGCTGATTTTAAATAGGGATAATTAGGTTACTAGCTCAATAAGTCGTACCAGTCGGGAGCTACCCTCAAGCTCTTATTGCATTATGAATGCTAGGACGCAGGCCTTTTACTGCTCAAGTGAAACATAGCATACGATTGTATTCCAATATATTACCGTACATAGGCGAATTAAGCCTCACCACCTAACTCGTAACTTATAGCCTTATCACTAAGACGTCACACCTAAGAGAATTATTGACATACCGCTTTGGGTCTTAAAGCTGTCAAACTCTAATTAACTACGGCGTCCGAGGTGAAGTCGGAACTTGTTTCTCCGTTACGGTTAGTACCTTTATCTTCTGTTTTATAGCTCTAACAAGACTTACTAGGATGCTTTCTTTCACACCAACCAAAAGTTACTAACAATTGGTTTAAGAAGTTAAAACGTATCCGTTATAACCGCTACACTAGATTTTATAAATCTTGGGCTAGGCGAACTTGCTAAGTCCTTATACACTAGCTTCAAGAACAGTTATAATTATAACTGTTCTTCGAATAAAAATCAACAAAAATACCATGATTTATCAAAAAACAACGTCCGAAAAATCATGGTATAATATACGTTATGTTTTTCTGGAAAACTATCGAAAAACATAACGATTTTCAGTTTCTTTCAGTTGCTCTTTTGCTATTTCTCACTTGGCAAACCAACTAACATTCAGAAACGGTAAATAGTGTTTGCTTTGGGATCCTTGTAGTAAAAGCTCAGGGTGTCGAATGGGCTTGGAACTTGTTTAATAGCTGCTTGCTTGTTCTTTTTATCCCAAAAAATTTCAACAGTCTCCCCTACCACTAAGACAAACATGGTTCCACTAATATCATTACATAGATAAGCAGTATACTTTTTATCATCCACAGTAAGTTGATAAGAGGTTTCGGTTCTAACGATTGTAGTTTCATCAATATAATCTGGCTTAGATTCAACTGAATTATTAGAAATCCACTTATCAGCATATTTTGTTAGCTTAAAGGCATTTTTTATAGTCATGCCATCAATTCCATTGTTGCGATACCTACTAATCGTGGCCACAGAGACACCACTTTCTCTAGAAATACTATTACTGCTTTTTTGGCTTTCTAAAAGCCGAGTTATTTTAGTCACACTTACGCTATTCACTTTAATCACATTTCCTCTTCGATATAGCTTCCATCATAACTTCAGGTGTTCTTTGAACACTAACTTGTCCAGTCATAGTCTTCAGCTTCTTTCAATTTAATATACCTCAATTTTACTATTTCATATATGAAAAGGCAATATTTCATATATGAAAAGGGACAAAAATATAGGAAAAAGAACGTTGTAAAATCAAGGTTTTTAAATGAATAAGACTCTTTGCACAAAAGAGTCTTACAAGGGTTTGGAAAGCTTATTTAGCAAAATTGAGTAATTTATTGAGTAATTTAAAAGGATGCTTACCCGCTACCCGCTTACGATAGGCATCCTTGATTTTTGTTCTCAATTATCCTAAATCAACTAAATCAATGATGTGCAAAAAACAGCTAGAGTGCAACTCTAACTGTTTTTCTTTGCTAAAATTATCAAAATGCTGTTATATCAACGTTTTGCTAAAGAAAACGCAAAATAACGCATTTATTTATCTTTTAATTACCGATTACCCATTTCAAGAACGAACTTAACCTTAGAACGCGTCTCTCAGCATTAACATTTTTCTACTCCAACGTACGAACTACACCAGTGCTCAATCAGAATAATCATAAAATCACATTAAAACATTTAACATAAGTTAATACAATTCTTCGCCAATAGCTCCACCTTTGTCGACAATTTCGTTTGGATATTCTTGAGATGCGTCATAACCATCAAATAATTTATCTAGAGTAATGGTTTGCTCTAACTTTTTAGATTCTTTTTTCTTCTGTTTTTCTATCTGTTACATTTTGACTAAGTTCAGTTTTAGATTTCATACATTTTCCTCCGCTATCTCAAAAAAATAGAAAGCAACTTCTGCAACACCTTGCCTATTACGCGAAGTTGTACTATACTCAGTTTGAGCAAAAATGTTTCTATGAGTATCATCTACTCTCTTTTAGAGTGGGTACTGGAAGTACAATTAGAATTATTGCAAAAAGTGGTCAAGGTTTCAAACCTGACCGCTTTTTCGTTTATTCTTTTTGATTATCGTCGTCTTCATTAAAAACAGAATTTTCCGAATTATCTGATTTCGCAGACTCACTATCAAATGAGCCTTGTGGTTCTTGTTTCTCTGTTTCTGTATCAACTACAGGGGATGATCTGAATAAGAACTGCGTAATAACTGAACTATTTGCTCTTGCTACAGCCAAAGCATCTGATGGAAGTAATGTGATTACAAAGAAAATAACGATTATTAACGAGGTTAGAATAGTAGTTGAGTCCCTAAATGAAAGCAGTGCCTCTATTAATACCAGAATTGCAATTGCCCAGTTTGTTAGACCTGCATCCCGTAATCGTCTTATCCATAGAGCAATTGACGGAAGCAAAATAATTACGCCAATTATCCCAACTAAAATCAACCAAAACATCATTCCACTAGCAAATCCTGCAAGCGCCCCACCAAAACTAGTTGCCGCCCAAACACCTAGCAATGATACGAACTGGACTCCAAAAACAAGAAGCAAAACAAACATTAATAAGTAGATCAACAATTGTATCCACCAGTAACCAGCACGAGTGCTTCGACCACCAAAGTCTACATAACCTTTCCAAAAATCAACCCACGCTTGTTTAAAAGTGATTTTGCCTTTTTCATTAATCATAAATTATACCTCTCTCGCAATTTTTTCATCTAAAGCTAACAACTGACGAACATCTTGAATATTGCCAATTACATCAGCGATTTGTTCTTTGATATATTCGCCAACTTCTTCATCGGTTTCATATTCATTAAATTCAAATTCAATTGTAACAATCGTCTTCGAAGTTTGCAATTCACAACAGAAAATGTACGGGTCAAAGACTTCGTAATTTAACACTGTAACACCTGTACCTTGGCACCACTTTTGTAATAATTCTAAAATTCTTTCTTTTTTCATATTATCTCCTTTTCTTATTCATTAGTGGAATTCATCCCCGTAAATTACGTTAATAATTAACCAACGATTAGTTTGAGGATCTTTACCGTATACTACATAATCAGTCCATCTCTTCGTTGCGTAGGTTTCATCAAAATCCGCTCTAGTGGCCAACTCTTTATCGGCGCCCACACAAGCAAGCTCTACTAAAATGAATTGCCCCTTATCATCTAGTTTAGCAAATTCCTATCATTTAAGATTATTTTGATTGAGTCAATTTTTCTT
>NZ_BAMI01000051.1 GCF_000615765.1 Ligilactobacillus equi DSM 15833 = JCM 10991 | reverse complement strand
AAAAAGCAGAGAAACTTTTTTTACTTCACATACTTGGATTTAATTGGTTCAAAAGTCATCCGATGAATCGGCGTCGTTCCATGCTCAACTAAGCCGGCCAAATGCTGCTTGGTACCATAACCATCGTTCTGGCTAAAGCCGTAACCCGGGTAAACGCGATCGTAAAAAGTCATTAAGTGATCCCGAGTTACTTTGGCCACGATACTAGCAGCTGAAATTGAAGCAGACTTAGCATCCCCTTTGATGAGCTTGGTTTGAGGGAGATCTAATTCAATCGGCATGGCATCGACCAATAGGTGTTGTGGCGTAAGTTTAAGCCTAAGACCGCTTCTTTCATGGCCATTTTGGTAGCCTCATAAATATTAACCTGGTCAATCACACGGTTAGAAGCCACACCAATATTTACTGTCAACGCTTGCTCAAGAATCTTCCCATACAGTTCTTCACGTTTAGCCACCGATAATTGCTTAGAATCATTTACTTCATATAAATCAAAATCATGCGGTAAAATCACCGCCGCCGTCACAACCGGTCCCGCTAGCGGCCCACGCCCAACTTCATCAACACCGGCAACATACTCGATACCTTGAGTCCAAAGATTTTGTTCAAGACGCAAGCGTTCCGCAAATGCAAGCTTGGCTTGAGTGACTTTTGCCTGACGCTTTTGGTAGGCAACCAAAGCGTTTTGAACGCCTTTACGCTCATCTCGTGCCAAATTAGCTAAAACCTCCGCTGTCACTTTAGTTTTCAGTAATTCCTTAACTTGAGCAATCGATAATTTAGTCATCTTAATCCTCGCTACGCTTAGCCGTCAAAGGTACAGGATCTAAGGTATAACGCCCCAACTTACTACGTCGAATTTCAAAAATCAAACGTTCGCTGGCCCGGTCGTAATCTTCTTTAAAGCCCATCTTACGGGTAATGGCCAAAAGTAATTCCACCGTCGTATCATCAATTTCAGCTTCCGACAACTTGTAGCGGTCCGCTAAAGCTTGTGGATTAGTATCAACAAAGTGTTCCAAAGCATATAGGGCCACATCATCTTTATTGTACAAAGTATCTTTGATGGCCCCTGTTAAAGCTAGTTTCTTACCCACCAAAGGATCTTCGAATTTCGGCCATAAAATCCCTGGGGTATCCAATAATTGTAAGTCCTTCCCAGCTTTCAGCCATTGTTGAGCCTTGGTAACCCCAGGCTTATTACCAACTTGGGCGACATTTTTCTTAACTAAGTGGTTTAATAATGTCGATTTCCCCACATTAGGAATCCCGATACACATGACACGGATACGTTGATTTTTAATCCCGCGGGCTTCTTTAGCGACTAGCTTTTCCGCTAAAACTTGCTTGATTTTCTTTTCAATGACCTTCAGGCTACCTTGTACTGAGTTGATAGCTACGGCTGGTTGACCTTGACTTTCATAGTAGCGCACCCACTTTTCCGTTTCTTTAGGATCGGCCAAATCCATCTTGGTAAGGACGATAATAGATTTTTTGTTAGCCAAAAGTCCCTCTAATTGTGGATTTCGGGATGATTCTGGCAAGCGTGCGTCGACTAATTCTAAGACGACATCAACTAATTTTAAGTTTTCTTTAACTTGACGTAAGGCTTTGGCCATGTGACCAGGAAACCATTGAATAGTAGCCATAAGTGTATAATTCCTTTCGTATCAAGGGTTTTATGGAGGTAAACTTGTCAAAATTCTATCAGGTCACCAAAAAGTCACCAAATTTAGACTAATTTTACCAAACCATTTCATACCCAATAATTTTTTACTTTCCTTCTCGAATACATTTAATATCAAAATTTGAATGTTAATGTCTTTTAATAATTTTGGTAGGATATTAACATGAATATGCCTTGGAAGATAGCTTTTTTTAATTCCAATTATATTTCGGAATTCATCTAAATTTAAATTTGTTTTTCTGCTTTCATAGTGTTTTTCAATCCAATCGTTTAATACTTACAGGACCAAGATTTTAAAGCAGTGAACGAAATTTGATTTTTATCAATAAAATTATTTAATGTATTCACTGCTTTTTCTTGAGCGTTAGTTTGTCTATGAGTATAGCCGATTGTAGTTTCATAATTAGCATGACCTACACGCTCCATAATATCTCTCATAGCCAAATCAGTATTTCTCTTCGCAAGTTTCAACTAGCTCCTGTTCAACTCTAGCTAACACCTCACGAAAAGAGTGTGAAGTAATGGCGTAATGCTTTCAAGCAAAAAGTCATCACCAATAATATCTCCTAATCTCTTTAATACAAAGGCTTCTCTTTTGACAGTTTGCGGTTTCACTGAAACAGACCAAGTTTCTAACCAATTTTGTTTCAACCGACCAAATCTCTTGCTTTTTTGAGGATTATATTGATATTCTACGCTGTTGACTATTTTACCAATCTTATCACAGCATCTGTAGCATTCTTCCACTTTCCTGTAAGTGGATCCTTGTATTTTTCAACTACTTCAAAACGAGTTTCTCCTTTAGCATTTTTTCGTGTTCTATAATACATAATATCGCCCTCTTTAGTATTATCTAAAAGAAAATCGAAACTATATTTAATAGAAAATTTGACAATGTCTATTATACCACGATTTTCTTTATTTTACCGTCCTTTGTTTCCATCTTAAAAACTCTTTTAATCCTTCCCATCTTCTCATAAGTGCTTTTTTATCTGCCCATTCAGCGATATTATTTTCAACAGATACAAATCTTATTTTCATACGCTAATTGCTAGTTTGTACCATTTTTTGAAGATTATACAGTGTTACGATTGATTCAAAATCGGCTTGAAACCCTTCTAAACTACGGTTATGAGTTTCTTCACTACCGTACAATTTTAGCTGTGAAAAACACGTTTCAATCCTTCGCCGAATTTGATTAAGCAATGAATTATTGTGCCGTTTGGCACCCTTCATATTAGAACGAAATGGTGTCTATAATTGATAACCCATTTTCCTAAATTCTTGAACTATCTTTTTACCGATATATCCAGCGTCTGCTAAAACTTAGCACGGGCAACCAGATATTAACTCTGGAGCCACTTTGGCATCATTGACTGACGCAGGTGTTACTTCTCATATTTCAAAATTAAGCCAGTAACACTTACTACCATATGAATTTTAAAGCCATACAAATAAACCTTTTTAGTTGCGTTATAACCAATATTTGCGACTTCACTAAAAATTTTGGCTCTTCCGTTTCTAATAGGTTGGCAAAGTGGCAATGGAAAACTGTCCATAATCGCCATAGTACTTATAGATGTTTGGGTTAATAGTCCTTGCCTAATTAACTGAAAATAAGGGGCTAAACGTTTTCTTCTCCGTAAAAGGCGAGAATATTCAAGCATTGGTTCCATTAGGTAAAGTGAGCTTAAACAGACGGTAAAAACTAATCCAAGACGATATACGGTATTGTGCCTTAAGGCACATCATAGCCATGATTGAAGCGTCAGAAATTTTAGTATGTTCGATATTCCTTCTGTCACGGTACCTGATAGGTACATACTTTTTAATTAATTTATCGAAAAGTAGACAATATTGGGAAAATAACTCTTGAAAAGTTTGAGCATTATTATTAATCTTGAGGTAGCTTAACATGGTTTGACTCCTTTTTTGGTTTTTAGTTTTTTATTTAGAGTTTAACCCTGTTAAGCTTTTTTGCTAATTATTGAATATTACAAACTAGCAAATCGCGTGTAATGATTGTAAGTTTACCATGGGGACAAAAGGTACAGAAAAACTAACTCTCAAAGATAGGGAATGAACTTGTCCTAATTGTGGTACATTCCATATTAGGGACATTAATGCCTCTAAAAATATTCTTGAAAAAGGATTAGAAAAACTAGCTAAGGAAAAAGAAAAAAGCCTAGCATAACTAGGCAGTCCGTTTGGCAACTTGCAGCCTCTAAAGACATTGGTAATTATCGTGTTAGACGTGATTACTTTGTAATCATGCAGTGATGTATCTATGCAAATTGTGGTCGGGTAAGCCGTAAGGCTTGCCTTCTCACAAGCCCTAGTCTTTAGACTGGGGTAGTTGACTGGAGGATCGTTTAGCTACCTACTTCAGTCAGCTCTCTCCCTTCAGAGGTAATGACTGAAGAGACCATTACGATACCAGTCTCACTGAAAGAACTAGCCAGCTATCTAGCTACCAGTCTGAAACTATATCCCGTAAATTAAGAGCTTTTCAAGAAGAAAGATTAATAAATAGAAATGGAAAGAAAATTATACTATTTCGTTCTTTTTGGGATAAATTTGACTTTCTATAATTTTTATAAACTAAAGGATAGGTGCTACTTCTACCTATCCTTTAGTTTATTTCTTTGTTTTCTTATAAAATGGCAGTAATTCATCAAAACTTTTTAATAGATCATCAATTAACCGTTCTAATGAGTGGTCAGTCTCAATTGGAATATCCTGTTTAACCAAGACCTTACGAACCTCACCTGATTTGACCTGTTTTAGTAAACTCTTTCGATTTTCTTCTGTTGCATCCATTTTGAAACTTATACCATTTTTTTGTACAAAATAATACATGGCTCCAAAAGGAAGAAGATTCAAAACTTTATTTTGTTTTTCTAAACTGTTTTCAGACCTCCTTCTTTCTACAAAACTAACCTCAACGGAAATTCCAAAATTATCAGATTCCCCATAAAGACGAATAGCCAATGCTGAATTATCCAAATCATCGGAAGGCAATCGGAAGTAACACCAAAAATGTGGACGACATAGCTGAGATTGATTCATCCATTGACTAACACGCTCTGCTTTAAATGGCTTTACCCTGTCTTCAAAAGATTTACTGATTAAACTGAATTCATCCCGGGCCTGTCGAGCTAGGTCCCTTAAATCCGTCATATACTGGAGATAATTACCAGCCTTTTCCGGCTTAATATATTTTTCTCCTCGATAGTAGATATTCCTTTAATTTGTCAAATGACATTTTTCACCTCATAAATCAATTAAGCCATCTCCGTTAAGAATAATTATTCTTCTACCTGAACGTTTTATCAATCTATTATCCTCAAGAAATCTAAATTTTCTAGAAAGAGTTTCAGGGGTAGTTCCTATATATCGCGCGATATCAATCATCTTCATAGGTAAACTGAACCGATAATCGTTCGCTACTTTTGACAGATCCAAGAGGTAGTTCGCTAAACGTTGCTCAACACGCTCCATAGATAAAATATGGGCCTGCTTCTCTACTTGAATCATCTTTTGCGCACTTAATTCAAATAATTTAAGAGCTATTTGTGGATTACTAAGCATTACTTGATCAAAAGCTTGTTTACTTAATCTACAAATTTCAGTTGTTTCAAGAGTTTTACCAAAAAGAGATTCATTTTTAATACCGAACAACTGATTCTCACCCTCATATCCACCTGGTTCAACAACCCGTAAAAGCTGTTCATCACCATTTGTAGACAGTTGGAATACTTTCATACTTCCGAGAGCCACGATATCCAGATTTTCATCTCCTGGTCTAAAACAATTTCATTTTTTTTAAATTTTTTGTGTTGTGCCAATCTATTAATTTTAATCTGTTCATCTTCTGACAGATAATTGAATAATGGTACAAGTGTCACACAAATATGTTGAACCATGGATAGCCTCTTTCTAATTGATAAAACCTATTCTTGAGATAATTCATCAATTTGTTTTAATAGCTGATAAGTTTTAGTAAGTGTCTCACAAGCATCATCTGGAATTGTATAATCTTTTGTAAGAGATCTTAGTTCTGAAAATTCATTTGATAGGTCCAAATTATTATTCCTAATTTTATGTTGAATTGTTTCATAAACTTTGCGAACATCAAAGACTTCTGGATGATTTTTCCCATGAGCTTTTGTAATAGCATTTGTATATAGATCAAGCATCTCATCATTTGCTTCAAAAAATTGTTTTACCATTGTAACTTTCTCCTGTTATTTTTCTGATACTTTTAGGACATCATAGCCAATTGCTTGCACTGCCTTCACAATTTCATTAATGTTTATCACACTAGCGTCAAAATTTACTTTTGCCTTACTGGCATTGAATAGAACTTTGACACTTTCCTTATCGACACCTGTTACACTTTTAATGGCTCCCTCAATTTTTTGCATACATGTTGGACAAGCCAGTGTTTCAAGCTGTAGTATAGCTTTTTTCATCATTTTTACTCCCTTTCTTTATTATATCTTTAGTATAGTACGATATTTAGAATAAAAAATTGATTTCTATCAAGAATCTCTATTTTCTTTTATATTTTAAAAGCCTCATAGCATTCAAAATAACTACGAGAATGCTACCTTCATGAACAAACATGCCAATTGCCATATTCATCCACGAACTTGAGAGAACGCTGATAAGAAGAACTACTACGACTAGCAATGCAATGAAGATATTTTCAATCATATTACGTCGTGTAGCTTTAGCCAATCCAATCGCATGAGGGATTCTGTGAAAATCCGAATTCATCAAAACAACATTTGAAGTTTCAATGGCAACATCTGTACCGTTTCCCATGGCAATTCCAATATCTGCTAAGGCCAATGATGGGCTATCATTAATACCATCTCCGACAAATGCTACTATTTCTCCACTTGCCTGACGTTTTCTCACAAATTCTGCCTTGTCTTCTGGCAGTAGATGACCATAAGCCTCGGTTAAGCCTAATTGATTAGTAACTAAATCAACTGTGCCTTGATTATCTCCAGATAATAGAATGAGATTTTTTACTCCCATATTCTTAAGCGTCTCTAAATCCTCCTTGACCCCTTGTCTAATCTGGTCGCGAATTCCTACAACAAGAGCTATTTGTCCATCAATAGCAGTTAGGACAATTGAATTCCCTTCTGCTTCCATCCCTGCTATGTCGCTCTTCATCTGGTTAGTGAAAGGAATATTATATTGATTCATCAAATAAGAGTTCCCAACGAGAACTTGGTGATTTTGAATACGAGCAACAACTCCCCCACCTTGAACGACCTCTGTTGAGTCAATTACCCCTACTACAGAACCTGAGTAATAGTTCACAATTGCTTTCGCGAGCGGATGATCTGATTCTCTCTCAACACTAGCCAGTAAGCTCTCAGCAAGACTCCTATCACTGCTATAATAGATTGTCTGTGCAACCTGAGGGTTACCATAAGTTAATGTTCCTGTTTTATCAAATAACATTGTATCAACTTTACTAAAGTTTGTAATGACATCACTACCCTTAAATAAAATGCCATGTCGTGCGCCGTTTCCAATTCCTGATACATTTGAAACTGGTACGCCAATAACCAGTGCACCAGGACATCCAAGAACCAAAATAGTAACGGCTAACTCAATATTGCGGCTAATAAGCCAAACAATAATCGCTAACACTAAAACTAAAGGAGTATAGTATTTTGAAAATTGGTCAATAAATCTCTCAGCTTTTGACTTGCTGTCCTGTGCTTCTTCTACTAATTCAATAATTTTCCCAAAAGTTGTATCTTCCCCAATCTTCTCAGTACGTATTTGTATAGTACCATTTTCAAGAATGGTACCAGCAAAAACTTTATCTCTTAAACCTTTAGAGACTGGGATAGATTCGCCCGTAATACTTGCTTCATTTGCAGTGCCAGAGCCAAATATCACTTCACCGTCAACTGGAATCTTTCCACCAGTTTTTACTAAAAGAATATCTTCTTCATTAACTTCTTCAACTGACACCTCTTCAAAGTCACCATTGTGTAGTTTACGAAAAGTAGTCTCTGGTACCATCTCCACGAGATTCTTAATCGCAGAACGTGTCTTGGCTAATGTTCTTTGTTCTAAGTATGCACCAAATAAGAAAAGAAAAGCTACAATAGCTGATTCTTCAAACTCTTTAATAACAAATGCCCCTAAAATAGCAAGAGTTACTAAGAGATCGATGCTAATTACCTTAACTCTAAGAGCTTGATAGGCTTGAACAAAAATTGGTAAACCACCAACTAATGAAGCTACAAACAGTAGATAAGCTGAGCCCTGCTCACTACTAAAAACCCATTTGGATGAAAAAGCAAGTATAATAAGAATACCAGTTATTGCTGTCAACCAATTCCGATAACGTGATAACCATTTTTGCATAATTTCTACCTCCTTTATTATATCCAGTATAACCGAGCATAGAAATATAATAATTGATTTATATCAAGTTTTAAAAACACTGGTGTTGAGTAGCTTTCATATAAATATTAGTTTTTAATCTTATTTAAAAACACTATTTTGTGTTTTGAATGAAGTAAATCAATAGTTGTAAAATACGAAGTCAAACTTACGTTTCATGATTGTCCCTCCAACACTAACAGACCAACATTTCCCATGTCATCAAACTGGATTAAGCCAGACTCTTCCATTTCAACAACAATCCTCTTTGCGTTCTCGATATCAATTCTCATGATAGCCATGAGATGACACATCACAATTTGTCGTGATGACTGTTCATTCTTTTGCATGATTTTCCTCCTGAAAATAAAAAAAGCGAGAACACTTATTAAAATGTTCTCGAGAAATTCTAAGCACCAAAAATTGATTATTTTTGCGTATTATTGCTTAACACTATGCCCTTTCCATTATAGCTTAAATAATAATCCCTTGACAGTGGTCAAGTTCATGTTGAATGATTTGTGCCGGCCAATCTTTAAAGGTTTGTACCCGTGCTTCAAAATTTTCATTTAAAAATTCCACCGTAATCTCATGATAACGTTTGGTCGGTCTTTGACCCTTTAAAGATAAACAACCTTCCATGGTATTAAAAGCACCCGACTTGGCGGTAATCCGTGGATTAACCATAATTAAATCAAGCATGGGCGCAATGGAGGCAATGATAATCTTTTTATTCACACCAATCATATTGGCCGCCATCCCAACGCATTCCTGGCGATGAACCGCCAAGGTATCCTTTAAATCTTGAATTACTTGGCGGTCTGCTGGGGTCGCCTTTGCAGCTTTTTGGCTTAAGAAAAGTTGATCTCGATTGATTGCTTGTACCGTCATTTTAATCTTCCTTTTTATAAACTTGCATATAGCTCCCGGCGCTTTGAGCGAGACAAGCAACCATATCAGCTTGACTCCATTCACTAACCGGGGTGAAGCGATAAGTCACCGTATATTTATTTTCCTGGCGCCGAATCTCTGAAATTTCGTTCACTTGAACCCAAATTCCCGTGCTGTCATCCTTAACAATGTCCCCCACCTGTAAGACATTTCGTCCAAAATCATAAAGGTTGTATTCTAATGTCGTGGTAGTTTCCATATAATCTCGGGAATAATCTGGGGTGCCATAAACTTGTGCTAAACATTCATAAATTACCCTTTGGTTTTCCGGTGTTGTCACTAAAAGAGGAAAAGCTCGTAAAATATTGATGATTACCATATTTTTACCATCCTTTTGCACCAAATCCCCACCTGGACCACTCGGCTACTTGGATAATTCAAACGAATTTTTCTTAACATTTTCCCACCCCCAAAAAGTGCTAATTTTGACTTAGTTTAATTATAGCATGTTTAACAGCTAAAATTTTAATCAAAATATCTAAAATTTTAAAAACTACATTGACATCATGTCACCAAAGAGATAGAATACAATCAAAGAAATGACAAGTCGTCATCAAAGGAGGAAAATCTTATGTTTCTAGCTTTTAATGAACTCAAGCATGAAAAGTTACGCTACGGACTGGTCATCGCCATGATCACCCTCCTAGCTTACTTAATTTTTATCATGACCAGCTTAGCCTTAGGCTTGGCCAATGAAAATACCGATGCTCTTTATTCTTGGCATGTCAAAAGTGGGGTCTTAAATAAAAGTGCTGACGTTAACTTACGCCAATCCCTCTTAACCAAAGCCCAAGTTGATGCCTTAACCAAGGGTAAAGATAATGCTGCTATGGCCGAAACCTCAGTAGTTCTGACTGGTAAAGGCGCTGATAAGGAGGCCGTGACTTTTGTTGGTCTACGTGAAAATCAATTTATCGCCAAAGATATGGAACTTACTACAGGTAAAAAAGTCCATCGTAAGTATCAAGTTGTTCTCGATGATTCCTTACAAGCCAAGGGCTATAAGTTAAATCAAAAAATCCGCCTTAATTCTAGTGATCATGCTTACACTATTGTAGGTTTTACTCACAAAGCTAAATTAAACATTGTCCCTGTTGTTTACGGAACCATCCCCGCTTGGCAAGAACTAAGCCAAGTTGGTCCCCGTTTCGCAGCCAGTGGTGTCTTCTCTAAAAATGACTCCATTAAAACCACTGATAAAGCGCTTAAATCTTACTCATTAACTGATATTATCGATAAGTTACCTGGTTACTCTGCTCAAAATACTACCTTTTATTTCATGATTGGTTTCTTAATGATTATCTCCTTGATTATCATTGCCGTCTTCTTGTACATTGTCACCCTACAAAAACTACCTAACTACGCCGTCTTACGTGCACAAGGAGTACCTAACCGCTTCTTAATCAACGCAACTTTGGCTCAATCTTTCCTTTTAACTGCTAGTGGGGTAGTTATCGCCTTGATTTTTATCACCATCACCGGTTATGCCTTACCCGAATCTGTACCGATGACTGTCGACCCTGTTATTACTAGCTTAGTAAGCATTGGCCTAATTCTTATGTCCATTCTGGGGGCTCTCATTCCAATGCGTATGGTAACTAAAGTCGACCCGGTTTCAGTGATTGGAGGATAAACTTATGACAACAAGTATTAAATTAACTAACATTAATAAATATTTTGGACAAGGAATTGCTAAGGTCCATGTCTTAAAAGACCTTAACTTTAGCGCTCAAGCTGGCGAACTCATCTTAATTCTCGGACCATCTGGTTCGGGAAAGAGTACCTTTTTAACCATTGCCGGGGGGTTACAAACCCCAACTTCTGGGCAAGTTGCTATTGAAGAGCAAGAAATCGCCAACCTTAAAGGTAAACAGCGTGAACAACTTCGTCTTAATAAAATTGGTTTCATCTTACAAGCCTATAACCTGGTACCATATCTTACCGTAGCCCAACAATTTTCTTTAGTCGATAAAGTCAAAAAAACACCTAATATTGATGCTCAAGCTTTCCAAAATATCCTTGTTCAATTAGACATCCAAAATCTCTTGCACATGTATCCTGACCATTTATCTGGAGGACAAAAACAAAGAGTTGCTATTGCACGAGCCCTTTATGCGAATCCCGAAATTATCCTAGCTGACGAACCCACAGCAGCTTTAGACTCCCAGCGCGTGACAGAAGTTGGTAATTTGCTGTCTGATTTAGCTCACCAACAAAACAAGGCTATCATTGTAGTCACACACGATATTCGGGTGGAAAAGTTTGCTGATAAAATTTACGAACTTCAAGATGGGATGTTAGTCGAAAAACAAAAATAAAAGTTTTTTAACATAATAGTCGAGATTAATTAAGACTTTTTTGCTTAGAATATTCAGGACAAATTCCTTCGTGATAACCTAATAACTGAAAATAAAGGGGAATTTTCCTCACTAACATGCGGTAAATTTCACACAAATTACTTGTTTCTCAAGCTTAAACCCTTTAAAATAACTAATGATAACCTTAACTGGAGGTAGATACATGCCTAGCCAAACGTTTATGAATTTACCCGCTGAAAAAAAAGCCCGGATTACCCAAGCCCTTTTAAATGAATACAGTCGTCAACCTCTAGCGCAAGCGCAAGTTACTCCGATTGTTAAAGACGCGCAAATCGCTCGAGGTGCCTTTTACAAGTATTTTGAAGACCAAAAAGATGCCTACAATTATCTTTATCAAGAAGTTCTCAAAGAAGTCCATAATGACACTCCGCGAATTATGTTGACTGCAGATACGGTTGCACTTTTTGTTAACCAAACTGCCAAATTTCTAAGCCAGGCCTCTAACAGTCAATATCGCGAACTTATCAAAATGCATATCATCTATAATGCAGCCTTTTTAAATCAAAAACCTATGCCTATTGAAGTTCCACCCAAAATGTGGGCTGTGGCTAGTCTCTGTCACCAAACGATTCACGATGTTTTTTTAAATCCCGAATGCCAAGACGACGCCTTAAAACGCTTACAGACTAGTCTTGAAGCTTTAGTTTAAACTAAAAATCCTTCCCTGAAATGAGGAAGGATTTTTCTTCGCTTTTTAGTTAACGTGTACCGCAAAGGATGGTTGGTAATATGGAGAAATTGACTTGGTTGAAGATAATTCACCAAAATCATGAGCAGCCATGTATTGATTATTGCCTGTATAAATTCCTACATGGTAGGCATCACCGTAATTCCCCCAGAATAAGAGGTCACCTGCTTGGGCTTGGGAAACATCAATTTTGGTCCCAGCATATTGTTGCTGGTAAGTTGTCCGTCCAATATCTTTACCATATTGGTTGTAAACATACTGGGTTAAACCTGAGCAGTCAAAACCTGATGTCGTTGATCCACCCCAAACATAAGGAATTCCCGATAAAGTTTGGGCATAGCTTGCAATTGCTGATCCATCAGCACTAGTAGATGTCGCAGCTTGAGGTTGGGTGCTGGTTGCTTGCGTATTTGTCTCAGAACTTGCTTGGTAACTACTTTGCGCACTCGTTTCGGCTATTGGAGTTTGGTAAGAATTTTGTACTTCAGTTGCAGCCGCTGGTTCCTGGTAGGAACTGGCATAAGCTTGAGCTTGTACCCCGTAGTTGTTAGCTTCAACTTGAGTATTAGTATCCACCTGACTAGTAGCATTAGAAGCTACTACTTGATTGCTTGTAGTATTATCAGCGGTTTGTGCAATCGATGCGACACTAACTTCTTGAGTTTCAGGTGCGGTAGATGAGGCCGCAGCCACAACTGGTGCTTCTGCTTGACTACTTGTTGTAGCACTATTAGCAACTTTGGTATTTTCAGCTTGAGGCGAAACTTCTGTCGTTGCTGCACTTTCGGTTGAACTTGCCGAGGTTACAGGTTCTTGTGAAGTCTCTGCGGTCGTATTCACAGTAGATGTTGTAGCCACTGGAGCGCTTGTTTGAACATCAGTCGTAACTGCTGACGCTTGGCTTCGCAACAGCTTCATTTGTGGTATCCGTATCCACACCAGATGTTGTAGCCACTGGAGCGCTTGTTTGAACATCAGTCGTAACTGCTGACGCTTGGCTCGCAGCGAGGGTTGCTTGCGCTGCTATAGCAGTGGCTTCGCCACTAACTTTTAAAGTTGCCCCTACTTGTAAGATAAAGGCATCAGCCGGCATGTTGTTCAAACGACGTAACTCATCAACAGTAGTATGATACTTCTGGGCTAAATCCCATAAGGTATCACCCGTTTGGATGACAACACTTTTTTCATTTGCGGAAGTCTTTTGATTTTGGCCTTGCTCATTATCCGCAATTTTTAATTCTTGGCCCACGTAAATTAAAGATGTATTCTTGTCAATCTTATTATCACTTTGAAGCTTATCCATTGATACACCGTATTTTTGCGACAATGTCCAAATAGTATCATTTTGAACAACCTTGTGGATAGAATCAGCTTGGACTGCCACACTAGTACCAGCTAAAGCGGCTCCAGCAGCACCCACCGTACCTAATAACGCAGCTTTCTTTGACTTATTCAATAAAATCCCCTCTATTCTTCTTCAGTTATATTTTCCTTACTTTTTCAGATACATTCTCAAATATAATTCAATACCCTTATTTTATGCCATACAAACGAATAATTTCAAGTTAAAATCACAATCTGTTCACTATTTTACCCAAATTACCAATGTCTTAAACTTTTCTTAAAACAAACCATCTTGATTATACACATTTTTACTCAGATAAATACTTTTTCCTTTCTCACCAAATAATCCTTGATATTTATGGTCTTATTTGCACATACTTAATTTTAAATTACAATTATAAGCACACTCAACCATGAATATACATTTTATAAAAATACAAAAGCATGACTTCCATTTAATATATTACATTTTAATGACAAGATTTTAGATATTAGTATTAGCCCCTAAGAATTATTCGTCCATAACTTACGAAGACTTTCATTTCTAATTTTCACAACAATTACCTCAGAATCTCGGACACTTTAGTCATAATTACTTGTAATTTTTGTTGCCTGTCGACTCATTACTTAACTTTTCAAATTTTTAGTTCCGATTTTTATTTGTGAATTTTTTTATTCGTGGTAAAATAAAATTAAAGAAAACGCTAACAAAAGAGGTGGAACTTATGACTGCAGAAATTAACAACACGCCCAACTTAATTTTAAACACCATTGCTTTAGATATTGCGGATAATTTACTGCGAGCTTTAGAAAATGGAGTTTCCTATAATCTAATGGATCAAGACATCCAAGAATTGAAACATATTCTCCAAAAAGCCACCCAGGAAGCCGTCAGCTACGCCCCTAGTCACTTAGACTTAGATGCCGCCGAAGAACTTCTCGATGCCTTAGACCAAGGAGCTTCTATCGCTCACCTCAACTACATCGAACTGGAAAAACTTAAAACAATTTTAGAAAAAGTAGATGATTTTTAAAAGACGGCGCATCGCACCGCCTTTTTATATTTTTTGTCCTAAAAGCAAGCCAACATATGCTAATAAGATGCCACCACCATAGGAAATTAAGGCGTAACAAACAAATAGCCAGTAATAACGACTATGAAACAACGTCCAAAGTTCTGTATTAAACGTTGAAAAAGTAGTATAACCACCTAAAAGTCCTGTTCCTAAAAAGAGACTCACCAGCTGATTAACTTGCCAACCAAGTAAGAAACCTAAAATCAAAGCCCCACTTAAATTAACTACAAGCGTCGCCCATGGAAAAGTTCCCGGCCACTTTGCTTTAATTCCAAGAGTTAAACTATAGCGTAACATCGCCCAGACCTGC
>NZ_BAMI01000052.1 GCF_000615765.1 Ligilactobacillus equi DSM 15833 = JCM 10991 | reverse complement strand
TAAATAACTATAATAAAATACTATTGACGCAATTAGTATAGTCTAGTAAAATTGTTATTCATGAGAAGAGAAGAATTTTAGTAAGTAAAAATGGAAAGGTTTTCATTTTTGCTTGCATTAATTATTTTAAATGCATAGAGAGGAAGTATACCGTGAGTATTTTAGTCGGATTAATTCCAGCAATTGGTTGGGGGTTAATGCCCCTATTAACTTCAAAAGCTGGTGGAAGAGAATCAAATCAAATCGTAGGGACTGGGTTAGGGGCTGTGGCAGTCGGCATTATTGCAACAGTAGTAACTCAAACACACTTATCTTTGAATTTTGCCATTTATGCCTTTATCTGTGGGGCTTTATGGACAATTGGTCAAATCGGACAATTTGTTTCTTTTAACCGCATTGGTTTAACCGTAACCGCACCTTTGTCATCAGCCTTACAATTAGTCGGGAACTCTATCTTAGGGGTTTTGTTCTTTAGTCAATGGCAAGGGCCAAAGCACTTAATGATTGGTTTTGGAGCTTTGCTTTTAGTGGTTATTGGGGTAGTTTTAACTTCAAAAGTTGATCCGAATAAGTTAGGCGCCCAAAAAGGTAATGCCGTGACAGTCAAGGACTTTATGTTCTTGTTAGCTACAACAATTGGGTACTGGATTTATTCTTCTTTCCCAAGTATGCCAATGGTTCAAGGGGCAAGCTCCACAGAATTATTCTTGCCCGAAGTTTTAGGGATTTTATTTGGGGGCTTGGTTTATTCAATCTTTACCAAAAATGCAGGCGTTTTAACTCAAAAGGAAACTTGGAAGAGTGCTTTAGGAGGTTTAGCCTGGGGGGTAGCTGGTTTAGCCTACATCTTCTCCGGACAAATGAACGGGACTAACATGGCTTTCATTTTAACACAACTAAGTGTTTTAATTTCAACTCTTGGTGGGATTGTGGTCATGCACGAAACAAAGACTCGTTATGAATTACGCTACACTTTAATCGGGTTAGCGCTATTGGTTATTGGTTCAATCTTAACCTCATTTGCAAATTAACTTTTAAAGAACAGTCAACGGGGCTGTTCTTTTTCTTTTAGCTGACGATATAGCATGTTAGAATAATATCTAGAATAAAAACGTGAAAGGGGTACAAAAATGGAAATTACTGTGGCAGATTTTATTGAAAAAGTAGCGAATGAAGCATACCAAACAGAACTACAATTGGTTTCCGCTACTGAAGTACAAGGTACTAAGCTGGAAAAACACTTGTATGAGATGGTGAGTTTATTTGGGCAATTAATGGAAGAAGGTCAACTTGCCCAAGTTACTTGTCGGGCTGAAAACGCAGGTCAAGTGACGGAATATAGCTTAGAAAGTGGGATTATCAATCTACCTTTTGCAGATATCAAAAAAGTAGACAACTTTTTTGATGATTTAGAAACAACTGTGGAGGTTAAGGTTAACTTGATTGTGAAGGATGAAAATCTGAATGCCTCCAAATTCCGAATTGATAGTCTGTTGACCGTAGCCGAACTTTTGGCAGATCCCAGTCAAGGCTTACAGGTAATTAGTGATCGGGCGCTGGCTTTGAGTCAAGTTATTCAAAACAATTTAGAAGTGGCTGAAGTTACCGCAGAAGTTTAAACTTTAGCGTCTGTAAGGACGCTTTTTCTTTTTCTTGACTTTATGTCGATATAGTCATAAAATTTTTATGTAAATAACGACATAAAATAGGAGGGAATCATGGCAAATCTAAATCGCTTAGGAATAAAAGTTTTTAAAACTTTAGAGGACTTTGTGGGGACCCACTTTGTTTACACTTACGATAATGGTTGGGAGTACGAATGGTATTGTAAGAATGATCATACTGTAGACTATCGCATTCACGGTGGGATGGTGAAAGGTCGTTGGGTTAAAGACCAAGAAGCACACATTACTATGATTACGGAAGGGGTCTATAAGATTGCCTGGACTGAACCTACCGGCACCGATGTGGCTTTGGACTTTGTTCCCAATGAAAAGAAACTTAACGGGACGATTTTCTTTCCTCGTTGGGTCAAAGAACATCCTGAAATCACGGTTTGTTTCCAAAATGATCACATTGATTTGATGAAAGAATCACGAGAAAAGTACCCAACTTACCCTAAGATGGTGGTGCCTGAATTTGCATCCATCACTTACATGGGGGACGCGGGTGTAAATAATGAAGAAGTCATCGCCCAAGCGCCATATGATGCATGACTGCCGACATTCGTGAAGGGCGTTTCTATGACGAAAACTACTGTCAATTAAAGAAATAATTTTGAAAAATCTCGACCGAGCTAGTAAAATTAGCAATGAAGGTGGGGATTTTTATTATGCCAAAGAAAAGAACGTTACCCTATATTATCCTAGGAATTTTAGCCCAAAAAGATGAACAAACTGGCCGTCAAATTACCTTGCAGTTTCAAAATGAAATTGGCGAATTTTGGAAAGCGGCTCATAGTCAAATTTATCCAGAATTAAAAAAAATGGTGGCTGATGACTGGATTGAAAAGCAAACTCATGCCGGAAATGATAAGGAAATTTATTATCGTTTGACGCCTAAAGGACAAGCAGAACTCTCAGCTTGGATTACCCAACCAATTGATGAACTTCCCGTGAGTCAGGATATTTTTTCCCTGAAGTTGTTCTTCATCCAAGAAGCTACCGATCCACGGATTAAAACTATGATAGCTGAGGAAAGAGCGCTCCTTAAAAAGCAATTGGCACATCTGAAAGAGCGGGAACACCTCTTATTTGATGGGCATGTTAACCAAGGCAGTTATGGTCACTATTTGATTTTAAAGCGAGCTATCGCACGGTTAAAAAGTCAGTTGGTCTGGTTAGATACGGTTGAAAATTAAAAAATCAAAATGGTTGACAAAGCGAATTTTAATCTGTATATTAAACGTAAGCTATTTGAATATAAGAAAAAACGTTGAAGAGAAGAGTAGTTTTTGAATCGTGCGACAGAGAATCCCGGAAGCTGAAAAGGGTGTACGTGCAGGAAATGAAGATGAGCTCGGAGTTTGATTAGGGGTGCAAGCTCCTAATCCGTTGAGATGCGATATAATTGACGACTTGAAAATGAGTTAGTAAGGTCTTTTGGTGTGAACCAGAAGATAAATAAAGGTGGTACCACGGTCTGCGTCCTTTAGGGATGGAGGCCTTTTTTGTTGCCAAAAATTAGAAAGGGAGAAAACCATGATTGAGTTAAAAAATATTAACAAAACCTTTGAAACTGCCGATGGTCCGGTCCATGCGGTTAATGATGTTAACTTAACCATTCAAGATGGGGATGTGTACGGCATTGTTGGTTTCTCTGGTGCCGGGAAGAGTACCCTGGTTCGGATGTTAAATGGGTTAGAAAAGCCCACGAGTGGGCAAGTGATTATTAATGGGACTCAAATTAATACTTTGGGTGGTGTAGCCTTACGTCAAGAAAGAAAGAAGATTGGGATGATTTTCCAACACTTCAACTTACTGTGGTCGCGAACAGTTTTAGAAAACATCATGTTCCCACTGGAATTAGATAAGCAGTTATCTAAGCATGAACGCGAAGAAAAGGCCAAGCATTTGGCTGATTTAGTTGGTTTGGGAGACCGCATTCACGCTTACCCTTCCCAATTGTCTGGGGGACAAAAGCAAAGAGTCGGGATTGCCCGAGCCTTGGCGAATGATCCGGATATCTTGATTTCTGATGAAGCAACTTCCGCGCTAGATCCGCAAACCACGGATGAAGTTTTGGATGTCTTGGAAAGTATCAATCGCCAAATGGACTTGACGATTGTGATTATTACTCATGAAATGCACGTTATTCGGCGTTTAGCTGATAAGGTGGCAGTTATGGAAGCTGGGCGGGTAATCGAAGAAGGACCTGTTTCTCAAGTCTTTACCCACCCACAAGAAGAATTGACTAAACGTTTCGTGAATGCAGAGATTGACACCAGTCAAGAACCAGATATTAAGGAAGTTACTAAACAACTCTTAGCTAAGTACCCTCACGGGCGCTTGGTGAGGTTACACTTCCATGGTGATCAAGTGCAAATGCCAGTCTTAAGTGAAGCCATTCGCCAATTCCCTGATTTGGAATTTTCAATTTTAGAAGGTTCCATTCACCAAATGGCAGATAAGGCAGCGACGATGGGAAGTTTGTTCATCCAATTGGTCGGCGACCAAGCCCAAATTGAGGAATGTTTAAATTTCTTTGCCCAAGTTCGGGTGGAAACAGAGGTGATTACAAGTGAACAATAGTACAGGTTTTTTATCATATTTTCAATTTCAAAATGTTAACTGGCCCAACTTGTGGGCTGCAGCCTGGGAAACGGTTTGGGTAACCGTGGTTTCAAGTGCCATTGTGGCTGTCTTAGGTCTGTTACTTGGGCTCCTATTATTTGAAACTCGCAATAGCCAATCACCATTAGTCAAAGCTTTGAACTGGATTGTCGGCGTCATTGTCAATGTTTTTCGGTCGATTCCTTTCATTATTTTGATTGTGCTCTTACTGAATTTCACCAATGTGATTGTGGGAACAATCACTGGTCCAGTGGCGGCTATTCCTTCCTTGGTCTTCTCGGCTGCTCCATTTTATGCGCGGATGGTGGAAATTGCTTTCCGTGAAGTAGATGAAGGGGTTTTAGAGGCTGCTAATGCCATGGGAGCCAGTCGCTGGCAAGTAATCTACAAGGTCTTAGTACCAGAAAGTATGCCAGCCTTGGTTTCTGGGATTACGGTTACAACCATTTCCTTGATTGGTTATACAGCCATGGCTGGGGCTATTGGGGCCGGCGGTTTAGGACAATTAGCTTACACCGACGGTTTCCAATCTTACAATAATGCCATTACCATGGCAGCGACGGTGGCAATTGTCATCATTGTGATGGTTTTCCAATTCATTGGTGACCGAATTGTTAAATCTATTGATAAACGTTAACTAAATTAAAATTCAAAAGAAAGTATATGGGGTGTTTAATATGAAAAAATTTAAGTTATTAAGTCTTTTAACTGGGGTAGCTACGGCTGCTGCTTTGCTTGTCGGCGGAGTCCAAAATGCCAAAGCTGATACGACAATTACTGTTGGGGCTTCCGCTAACCCTCATGCCATCATCTTAAAACATGTGCAAAAGCAATTGAAAGATGAAGGGGTTAACTTGAAGGTTAAGGTCTACAACGACTATGTTTTACCTAACAAAGCTTTGGCTAACGGTGATATTGATGCCAACTACTTCCAACACAAACCATTTTTAGACAACTGGAACAAGCACAACAATGGTTCTTTGATTTCAGTGGGGAACGTGCATTTGGAACCAATTGCTGTTTATTCCAAGGATTATAAGTCTTTGAAGGACTTGCCAAAGGGTGCCAAAGTGGATGTTTCTAGTAACACTGCTGATTATGGTCGGGTTTTACAAATTTTTAAGGATGCTGGTTTGATTACCTTGAAGAAGGGAACTAAACTTTCTTCCGCAACTTTTGACGACATCAAGACTAACAAGAAGAACTTGAAGTTTGTACACACTTTTGAAGCAAAGTTAATGCCTACACTTTACAAGAAGAACGATGCAGCCGCTACTGTTATCAATGCCAACTACGCAGTGCAAGCTGGTTTAAACCCAAAGGATGACTCTATTGCTCGTGAAAGCAGCTCTTCAGACTACGCTAACTTCATTGCTGTTCAAAAGAAAGATAAGAACAACCCTGCTATTAAGAAGTTAGTGAAGGCTTTACAATCTAAGGAAACACAAAGTTGGATTGAAAAGAAGTTCGACGGTGCCGTGTTACCTGCTAAATAAGTAAAAATCTAAGAAAGTCCGGACTCCCGGGCTTTTTTGCGTTACAATGAAAAGAGAATATGTTTTGGGAGATGTAAATAGATGGTCAAGCTATTAGATTTTGAAAATGTCCTCAACTTTCGTGATTTGGGAGGTTATCATACTGCTAAGAAAGCTCGGGTCAAATTCGGTCAAGTATATCGAGCGGGCAGTCTCGCGCATCTAACTGCTTCGGAACAAGCTGATTTGGTAGCTTTGGGAATTCAGGCCGTCATGGACTTCCGGGATTACAGTGAAACTGAGGTTTATCCTGATAACTTGCCGGAAGGGCTGACCTACTATAATTTGCGTGTCTATCCTTTCCGTCGCCATCTTTGGCAAAATTTAGGCCCATTAACTTATCTGAAAATTAGGGCTTGGAAATTGACCTATCAAGAAAAGGTCTACCTGCAAATGGTGTTTGATCCCCATGCTCAAAAAGCTTACCGTAAGTTTTTTCAAATTCTTCTCAAAACACAAGCGCCGCTAATTTTTCACTGTACAGCTGGTAAGGATCGTACGGGTTTAGCTGCATTTTATCTTTTATCAGTTTTAGGAATTCAGGAAGAAGAGGTTAATCAGGATTACTTATTGACCAATTTAGTTTATGCAGCTTATAATGACCAAGATTTAACTCAGCTATTAAGTCAAGGGACAACGGCAAGTCTCGCTCAACGCCTTAATCAAGATTATCACCTGGCTTTAGAAAATCTACAGGTGGTACGACAAGTTTGTCAAATGAAATATGGGACGGTTGTAAATTTTGTAACTCAAGTTTTGGGGGTTAGTCTGCAAGATATTGAAGCATTGAAAGGATGGCTATTAGAAAATGACAAATACACAAATTAGGGCTGTTGCGGCTGTGATTGGTGACGGTCAGGGTCGTTATCTCATGGGACGACGCAAAACTGACCGCATTGCTGGAGGAAAGTGGGAATTCCCCGGGGGAAAAGTTGAAGCTGGTGAAAGCCTTCGAGAAGCTCTCAAACGTGAAATTTGGGAAGAATTAGGTGACCAGGTGGAAATTGGCAATTTAGTATGCTCAACCATTAATCATGATTATCCCTGGGGGCAAGTTACGATAAGTTTCTTTGCAGCAAGTTTAAGCAGTCATCATCTCAAGCAAGTGGCGGCTAGTGAATTTATTTGGGATACCCCAGAAAAATTATTGCAGCTAGATGTTTTACCGGCCTCACGGTCAGTTTTGGAGGAATTAAATGGAGGATAAGTTTCAAGCCGCTATCTTAGCGGGACTCATCGATGGTCAGCACCATCAAATGGAAAGTAAGTTTAGTCCAGAACTTTTGGTTAATGATGGTCCCGAAAGTATCTGGGATAGTCTTAAGGAAGAATTATTGACCTGTCAGAGTTTTGAATGGGTGGTGGCTTTTTGGTCACCATCCATGTTGACTGCCCTTAAGGTTCTTCTTGCTGATTTAGCGGTTCAAGGAGTGCACGGACGGATTTTAACCGGAGCTTATTTAAACTTCAATCAACCCGCAGTTTTCCGGGAATTATTGAAGTTACCCCAAGTGGAAGTACGTTTAAGTGCTAGTCCGGCTTTTCACAGTAAAGGTTATCTTTTTACTCACGCCGGTTATCAAACTGCTATTGTAGGCAGTGCTAATTTTACCCGTAATGCCCTCCTCAAGAATACAGAATGGGCGCTTAAAGTCGCTAGTCAAACGCAAGGGGATTTAACTCAGCGTTTACAAAAACAGTTCCAAGCGGAATGGGACCAAGCCCAAGTTCTTACGCCAGATTGGATCGACTATTACGCCCAAGGTTATCAAGCTCCAAGTCCGCAAGTCACAAATGTAAGTCCAAGTCAATTGGCACCTAATGCTATGCAAAAAGTGGCTTTGACCAACTTAGCTGACCTGCGTCAGCAAGGGCAAAATAAGGGCTTGGTGATTTCTGCTACCGGGACGGGGAAGACTTATTTGGCGGCTTTTGATGTTCAAAAATATCGCCCTCGGCGTTTTCTATTTGTGGTGCATCGTCAACAAATTGCCCAAAAGGCCCTGGAAAGCTTCAAAAAAGTTTTAGGGGGATCTCAACAAGATTATGGGATTTTGAGTGGGGACCGACATGATTACGAGGCTAAGTACCTCTTTGCTACGGTTCAAACCCTTAGTCAGCCGGAAGTTTTGGCCAGTTTTGAACCTACAGATTTTGATTATATGTTAATTGATGAAGCTCACCGCAGTGCGGCGCCGTCTTATTTACGGGTATTAAATTATTTCCAACCGAACTTTCTTTTGGGAATGACGGCTACGCCCGAACGTAGTGATGCTCAAAATATTTTTCAACTTTATGACTATAACGTGGCTTATGAAATTCGCCTGCAAGATGCTTTACAAGCTGAAATGCTCTGTCCTTTTGACTATGTTGGAATCCCAGATTATGAGCCGGAAGGTCAAGCTATCACCGAAAAAACCAGCCTCAAGCAACTTCAAAGTCATCAGCGGTAGATTATCTTGTAGAACAATTGGCCTATTATGGTCAAAGTGAGGTATTACCCAAAGGTTTAATTTTTGTAAGTCGCAAAGAAGAAGCTCAAAAATTAGCTCAGGAACTTACGCAACGTGGGCTATTCAGTCAAGCTTTGACGAATGAAGATAGCCACCAAACCCGCCAAGATGCGGTTGCCAAATTAGAAGCTGGTCAATTGCAATACCTTTTAACGGTGGATATTTTTAATGAGGGGATAGATATTCCGGCTGTTAACCAAGTTATTTTCATGCGTAATACGGAGTCTAGCATTATCTTTACCCAGCAATTAGGGCGTGGTTTGCGCAAGTATCCAGGTAAGCAGAGCGTTTTAGTTTTAGATTTGATTGGTAATTATCAAAACAATTATCTAATTGCCCTAGCTTTGTCAGGTAATCGCAGTGGTCGTAATGACCAAGTCCTTCGTGAAATGACAACACTTAATCACCTAGATTTAACAACTATTAATTTAAGCCGTGTAGCTCAGGAACGGATTTTTGCATCTTTAGAAAAAGTACGTTTAGACAATTTGTCCAGTATAAAGGAAGCTTATCACAACTTAGAAAATAAATTAGGGCAAACACCTAAGCTCTATGACTTCTATCAATTTGGTGACCTGAGCCCTGCGGTCTTTGCGAGGAACAATGGAGTTGGTAATTATACTCAATTCCGTCAAAAAATGGGGCAAAAAACAGCGTTAACCGCCTACCAGGATCAAGTTTTAACCTTTGTTACTAAGGAACTCCTAGAAGGTTTACGCATTCAGGAACTAATTTTACTTTCAGCTTTGATGGATCAAGAGGAAATTTTAGAAGACCATTATCTAGAATTACTTGATCAAGCAGGAGCTTACTACAATGCTGAACTTTTAGCCAGTGTTGATCAAATTTTAAGTTTGGATTTCTTTGCTATTAAAGCGGGAAAGCAACTTAAGTCGGATCAATATGGTCAAGTACCTTTAATCGAACATCAAGGCTTTACCTATCGCCTCGGGGCTAAGTTAGCCCGAGCGCTAGAAGATACGAATTTTAAGGCTGATTTTGAAGATGTTCTCAAGACCGGAATAGCCTTAGGGCAAAAAATGGACCAGCAGCGACAGTTCACCCCTATGCAACAATATACAAGAAAGGACGTTTGTCGGCTCTTAAACTGGCCTAAAGATGTTTCCGCGCCTCTTTATGGTTACCGGGTAACTGAGGAAGTTTGTCCAATTTTTGTGACTTATGACCGTCAGAATTACGCTAACCAAATTGAGGCTAATCGCTACTTAACTTGGTTTACTCGTAGTCCGCGTCACTTAAATTCTCCAGAAGTACAGTTGTTATTAAAAGGGGTTAAAGAGGGTCAACCTCAGGTACGTATTGAGGTCTTTATGAAGCGTAGCGATGCCACTGGCAAGGGTTTTTATTACTTAGGCTCAGCTCAAATTGTAGCGGACAGTGTTCAGGAAGAAAAGGTACCTACCAAGAATGGTCGTACTAAGTCGCATGTGAAGATGTTGCTGGAGTTGCACCGACCATTGAATCATCATGAAGCCAAACTTTTGACGGGAGAGTAATTCGTTTTTCATCTCTCCTAAAGCGACAAGATAGCAAATCGTTCGGAAAGTAATCGTTAATTATGGATGAGAGAAAAATAAAATTTGGAAAAATGCCTAAAAAAGACTTGAAATTTTGATGGAACTTGTGTAAATTAGATAACAATATAAATTTAAGTCTCTGGTAGTAAAAGCTACCCCAAAAAAAGTCAAAGGAGAGTAAAAAATAATGTCTAATTGGGATACGAAGTTTGCGAAAAAGGGTTTAACGTTTGATGATGTGTTGTTAATTCCTGCCGAAAGTAATGTCTTACCTAATGAGGTGGACTTAGGTGTGCAATTAGCCAAAAACATCAAGTTAAATATTCCTGTCATCAGTGCTGGGATGGATACGGTGACGGAATCGGCCATGGCGATTGCCATGCGCGCCAAGGTGGTCTCGGGTGATTCACAAAAATATGACCATCGAACGCCAAGCTGACGAGGTTCGCAAGGTAAAGCGTTCTGAAAGCGGAGTTATCATTGATCCTTTCTTTTTAACTCCAGAACATAAGATTTATGACGCGGAAGCCTTGATGAAGAAATATCGGATTAGCGGGGTTCCTATTGTTGAAACCATGGCTGGTCGCAAATTTGTAGGCATTATTACAAACCGTGATTTACGTTTTGTCCAAGACTCTAACCTAGAAATTGGCCAAGTGATGACTAAAGAAAATCTCGTGACTGCTCCTGAAGGAACATCCTTAAAAGAAGCGGAAGCAATTTTACGTGATAATAAAATTGAAAAATTACCAATGGTTGATCGTGAAGGACGTTTGACAGGTTTGGTAACTATCAAGGATATTGAAAAAGTGGTTGAATTCCCTAATGCGGCTAAAGACCAACATGGGCGCCTTTTAGTGGCAGCGGCTGTCGGGGTAACTTCTGATACCTTTGAACGGGCGAGCGCTTTATTAGAAGCGGGAGCTGATGCCTTAGTGATTGACACCGCCCACGGTCACTCTGCGGGGGTAATTCGCAAGATTAAAGAAATTCGCCAAACTTATCCAGAGGCAACTTTGATTGCTGGTAATGTGGCCACAGCAGAAGCAACACGTGCACTTTATGAAGTTGGGGTTGATGTTGTAAAAGTTGGTATTGGACCTGGGTCAATTTGTACCACTCGTGTAGTTGCTGGGGTTGGGGTACCACAAATTACCGCTATCTATGATGCGGCTGCAGTTGCCCGTGAATATGGTCGTGCCATCATTGCTGATGGAGGGATTAAATATTCCGGTGATATTGTTAAAGCGATTGCTGCTGGGGGCTTTGCTGTGATGCTAGGTTCCATGTTAGCCGGGACTGATGAAGCACCAGGGGAAACTGAAATTTTCCAAGGTCGGCGTTTCAAGACATACCGGGGGATGGGTTCCATGGGAGCTATGGACTCTACGCACGGTTCTTCTGATCGTTACTTCCAAAGTGGAGTTAACGAGGCGAATAAGTTAGTACCAGAAGGAATTGAAGGTCGGGTCGCTTACAAGGGTAAAACAGCCGATGTTGTTTACCAAATGATTGGTGGTTTACGTTCTGGAATGGGTTACTGTGGGGCAGCAACCTTAGCAGATTTACGTGAAAATGCTCAATTTGTACAAATTACTGGGGCTGGTTTAGTTGAATCTCACCCACACGATGTGCAAATTACTAATGAAGCACCAAACTATTCTGTACACTAACAATAATAAATTAATTTAAATCCTGCTCTTTCGGAGCAGGATTTATTTGCGTTAAGAACTATCAACTTGTAAAATAAGATTGCAGATATAAAATATTAAAAGTTATAACTAAAACGACATAAAATTCAAAAAAGCTAAGCAAGCAGGTGAAAAAATGGACCAAGAAAAACTGGTAAATGATATTTTAACTGCCCTAGGTCGAGTAATTGATCCTGAGTTGGGAATTGATATTTTAAATCTTGGGTTGATTTATGATGTGGAGGTTAATGAGCATACGGCATTAGTGAAAATGACTCTAACCACGATGGGGTGTCCTCTGAGTGATATCTTAGAGGCTAATATCAAAAAAGAAATAACTCAAATTGAAGGTATTGATGATTGCCAAGTGAAAATTGTTTGGTATCCGGTTTGGACAGCAGATAAGATTAGTGAGGCAGGTAAGCGGGCACTGGGACTTGTGAGGTAGATAATGGAAAAAGTAGTAGATTTTGAATGTCCGATTTATGAAATGGCCAAGGATAATCCAGAATTTATTCAAATTATGTATGACCTTGGCTTTACGAAAATTAAAATTCCGGGAATGTTAACTTCAGTAGGAAGAATTGTTAACTTAAAAAAAGGTTCGCGTGCGATGGGAATCGATTTACAGGAAATTAAGGCGAAATTTGAAGTACATGGATATGAGGTGAAAAATTTTGACTAAGAAAGATGAAAGTGTTTATCGTCAAGAAAAGATTGTTGAGATTTTAAACTTTATTCATCAAGGCGGTGATTTTGAAACCGCTAAGACGATGTTTAATGAAACATTTGAACACGTTGATGTCGCTGAAATTACAATGCTGAACGCCAACTCATTGCTAATGGTCTTGATCCACAAGAAATTCAAAATCTCTGTAATGTTCATGCTGCGGTTTTTAAAGGGGCGATTTCTAATGATTCCCAAACGCCTGCTTTTGAAAAGCCAGGCCACCCAGTGGCGACTATGAAGTTGGAAAATATGGTAATTACTTCTTTAATTGAGGATGAACTTTTACCTGTTTTAAAAAAGTGGCAACAAGACGGTCAAAACCCGACCTATCTTGAGCGGATGCGTCAAGCTCTAAAAGACTTAGCAACCATTGACTATCATTATAACCGTAAAGAAAATACACTTTTTCCTCTGATGGATAAGTACGGTATTACTGCTCCGCCACAAGTTATGTGGGGGGTAGATGATAAAATACGTGACCTAATTAAGCGGGCTAATAGTTTAGTTAATCAGGAACCGCTACCGGACAAGTATGAAATTGAAGCTGCAGTAGAGGAAGCCTGTAAAGAAGTTACGGAAATGATTTTTAAAGAAGAAGCAATTATGATTCCGATGTTGGATGAAGTTGCTAAGGCTTCCGATTGGAAACTAGTACGTCAAGATGAAGAAGAAATGCGCTATACTTTAATTTCGAAACCAATCATGTGGCGTCCCACAACAGAAGAACTCGCGCAAGATGCCAATAAGGAGCCTTCAGAAATTGCCCAACAACTTAATGAAATGGCCAAGAATTTAGCGCGTCAAGAAGAACTTGATGAAGGCTTAGAAGAAGAGCGAGTTAATTCAGATGGCTCAGAAAAAAGTAGCCCCCAAACACAAGTAGTAATTCCAGGACTTAAGAATGCGGAAATTAGTTTTCCTTCGGGGAAACTGTCATTAACGGAATTAACGGCAGTTTTAAAAGCACTTCCGCTTGAGTTGACTTTTGTTGATAAAAATGATCGGGTAAAATATTTTACGGGGAATCCTAACCCACTTTTTCCAAGAACAAGGAGTGTTTTAGGGAGAAAGGTCTTTAATTGTCACCCACCTCGGGCTTTACCATATGTTAAGAAAATTTTTGCTGATTTTCATGCTGGTAAAGAAACTAAGGTTACACGTTGGTTTAATCTTCATGATAGTGTCTTTGTTTACATTCAATACTTAGCATTACATGATGAAGCGGGAAATTATTTAGGATGTCTTGAAACCGTGCAAGATATTACTGATTTAAGAAAATTAACTGGTGAACGACGTCGGGTTGAATAATAAAAAGTAATCCGTTGAATCTGAAGAAAGTCAGATTTAGCGGATTTTTTGTAGCAATCAAATTATTTTCAAACCGCTTGCCCTTAAATAAAAGCCGTTTATCGCAAAAAGGTGGGAATTTTGTTGGAGAAAAATTAGAATCAAATTGAGGAGGGAGATAACACTTATTAAAGTAAGTAAACTAGTCAAAGATTTAGACAGCAAGTTGTCGTAAATACGGTTAACGGAATGATTTCTTTAGGGAAAATAACGTAAATTAGAGTATATTTTTAATTGTGATAATGTAAGGTAAGTTTAGAGAAGGTGGTTGATTATACGTGATGAAAATAAGGTTTAAAAAGGTTTCTGGGATGAAAATTGGTGATATTTTTGTTGAAATTTCAGCTCGGGAATACAATCAACAAGTACAAAAATTAGAAGTAAAACTCCAAGAGCCGAATGATATAAATATTAAGGTGGATGGTCGTGTGGTTAAAATTCTCTTGAAAGAGTTAGAATCAGTGGAGGTTTTAGGTGATTATTTAAAACTTTATCCCCAAGGATTATTATTTCGCGGGACGTTGAGTCAATTTTTAACAAGGTTACCTTTAAATTTTATACAGGTTTCCCGAAGTACGGTGATTAATTTAAATTTTTTACAAAAAGTAGAACCAGCATTATCGGGAAATAAAATTGCTAAATTGTATTCAGGACAACCGGTGTCTATTAGCCGTAGATATTGGAAAGATGTTCGAGAAAGGATTTTACAATGAAATTTGTTAGTAATATGATACAAAGTATGATTATCGGAATGGGGTTTTCTTGCACCGCTTGTTTAGTTTGTTTTAGTTTATACGGTCTAACATTGCGGCCTGCACATATGTTTTTTGCGCTTTCTTTTGGTATATTTTGTGGAATTATCTCTAGTAGTTTAGAATTTCGTAGTTACTATATCCTAGTGCCAGTTCACTATATCTTAATTTTGGTAGCGTTTGTTTTGTTTTGTCGCTTATTTAAAATGAATTTTGAATTTAATTGGTTTGTATTTGTAGTTATGTATACAATAATTTATCTAATTTGCTGGGGAATTTTATATAGCTATGACTGGTTAGAAGTGCGTAAGGTTAACCATCGTCTTTCGCAAATGAAAAATAATAATTCAAATAAACATTAAAATTTTTATCG
>NZ_BAMI01000053.1 GCF_000615765.1 Ligilactobacillus equi DSM 15833 = JCM 10991 | reverse complement strand
TAAAATAGAAATAAAAAATATTTATTTTTAAAAACGCTGTTATATAGCCTCTTTTAACTACTTTTTCTAAAAAAATACAAATTAAAACGATTATTTTTTTTATTTTTAATTGTAAGTATTGTAATTCTTTTTAAAGTCGTGTTATTATCAACATATACACGAATAACAAATAACGAAGAAAGAAGGAAAAGTGTATGAGTAAAAAGTTTCTTTCTCCAACTACTGAATTGGTAAATCGTAAAAAGATGTACCACTCAAAAAAAGGTTGGATGGTTGCGGGTATTACTACCGCAACAGTTACAGGGATGGTTCTTTTAGGAACTGTCAATGTTGCTAATGCGGATGAAGCTACCGGAACTACAGGAGGTGCTACTTCTTCTGAAAGTGGTAACGGTGCTACTACATCCGCTAATGTCACAACTCCATCAGCAAACACTACTGCGGTTACTACTGCTAGTGGTTCTACTAATAATGGGGATGGCTACAGTGTTAACGTTGATAACTCCGGCTTACAAAGTGCGGTAGAAAAAGCAACTGCAACCGGTGTTCAAGTTACACAAGGCCAAACTACTTCATCTACTGTTACTGCAGATCAAGCGCAAAGTGCTGTTGATAGCATTGGAAATAGCTACAAGCAACAAACTGCACAATTACAAGAAGCTACAGCTAAACAGGAAGCTAAGAATAAGGCTTATGCAACAGATACTGCTGATGCGTCCGCTACAAATGCTTCTAACAAAGCTAAGGTTGACAAGGCTGTGCAGGACTTCAAAAACGTTGGTGGTAAAGTAAAGGAAAACACGGCTGAAAACAAGAATACAGTTGCTACAATTGATAACTACGACAAAGTTAAGGCTGATGTTAATGCTAAGACTGACACTGTAGTTAATACTTTAGAAAAAGCAACTGCACAAAAAAATGCCGAAAATAAAGTTAAAGCTACGGTTGGTGATGCGTCTGCTAAGTTAGATGAAGCTGTCAATAGTGCTAAGCAAGTTTTAGGCGAAAGCAACGTACATCAAACAGATGATGTTAGTGCAGGTAAGGTAACATCCGACAGTGCAGAACAGATCTCAAACAAAATTGAATCTGACTATGCAAGTCAAATCAAAAACATTACCACTACGGTTGAAAAAACCAAATCAGCAACAGAAGCTGTTGGTAGTATTGACAAGTCAAAACTTGAACAGGCTGTAAAAAATGCGCAAGGTATTTTAGGAAATGACAACGTTAAACAAGGTGAAACACAAAAAATCACCGCTACTGTAGATAATTACAAAGATGTTGTTACTAATGTACAGCGTGATTATAATCAACAAGTGAAAACCATTAATGATACAGTGGCTAAGTATCAAAGCGACAAAGCTCAGTACGATAAAGACTTTGCAACTTATAAAGAAAAGTTAGCTGATTACGTTAAGAATAAACTTGGCGGAGATTGGTCTGCTTCACAAATCGAAAATCTTATTAAGAATGCTCAAGGTAACTTAACTTACTTGTCATCAGGTAACAAATTTCTTAGTGCAGATTTGTCTGGGTTAGAAACGGTATCAATTTCTGATTTCGACAAGTATTTGAAATATGTTGCATCGGAAGCTAAGAAAAATGATGGGATAACCCAAATGAACTACAATAAGCATATAGATTCTAAAGGGCGTACCATTTGGATGATGGTTACGGTGGGGAATACTGGTACTCTCCCGGTATTACTCCGACAATAAGTCATGCGGATTCAACTTCTGATTCTCGATTTTACGAACAACTGTATAAGGTAAAAAACGGTTCTAGTATTCTTTACAAAAACGCTATCAAGTCAAACAATGGTACTGTATATGACGCCAAGTTAGTATTTGATAATGTTGGGGAAACACCCGAGGAATACCGGTACATTGGATTGGCAGTTGATATAAACAATCGTAGTGCTTTTCTTTTAGGTTTTGAAAACCTATATAATTATCACACGGAAGGACATTGGGAATTTTATAAAGCGGGGTCAAAAACTCAAACAACCATTCCATATTTATTAGTTGGAGTTGGCGATTTGGACTTTGATCAAGATGTTCTTGTTAAGGGTAACGTTGTAGGTACGTTAAATGGTTCTAAAGTAACTATTGACACGGATAATAGTTCTTACGCATATTATCGTGATAAAGGGACATATGGAGAAGGCTCAACTGAACAAGATAGACCAAACCAGTCGTTTACAATGTTAAAAAATGTTGATACGTTCTCGTGGTCATGGCTTCCCCACAATATAGTAGGTACTTCCCAAGTTGGGTACAGTAATAAGGGTATGCTGTATACGAATGGATTTCATTTGGTGCGGCCGACTTACCATTCGATAAGCCACCTATTCTAAATACTCCAACGGTAAACTATCACTTGGATTCAGTGACAGTTGACAAACCTTCTGTTGAATATCACTACGATATCCCAACATACGGTAGCACTTCGAATCCAGTTGTATACAATTACAATACATTAAGTGTTGATAAGCCTGTAGCTGAAAAAGCAAGCTACAATTTACAAAAATTAAATGTGCTTCATAAAGCAGGTAAGACTGACAGTGAAGTTATTGATAATCAAACCGTTGATACTAATGGTAAGACTATTGTAGCAGGTGATCACGGTAACTTTACAGTTACTACTGATGCCTTACAAGCTTCTACCAATGGTGCAAATGCAACTCGTCAACAAGTTGTTGGTTACACAATTGAAGACACAATTGACCCTAATGTAGAAATTGATTTACAAGGTATTCACGTTTCTAAGTCAGATGATGGTTCGGACTTAACTAAGAACTTTAACATTTCTTACAACGCATCTACCCGTCAATTAGTGTTAACTGCTAATAAGACTTTGGTTGATGCTATGAGTTCAGATTTAACTAAGACTTATAGTGGATTAACTTTAGATATCCCTTACACAGCTAAGGTATCTGGAGCTACATTCAAAAACCAAGCTAAGACCTATGTAAACCACGGTAACGGAAATATTGAAACAGTTTCTAACAAAACTGAAAATAAAATTACTGATTCTAAACCAACTAAGAGTGTTTCTGTAGATGGAAATAACGCTAATGGTAAGAACGTAATTACTAACAGCGTACAAGAATACACTGTTAATGTTGATTACACTAAGTTTAAGGATGTTCCTGTCTCAGATTCCATTAAGAATAACGAAGTATCATTTACAGATACTATGGTTATCACTAATAAAGCAGGTTCTTTAAAGGCTGATAGTGTTAAGCTAGTAGATGGATCTGGAAAAGTAATTGACAAGTCACTTTATACAGAAACTATCACAACACTAACTAAAGGTAATGATGAAACTTACGCAATCAAGTTTGTTTGGAAAGATGGCAAGAAGGCTGTACAATCATTTGGCGGTCAAACTCTTAAATTAACTTACCAAGTATCATCAAATGATGGCGTTACAGGATCTATCACTAATAGCGTTGTTCAAAATAACTTTGGAGTGAACTATGGTGGGAATGTTACAACCGTTAATGTTGTAGATATTAATCCTAAGAAAGATGTTTACAAAAACATTGGTGATACTAAGTCAGTTAACGGTGAAATCGTGCCATTTGGATCAGATGTATACTTCAAGATTACATCTTCAGAATTACCTGCTAACCGGGCAAGTGTCGTCAAGGAATGGAACTTTACTGACACCTTAGACAACAAGGTTGCTTACAACGGTAAATGGCAAGTCTTAGCCGGCTCTGACATGGTAAATGCGCAAGGTCAAACAGTTATTCGCAAGAATGACGATATTTCTAAGTACTTTACCTTTAGCTTAAACGGTCAAAACACTAAGTTGACTCCTAATGCTGATTACTTAGCCTTAGCTAACTTAGAAAAGAACCGTGCAAATGCCAACTCATACAATTTATGGGTAGGTGCCACAGTTAAAGTTTCTGGTTGGGAATACAATACTGCAACTGAAACCTTAAACGGGGATGTTGATAAGACTAATACAGTCAAGACCTTCTCTTACGAACCTGTTAACCCAATTGGTGATAAAGACGACCGCATTGGTCAATCTACATCAGCTACAGCTACAAGTGCTAACGGCATGAATGTAACTAAGGGCGATAAGATTACGTATGAATTGAAGGGACAAGCTTTACCTCAATATCACGATCCTATCAAGACCTTTAGCGCAACTGATATTTTTGACCCTGCTGTTAAATACACAGGCTTTAAGGCATTCATGAATGTTAAGGACGCTAAGGGCAAGATTACTCAAGTTGACGTAACTGACTTAATGCAAACCAACGCTAACGGTAATACCGTTGAATGGACTGCTAAAGATGCACTTATCAAGATGATGAACTCTGATAAGTACAACGAACAAGCCTATGTTACTCCTACAATTTACGCCTTCACCGAAGTCTTAACAGACAAAGATAAGATTGATAACTCATACTTTGTCAACATCAATGGTAAGCAGGACGTATCAAACATTGTAACTAACCAAGGTGTGCACGCAACACCTACTAAGGACGAAACTGTTGCAGGTACTAATTCAAATGGCCGAGTAGTGATTGCTAAAGACCATATTGATTACGATGTAACTTGGGACTTATCACAATACAATTTAAAGAAAACTGCTATTTCAGATGAACAAATGGCTAAAGGTATGTCTGTAGTTGATACATTAACTGCTACAACTGGCGTCATTGAAAACTTAAGCAAGGATGGCTTTAAGTTAGTAGACGGAAGCGGTAAAGCTGTATCTACACAACCACAAGTTACTCTAACTAAGACAACCAAAGACGGCAAAGATGTTTACGTTGCAACTGCAAAGGTAACTGATGTCAAGAAGTTCTTAGAAACTTACGGTGGCGAAAAGCTTCACTTGAAGTACACGGCAATTGTTGCTGATGGTAAGAATGGTGAAATCAAGAACGTTGCTCAACAAATTGACTTTAACAATCCTAAAGACACTCCAGTTGTCGGTAACACGGTTGTTGATACTACACCAGTTAAGGACGTTGTTTCCAAGTTAGGTGGAACTGAATCACTTAACGGTAAGAAAGTTGACTTAGGTTCAACCGTTTACTACAAGGTTTCATCTTCTGATTTACCTGCTAACCGTGCAAGCCAAATCACAACTTGGACTTTCTCTGACAAGTTAGACGATAAGGTAGAATACAACGGTCAATGGGCAGTTTATGCTAGTCAAGAAATGAAAGACCATGATAACAAAGTAGTTATCAAGAAGGGTCAAGATATTTCTAAGTACTTCCAATTAGTTAATGACGGTCAAACGTTAAGTCTAGTTGCTAACCAAGACTACATGAACTTAGTTAATGAACATAAAGATAATGTAGTTGGTTCAATGTTAACTTTGGTACAACTGTCAAGACTGCTGGATGGGCATACAACACAGCGGATGAAAACTTAAATGGTGCAGTTGACAAGACTAACCAAGTTAAGACATTCTCTTATGACCCAGTCACTCCTGAACCTAATAAGGAAGATAGTATTGGCAAGAACACAAATGCTAAGCAAGTTTCTATCAATGGTAAGTTAGTAACTAAGGGTGACACAATCACTTACGCCTTGAACGGTCAAGTATTGAAGCAATACCACGAACCAATCAAGACATTTAGCGCTAACGACATCTTCGATAAAGGTTTAACTTACACAGGTTACAAGGCAATGCTTAATGTAACTGATAAGGATGGCAAGGTTACTCAAACCGATGTAACTGATCACATGAAAGAACAAGTCAACGGTAATACGGTTGCGTGGGTTGCTGATGCTGAATTAATCAAGATGATGAATTCGGACGAATACAATTCTAAAGCAGGGGTTACACCAACTGTTTACGCATACGCTACAGTTAATACCGACCAAGCAACTCGTATCGACAATGCTTACTGGTTAAACATCAACGGTAAACAAGATGTTTCAAATATTGTAACTAACACGCCAACTCGTCCTACACCAGTTAAGGCTGAAACTATTAACGGCAAGGACGGTAACAGTAAAGTTGCAATCGCTAATGACCAAATCGACTACAATGTTACATGGGACTTATCCAAGTATGCATCTAAGACAACTGCCATTTCAGCTGAACAATTAGCTAAGGGTACTAAGGTTGTTGATACATTAACAGCAACTCAAGGCATTATCCAAGACTTGAAGAAAGAAAATGTTAAGGTTGTAGACGCTAAGGGTAAAGTGGTTAATGCCACAGTTGCAATTACTAAGGCAACTAAAGACGGTAAGGACACTTACACAATTACCGTAACTGCAAAAGACCCTAAGAAGTTAATCGAAACTTATGGTGGTCAAAAGCTTTCTATTAAGTACTCAGCAACAGTACAAAATGGCAAAGCCGGTGACATCAAGAACCAAGCATCTCAAGTTGACTTTGGTAATGACCCAATTCAAACTAATGTGGTTGGTAACACAGTGGTTAACACCGTTCCTGTTAAGGATGTAACTAAGACCTTAAATGGCACTGACTCATTAAATGGCAAAGTTGCTGAAATTGGTTCAACAGTTTACTACCAAGTTTCATCTTCTAACTTACCTGCTAACCGTGCAAGCAACATCAAGTCTTGGACATTCTCTGACAAGATTGATTCTAAGGCTAAGTTAAACGGCCAATGGGAAGTCTTCGCTAAGTCTGACTTAAAGGATGCTAAAGGCAATGTGGTTATTAAGAATAACCAAGATATTAGCCGTTACTTCCGCTTAATCAACAATGTTGATTCTGTAAGTTTAGAAGCTCAACAAGACTTCTTAGACTTGGTTAACCTTGATGTAAACAAGGCTACAAATGCTAAGTTTACGCTTAACTTAGGTGCAACTATTCTTAAGAGTGGTTTCACTTACAACACCGCTAACGAAGTATTGAATGGTGCAAATGACAAAACTAACACAGTTAAGACTTTTGCTTTTGACCCAATCGTACCTCACGGTGAAAAAGACGTTAAGTTAGGCAACGCTACAGACACTAAGGCACAAACAATTAATGGTAAGAACGTTGTTAAGGGCGAAACTTTAACTTACGAATTAAAGGGACAAACTTTACAACAATATCACGAAATTGTTAAGAGCTTTAATGCAGTTGATGAATTTGATAGTGCGGTTAAGTACACTGGCTTTAAGGCATTACTTGGCGACAAGGATGTTACTAAGTTAGTTACAGTTAAGCAAGACGGCAACAAGGTAACTTGGACTGCTAATGCTGACTTAATTAAGTTAATGAATTCAGATGAATTTAACACTAAAGCCGGAGTTACTCCTACAATCTTTGCCAATGTACAAGTTGTTGCTGATGGTGTTGAAACCATTGATAACAAGTACGTTGTTAACATCAACGACAAGCCTGATACTTCAAACACAGTTGAAAACAAGACAGTTAAGTCTACTCCAACTAAGTCTGAAACAGTTGCCGGTAAAGATGCAAATGGCAAGATTGTCTTAGCAAATGATAAGATTAACTACAAGATTGGTTGGGATTTATCTAACTTCAAGCTTGACAACAAGTTAGCTATTAGCGACGCAACTCTTGCTAAAGGTTTATCCTTGCACGATACGATGACAGCTGACAAGGGTGTTATCAACGCCTTAGCTCCTGCCAACGAATTTAAGTTAGTGGACGCAAATGGTAAAGAAGTTGACAACAACCTTTACACTATTGCTATCCCTAAGGCTACAACTAAGGATGGTAAGGAAGTTTACGCATTTGATGTAACTGCAAAAGACCCTAAGAAGTTCTTACAAACTTACGGTGGTCAAAAGCTTACCTTAACTTACGATGTAACAATCTTAGATGGGGTCAACGGTTCAATTGACAATAAGGCTGTACAAAATGACTTTGGTACTGACCGCCCAACGCCTACAGTTGGTAACAAGGTGGTTAATACTACACCGGTTAAGGATGTTCTTTCATCTATTGGTGGCAAGTCTGTTAACGGTCAAGTTGTTCCTAAGGATTCTGTAGTTTACTACCAAGTTTCTTCAAGTGATTTACCTGCTAATCGTGCAACTCAAGTCACAGATTGGACTTTACACGATGTTTTAGATAGCAAGGTTGCTTACAAGAACTTTGAAGTCCGTGCAACAAATGACTTGAAGGACGCTAAGGGTGATGTAATCGTTAAGAAGGGCGACAACATCAGCAAGTACTTTACTGTTAAGGCAAACGGTCAAACAATTGACTTGAAAGCAAACGCTGATTACGTTGCATTGCTTAACTTAGATGTTAACAAGCAAGTTCACGGTGGATTTGACTTATTCATTGGCGCAACTGTTAAGACAGCCGGTTGGTCATACAACACTGCTGACGAAACATTAAACAATGTCACAGACAAGACAAACCAAGTTAAGCACTTCTCCTTTGACCCAGTTACTCCAAAACCTACTAAGGATGTTGCTTTAGGCAATACCACTGCTACTGATGCACAATCAATCAATGGCGCTAAGGTTACACCGGGATCAACGTTGACTTACGAATTAAAAGGTCAAGCACTTAACGAATATCACGAGAAAGTGGAATCATTTAGTGCAACTGATACTTTTGATGATGGTGTTGATTACCAAGGTTACAAAGCTTACTTGAACAAGGCAGACGGTTCACAAATTGATGTAACTAACCACTTGACAGCTAAACAGGATGGTAATACTGTTGTTTGGACTGCAGATGCTGAATTAATCAAGATGATGAATTCAGACGAATACAACACAAAAGCGAGTGAAACGCCTACTATTTACGCTCAAGTTAAGGTTAATGGTAAAAAAGCTAAGACTATTGAAAATAACTACTTTGTAGATATTAACAATAAGCATGGCGAATCTAACAAGGTTACAAATGATTCTGTCGTACCAACACCAGTTAAGAAAGATCTTAACTCAGAAGGTATTGATATTAACGGATTGACTGTATTGCCGGGTTCAACTAACGTTTACACGTTAACGATGGACTTTGATCAGTACAAAGATGCTAAGTCTGATGCTGATGCGATTGCTAAAGGCTTTGCTTACCTAGATGACTTCCCTGAAGAAGCTTTAGATGTTGATACAAACAACTTCACTTACAAAGATAGTCAAGGAAATGCAGTAAGTGGTATTACCGCTACCGTATACAACTCTATCTCAGATGCTCCAGAAGATATTCAAGCTTCAATCAAAGAAAACGGAATTAACGTTAATGGTGCGTTTGTATGGTTCTCAGTTGATAATCCAACCGACTTCTTCAACAAGTACGTTGTAACAGGTAACTCAATCACTATTACCGCTCCTATGACTGTTAAGAAAGATGTGGCCGATGGTACAAGTTACAGCAACGTTGCTTACCAATTCGATTTTGGTAAAGCTTACCAAACTGAAACTGTTACTAATAACGTTTCACGTCCTAACCCTACTAAGGATGTTGTTATCTCTGTAGGTGATACAAATAGTCTCAACAATGGTGAAATTAAAGTCGGCCAAACATTCAATTATGAATTAAATGGCGGTGTGATTAAGCAAGCTACAGGTACTCCATTAGAAGAATATGGATTTACTGACGACTACGATCAAACACATGATACTTACAACGGAACATACGTTGTTAAGTTAAACTCAGATGTAACCTTGAAAGACGGAAAGGTATTGAAGTCAGGTACAGATGTTACTGAATTTACTGACTCAACAGTTGATACAGAAAATGGTAAGATCAACATTGAATTTAAGAAGGACTTCTTAAAGCAAGTTGATTTAAGTAAGGGCGACTTTAGCGCAAGTGCTTACGTATCAATGACTCGTACCGCAAGTGGCGATGTGGATAACACTTACATCAACACAATTAATGGCGTGGAATACACTTCAAATACCGTAACTACTCATACACCAGAAGTGCCAGAAACTCCTGTTCCTGAAAAGGAAACACCTGTAACACCTTCTGAAACACCAGTTTCACCTAAGGCAGAAGCTACACCTACACAAAACAACGTAACACCAACTCCTGCATCTAAAGAATTACCTCAAATGAGTGATTCTGACGACAACGTATTAGCAGAATTAGGTTTAGTTGCTGTTGCTTTAGCAGGTGGCTTAGGACTTGCCGGATACAAGAAGCGCAAGGATGCCTAAAATATAAGAAAAAGCAAGGATTTATTTCCTTGCTTTTTTGTTTCTGTCAACTCTTGTCATTGATGATAGGATATGTAAAATAATACTTGTAAGATTAAAAAATAGCTATGACACAAGGTTGAGTTAAGACAATAAAATTTCTGTCAAGGCTTGCGAGCCTTGTATCGTGTGCTAAAATAAAATCATAAAATAAGTTAAGGTTTTCCAAAGAAAAGAGAGGTAATCAAAATGGAAAAAGTATTAAAGAAATCAAGTGCTGTATTAGCGTCAGCAATTATCACAACAGGTGTTGCAGGGGTAGTTGCAAATGCAGATGAAGTAACTCCTGAAAATACGCAAACGGTAGAAAATACTGCGACTACTGCTACAACAGTAGCACAAGCTCAAACTAATGTTGATAATGCTCAAAAAGCGGTTGATAATGCAAGTGCAGAATACTCGGATGCTAAGTCCGTTACAGATACCGCACAAAGAGATACAGATTCAGCTAAACAAACCTTAGATACTGCACAAAAAGTATCTAACGACGCAGAACAAGCAGTTAAAAATGCTCAAGAAAATGTTGCTAAAGCAACTAATGAAAATATCGCTCAAGCGAAGGGGGACGTAGCTTCTCAAGAACAAGTGGTGTCAGATTCAAATAATAACGTAAAAGCTAATCAAGAAGCTGTGAAAAAGGCACAAGATGGCGTTAACGCATCTCAAGCAAAAGTAGATGAGGCTAATAAAAAAGTGTCAACTCAGCAAGCAGTTGTAGACCAAGCTCAAGTTAATGTTGATAATGCTCAAAAGGCGTTGAACAACGATGGTAAATCTGAAGCGGAAAAAGCATTATCAGATGCTCAAAAAGCTGTAGCAGGCGATCAACAAGCGGTATCTGATGCTACTAAGAAGGTAGACAATACTAAGAACAATGCTTCAAATGCTAAGAATGATGTAAAAACTGCTCAAGAAAAAGTAGCGACTGCTACCCAGAAGGAATCTGACGCACAAACTAAAGCGAATAGTTCCAAAAAGGCATTGGATGATGCTAAGCAAAAGGTATTAGATCAACAAGATGTTGCAAATAATGCTCAGAAGGCTGTAAATAGCGCTCAAGACGCTGTAAATAATTCTGGAGTAGAGAAGGCTCAACAAGCAGTTAATAGCGCTCAATTGGCCGTAAATGGGGATAAAAAGGCTGTTGCTAATGCAGACAATAACTACCAAAATGCTTTAAGCGACCAAAAGGTTAAAACAGAAACTGCCAAAAACGCTAAGTCAGTACTTGACAATGCTGAAAGTGATGTAAAAGTAGCTCAAGCTAAAGTAGACGATGCTCAAAAGGCATTTAATGCGGCCAAACAAGTTACTGATAGCAAAAAATTAGAAGTCGATAGTGCGAAAAATGAAGTTACACGCTTGGAATCCTCGGCAGTACCAACTATTGCTATCAAGCAATCTGATGTTGATGCAACACAAAAATTAGTTAAAGAATTACAAAAGTACGGTGACAACGGTGGTATGAATATTCCTTTAAACGTACTTTCTGGTTACGATTGGGGAACAGCTAGTGTTGATGGTATCAATAATGCTAAGGTTGAATGGGCTAAGAAATTAACCAATTCTGCACGAGTAGTTAGTTGGGAAGATAATAATGTTGTAGATCAACAAACAACGGTTGATTTAAATAATTTGACGGTTGAACAAGCAACTGATCTATCTAATTTTACCGCAACCTTAATTAACCAAGTCCGCAAAGACTTAGGAATTTTAGATACAGTTGGAAAAGTAGAAGTATCTAGTGGTGCTGTTAATTTTGCGTTGGATGTAGCTAAACAAACATTGGCTGATAAATGGAATATCATGGGTCATGATGCTCACGCTATTAACAATACAGCTTTAGAATACGGCCTGGGTGCACCAGAAAATACGGAACTTGGTGAAACTTCACAAGGTTACGAAAATGCAAGCTTTAGTCACCCAACAGCGACAATGGCAGGTTTAAAGGAAGGTCTATATAGAACTATTGAAGGAATGTTATTCTACGATATTGCTGATGAGGATAACATTACAACAGATGATATGGGACATGCTCAATCTATTTTAGGTTTAACCAACATTGAAAACAGTACTACCAAATCAGGAGTAACTTATTTAGGGGTATCTAATAATTTATTGGCAGGTACAAGTGGCCGACAATCCACTACATCATACTCTCACTTACTTTTCATTTCAGGATTAGATCAAGACAAGACTAATGCAACTCAACAAGCTAAAGGTATCTTCAATACGGTAACAAATCCATATGAAGATTTAGCTAGTGCAGTAGCAAATGCCAAAAATGTATTATCAGCTAAACAGGCTGAATATCAAAAGTTGAATCAAGATCAAGTTGTTAAGAGTATTTCTTTAGATACCGCTAAGGATAACTTGAATGCTAAGACAACTGAACGTGACAACGCTAAGAATGCCAATGATAATGCTCAAAAAGCTTTATCAGATGCTGATTCTAAGGTTTCTACCGCTAAACAAGCATTATCTGATGCGAATGCTAAGTTAGTTTCTGATACAAATGTTTTGAACCAAGCACAAGCTACTTTAAGTTCGTTTAATGCAGATGCTAAGACTAAATTAGACAACTTAAAGAAAGCACAAGCTACTTTGGATAAGGAACAAGCTACTTTAAAGACATTGCAAGATGATGTAAACTCTAAGAATGTAGCTTATCAAAAGGATGCTAAGGCTTTATCAGACGCTCAAGAAGCTGTAAAAGATGCTAAGAGCGCTTTAGAAAAAGCGGAAAATAACGATAAGAACGCTCAACAAGCATTGTCTGATGCCAAGCAAGCATTATCTGATGCAAATGCTAAGTTAGTTTCTGACACTAAAGCTCAAGAACAAGCACAAACAAACTTAGATGCTTTCAATAAGGGTCAAGCTGAAAAATTAGCTAACTTAGACAAAGCAAAGAAGGTATTGGCGGATGAAAACGATAAGTTAAGTTCTTTGAAGAACGAAGCAGGTCAAAAAGTCGCTCTCTTAGCTATCTCTAAGGAAAGTTTAGTCGATGCACAAAAAGCCTTAGATTCAGCTAATCAAGATCTTACTAAACAAGAAAGTAAGTTATCAGATCTTAAACAAGAATTGTACGTTTTAGAACACGCTCCAGAAGCATTATCCGATGCACAAGCTACTCAAGATAAGGCCCAAGCGGACTTGACAGACGCTCAAAAAGCGTATGACAAGGCGGTTGATACATTAAACAACGCACAAGCAACCCTTGGAGAAAAGCAAAATACTTTAGAAAAGGCTAAGGAAAAGTTATCTAAGGCAGAAATGACTTTAGCAAGCTTATTAGCCATTGAAAAGGCTGAAAAAGACGCTCAAATCAAAGATTCTATCAAGGAAGCTACTAATAGTGGTTACCATGTTGTAGATGGCGTTGTTATGGATGCTAGTGGTAAGACAGTACCGGGTTGGGGTGTAAATCCTTCTGGTGAAATGGTAGATAAGAACGGAAATGTAATTAAGGTTCAAAATAAAGCCGTGAAGTTATCTTCATCAGTACCGGGATTTGCTACTACGACAGCGACTGTTAAAAACCACAAGCCACAAGCACAGTTAACTACTAAATCATTGCCACAAACTGGCGAAGAAAGTGATGCTCAAACAGCAACCGTTGTAGGCTCAATTATGGTAGCTGTAGGCTCATTCTTAGGTTTGGTCGCAGTAGGTAAAGAACAAGATAAAAAATATCTAAAATAGACGAATAGAGCAATAAAAAACCACCTCAGATTTCATTCTGAGGTGGTTTTTTGTGTTTATAAAGGTTAGCAGACAAGAAAAACCGTGTTTTTAAACACGGGATGAATTGTCGATAAGCTAACCGAACTTAGTTTTAAATGATTTTTGCATTTGGGATTCTATATATTGTTTAACGATATTCTCTGATACATTGCCAATCGTGGACATAAAAAAGCTAGGAGACCATAAGTGACCACCCCACAATTTAGATTTTGTTTCAGGATGGAGCTTAAACCATTCCCTAGCACTTGTACCTTTTAAGGATTTAACCATACTAGATGGCGCATACTTAGGTTTAAAACTAATCAACATATGAACATGGTCTGACATGACTTCGATTGAAGAGACTTCAATCTCTTTGTTTTCAGCAATGCTAAGTAAAATTGTTTTCATATTATTTCTAAGTTCATCGGTTGTAAATATTTGCTTTCGATACTTAGTTACAAACACTAAGTGAAAGTTAAAATCATAAACATTAGTTCTTTCTTTTTTTAACATGTGTATTCACCTCTATATTAATATTATAACTAATTAAATTGTTTTTG
>NZ_BAMI01000054.1 GCF_000615765.1 Ligilactobacillus equi DSM 15833 = JCM 10991 | reverse complement strand
TAGTTGACTTGGATAGGACACTTTCTTGAAAAACGCTTCGCCAAGCCAGGTGATAGTAACTTTGCGACAGGCTTTATTGTGACTTCGCTGACGGTTTGCATTGGTGCAATGGCTATTGTTGGAGCTTTACAAGACGGACTTAATCATGACCCATCTCTGTTGTATACTAAGTCTTTAATCGACTTTATCATTGTGCTTCTAATGGCGACGGTTTATGGTTTAGGTTGTAGTTTTGCGGCTTTGCCAATTTTGATTTTTGAAGGCGGGATAACCTTGCTGGCAGTTTTGATTCAAGGTTTTATTAATGATTCTGCCACCCAAGCGATTAGCTTAGTGGGAAGTACTTTGATTACGGTGATTGGGATTAACATGTTGTGGGAAGAAAAAATTAAGGTCGCTAACATGTTGCCAGCCTTAGTTGTCGCAGCTATTTATGTGCAATTTTTTAATTGAAAATAGTTAGTAAAAGTATAAATTAGTATAGTGGTAACTGTGATTAGAAGATTAGTAATCAAGGTTAACAGTAACTTTTGATGCCCTTTATATGTGTACGTATGTTTGTACATATAAATATATGTATGTTTAGAAAAATAGAAAGAAGTTGAGAAAATGGCTCTGACCATCAATATTTATTACCGGGGACAAGGTGATAATGCTAAGAAGTTTGCCCAAGAAATGACGGATAGTGGGATTGTAGCGGAAATTCGTTCTCGGCAGGTAATTTTGGGTTATGACTACTTTTATCCAAGTGATGATCCCCAAACAGTTTTATTGATTGATAGCTGGCAAGATCAAGCTTCTTTGGATGCCCATCATCAAACAGAAACTATGGCTAAGATTGCGGCTCTACGGGAAAAATACGATTTGCATATGACGGTTGAACGTTACCAAAAATTAGCTGATAATGCGGACGATGCCCAGTTTATTCGGAATTAATCAGTAAGTAGCATTTGATTACGAGTTGATGAAGTTATGATGAGCGAAAGTTGAGGTAGAAAATGGAAATTTATGGTTTTGAAGTTCAAGATTGGCAAGGCAAACCAGTAAGTTTAGATGCTTATCGTGGTCAAGTAATGTTGATTGTCAACACTGCCACGGGATGTGGCTTTACCCCTCAATATGAAGGCTTGGAAAACATGTACCAAGAATTTAAGGATCAAGGTTTTGTTGTTTTAGATTTTCCTTGTAATCAATTTGGTCACCAAGCACCAGGGAGTTCCGAAGAAATTAAAGACTTTTGTAGTTTCAACTATCATACGACTTTTCCGCAATTTGCGAAGATTGAAGTCAATGGCCCCCATGAAGCTCCATTGTATACTTTCCTCAAAGACCAAGCGCATGGTATTTTATCTGAAAAAATTAAGTGGAACTTCACTAAGTTTTTAGTTGATCGCCAGGGTAAGGTGATTAAGCGTTATGCCCCAACTGATACCCCAGAAAAAATCGCAGCTGATGTAGCAGAAATTTTACGGGGGTAGGTCTAAATAACATTCAATTTCAAAATAAAATCCGAGCTCAAATTTTGTCAAAAGCGAAATTTTGAGTTCGGATTTTTATTTTCCTAATAAGTTATGCGTGTGCTTTTTTGATGTTTTTGAGCGTGTCTAAAATTCCTTGGCCTAAGGGGCGATTGTAAACTTGTGGCCAGTGAGCTAGGTCGGATGGTTCAGATTGGCCAATAATTGCGACAATTCCCGCCATGATAAAGTTAAGGTCAGCTCTTTCATTTTGACTAAGGTCCTCTTCCTTAATTTCTAGCATATTGAGCCAGGTTGTACGAATAAAAGTGCGAAAAATAGAATTAAGATAGGCTGAATCGTTGCGGGTGTAAAGACGAGCTCGGGCAACATGAGCCAAAATCTCGGGATTTTCAGCAACAATTTTCTGAAAATCGTAAATATTATTAAAAAGTACCATAAATGGATTGACGCCTAAAATCGCCCCGGAAGTAATTTCCTCGGCGTTTTCATAAAAGAGTTCCTTTGCCATGGCATCAATATTTTTGAAATGGTAGTAAATAGACTTATGATTAACACCAGCTTCTAACGCTAACCGCTTGATAGTTATATCGGTGTAGCTTCCTTCTGCTAGAATCTTCCAGAAACTAGTGCTAATTTTTTGTCTAACAGATGGTTTATTGTTATCTTTTTTAGGTCTTGCCATAAAAAGCCTCCTTCTATTCTATTGTAACAGGAAATTAATGGGAATAACTTTCCTATTTTTTCCATTTAATTAGCTACACTTTTTAACTATACTGAGTTCATAAAATCAAGAAGGTGAGAGATATGATAGAAAAAAATTATATTTACATGCATAAACTTAGCAAAAGTTTTGAAAAACAAACGGTTTTGCACTCAGTAAATTTAACCGTTAAACCAGGTGAGATAATCGGGTTGATTGGTCCTTCTGGGGCTGGTAAATCTACAGCTATTAAGGTTCTATTAGGGATGGAGAAAGGTGATGGGGGCAAGCTTTGGTCTTAGGAACTAAGATGCCGAACCGTGAGATTTTAGGGCGCATTGGATATATGGCACAGTCAGATGCTCTGTATGAAAATCTTTCAGCGCAAGAAAACTTAATGTTTTTTGGAAAGATGCGAGGTATAAAAACTGCTGCTTTACAGGCAGAAATTGAATATGTAGCGCAAGTCGTTGATTTGACCAATCACCTTAGTAAGCGTGTCTCTGGATATTCAGGGGGGATGAAACGGCGCTTATCATTAGCGATTGCGATGTTAGGGCGCCCGGAGTTAATGATTTTAGATGAACCAACAGTCGGTATTGATCCGGCTTTACGCCATAAGATTTGGGTGGAGTTGGCTAAGATTCGTGATGAAGGCCGGAGCGTATTGGTGACGACTCACGTTATGGATGAGGCTGAATTAACTGACCGAGTAGCTTTGCTTTTACATGGGGATATTATTGCCTTTGATACGCCACAAAAACTAGAGAGGCAGTACCAAGTCAAAAGTATTGAAGAAGTCTTTTTGAAAGCTGAGGAGGAGAAATAATGAGAACTTGGGCAATCAGTATAAAAGTTATTAAGGAATTATTCCGAGATAAACGTACCTTGATGTTGATGTTTGTAGCACCATTATTAATTTTATGGTTGATGAGTATTATGTTTTCCGCCAATTCTGATACCAAAGTAAAGTTAGCGACTGTTGGTGTTGATGTAGGCGTGGTTAAGAAACTTGATAAGTTTAATGGGATAACTGTTAAAAAGTATGCAAGTAAGACTGGGGCTCAAAGGGCCCTTAAAGATAATAAGGTTGACGGGATGATTATTCAAGGAGATAGTCGTAAGTATAATGTAACTTATGCGAACACAGATGCGACCAAAACTGCGTTAACCAAGGCGGCCTTAAAAAATATTTTGGTTCAAGAAAATATCAGCAAGATGACCCAAATGGTTGTACAACAACAACTTATAATTACTCAACTTAAAGCACAGCTAACAGGACGAGCGGTCCCCCAAAATACTAGTCAGAGTAACCAATCTCAAAAGGAGATTAAAATCCAAAATTACTATAATTATGGGGATGATTGTGAAAGTCTGTAGCTCCCTTTACATATAGCTTTTTTATCCACAGAAAATTAATTGACAACGGAAAGGACAACGGAAAACAAAAAAATAACCCAGAAAATCGATTCTGGGTGCCATACTCTTTGGAGACGTAATTAATAATGAAAAACCTTAACTTGATTATCTTATACTCCATTCATGAAGTCAAGAAACTTACGTTCGGACTCAGCTTGAAATTGGTCGGTTAGGTGTGTGTACACATTAAGTGTCATTTCAACGTTTGCGTGACCCAGCCTTTTTTGTATTGCTTTTATGTTCACTCCCGCTTGAAAAAGCAAGGAAGTGTGCGTGTGCCTGAAGCCGTGAGGCGACAATCTTCGCAAAATTAGCCCGTGTTTCTCCATTCTGCCATATATTTTCCTTAACTCTTTAGAAACATTGTTGACGGCTCGATAAGCGCCTTTTGTGTTTGGAAAGACAATTTCACTTGTGCCTTGCTGGAGTTCCTTTAGCTTTGTCAAGGCTTCTATCGTCGTGTGATCAATTTTGATTTTTCTAATTGACGACGGAGTCTTTGGAGGGTTGATGATGGTTCGGTTAGTTACCCTATCGATTGATAAGGTCTTGTCAATTGATACTGTAGCCTTATCAAAATCTATATCGGCCCAGATCAAAGCCAGAGCTTCGCCAATTCGCATGCCGCTAAAAGCAAGCAATCTGTATAAAGCATACTTGTCGAAAGACTCATTTTCTCGTACATAATCAAGAAAAACCTTGAGTTCGTCTTTGCTATAAAAATTGTCTTTTTTCTCAACTTTTTTTCGTTTTACAAGCTTAACTTTTTTGAAAGGCGACACCTCTATCAATTCTAGTCTTTCGGCATATTCGAAAGGAGCGGTCAAGATTATCAGTTTCTGTTCTGGCTTTGCATAGCGGTTAGCAAGGTTGTCTGCTATCTGCTGGCATTCGTAAGGTCGGAAACTTGTAACTAATCTGTCGCCAAATTCGGCTTTCATACGGCCGTATTCGGCCAGCCTGAAACTTGCGGTCGTTTCTTTAACCGTCCCTCTGTAGCTCTCAAACCAGCGATGGAAGAGGTCGTCAAAGGTCATTTTATCTGCCGGTTTGCGCCCGCCATACTCACCACGATTAAATTGGTCTTGGAGCGCGCTAAAAGTCACTTGGGCTTCACGCTTAGTTTTGAAACCTCGGCGGGTTGTTCGCACTTCTTTGCCGGTTATAGGATCAGTTCCTAAGTAAGCCTTAAATTGCCAAAATTCTTTGCCGTTTTTCTTCTTATATTTTTCATAGTACGCCAAGATTTGTCACTCCTTTCAAGTTATGTTATAGTTGGCTTGTCCAAATATTCTGTAAGCTAGTTTTTGAGAACTACAACCAAGACTGACCTTTGCTTTTTTGCAAGGGTCAGTTTTTTGTCTAAAAAAAGCCTCTTTGCGAGGCTAGGGGTGTTATAACTTCAATGCACCACGTTGATTCACGGCGTAATCAGCTTCTGCGTCCGTATTAAAAATTCCACGAGAACTTCTTGCGATTTTTAGCAGACGAGATTCCTACAATTTTTCCCTATAGAAGGGATATGATGATGCTGACAACACCAGCGACTGCTCCGATGCCACCGATGATGATGGTACCCCAGAAGAATCGTCTGTTTTCTTTTTGTTGATTGCGTTGATATTCTCGTTCCTTTAACATTGCATTTTCTATTATCATAGGAATGGAATTGAATTTATCGTCAATTCTTTTTTCAAAACTATCAAATCTATCGTCAACTCTTTTTTCTAAATTATCAATTTTTACAAATGATTGATCTATCTTACTATCGATTTTATCTAGCTTATTTTGTGTCTCAAGTTGTGAAATTCTAAGTTCGTCGTGGGTAACATATTTTTTATTTTCCATGACAATTACACCGTCCTTTCTATCTTTATTATAATTGATAGATCCTTCCTGGTGAATGTCATTTCCTTTGATTTTCAAATCCCTAATCACATTAATCACCCTCTTTTTTGAAAGCAACACGGTAAGAATTAAGCTCTTTGCCGTCAATGTACGCAGAGAAAGTGTAGATACCTTCTTGAATTATGTCAAAGTTATTTAAGTCTCCTGAAATAGTAAAAGAGTCTGTATGATGTATACTCAATAATTGTTCTTTAGCGATGTCGAGAGTATATGGTGCTACTTCGTTCATTGGAGACTTAACCTCTATTTTCATAGTATGATTTTGTTCTTTGTCAAGCCCACTAACAGTTAAAAGAAATCCCATGCTAAACTTAGTAGGAATATATTTCAGATTAATTGTATTGCCAACAAGAATGTTATAGTATGACTCCTTTTCTATATTTTCCGTTATGTTTGGTGAAATCCATAAATTTCCAATTACTTCATCCATATAAAATCATTCCTTTCTACAATTTCACAACAACTCCGACAACACCTTAGAAACATACGGCTCAAAGGCGGCAAAAACTCTAATTATGTTATACTAATATCGAGGTGAATAACATGAAAAATAAATACGTCAACACCATTACGTTTAAAGATGAACGCATCTTCCTAGACGATATCGAATTAAAACAGATACGCTCTGCTAAATTAGATTTCAACGATTATGAGCAAAACCACGCCTCGGCCCCAGCAACGTTACATCTTACGATAGACGTAAACATTCCAGGACTGAGAAGTAGAATTGTAGATAACCTTTAGAAGTTACTGTCTATAAAGTCGGAAACAAATTTTTCAAAAACCGAATTAGCAACAACCTTAAGCGTTAATATGGATAGTCCGCCTAAAGAGCGGGCTATTTTTTTCGTTTTTGACCAATTTTGTTCGTTTCGTATTTTCGCTAGTAACGCATGACCCTCCGGTGTTAAATCTTCTATCTCAAAATTCAAAAATTGTTCATTAGTAAGTAATAGGTTGTTCATTTGTAATTGATTAACATGGTATACAAGCTCGTCATTACTGTATTTTTTCAATGAATCCATTTGTTCGTAGTAGGATAAAGGTATCTGTCTCCCAACCATGGAGTTTTGTTCGACGGTCAGGAGTATGTCTCTGATACAATTTTCATTCAAGCGCATAATTGTCAAAACCTCATTTCATTTGCTTCCCGCACAACCTTATTCGGTTTCGTATTTTTCAACTTCTTCTTCAACAGCATTGCTATCTCACAACAACTCCGACAACACCTTAGAAACATACGGCTCAAAGGCGAGGGGGAGGCCGAAGCTTTCTAAGAACTTGACGGGGCTGAGTTCGGCTTCGTCATATTCTGATCTGTAATTTTCCAATTCTTCCCTAATCATAAACCGGTTAGCTTCGGCTTCCATTTTCGTATGTAAGGCTGTCGTAGCATTGTATAAGTTTGACAGTCCTTTTTGCTTAGCAGCATGCCCTAACTCATGTAGAATTACTTTTTCTTGTTCGTGTTCATTTAAGCGGTTATCCACGATTATCCAGTTCAATTTATCCACGTACAAGCCACCGCAATCTAATTCGTCATATTTCAATGTGATTTGTTGTTCAGAGAGCAGAGCTTTAATTCTACTATCCATAAAATCACCTACGCTTTATTGTTGAGGTAAGCAGAGATAAGACCTTCCACGACATCTTTATCATGCTGATTAAGTTCCTTGCCATTGTAGGTCATAATGCTATCCATAATTTTCGCCAAGTCCTTTGTATCAGCGGAGTTTTCTTCCTTACCATCCCGACCTAGTAAGTAGTCGGTGGTGACTTCATATAGACTAGCTATTTTCGATAATGTTTCAAAGTCAGGTTGCCGTATTCCGTATTCGTAATTTCCGTAGGTTTGAGGTTTAATATGAATTTTATCTGCCACATACTTTTTGCTCCATCCCCGATTCTCTCTTAGATTAGTTAATTTGTCACTAAATTCCGTCATAAAAAACACTCCTTCCGTGTTGCTTTTTCACCATTATAGTAACACAAAAATTCAAAAAGAATTATTTTTAACACAAAAAGTGTATTTTTTTATTGACTAACACAAATTGTGGTGATATTATAATGGTCGTAAGGAACACAAAATGTGTTTATTTTAAGAAGGGAGGGAGTTAAATGACGGAAATCGTCAAAGAAAATGCCCGTCAAATTCTCGCTGATGAAATTGCAAAGAGAGGTTTGAAGAAAACCTATGTTGCTGAGAAAATGGGGTATAAAAACTTGCAAAAACTCTCATATATTTTGACCGGTCGGGATAAATTCACCGGTGACGTCGCTTTGCGAGCAAGTAAAGCATTAGGCGTTTCGTACAAAATTTTTTTGCGATAAAACAACACGTAACGTGTGATAAATGAATTGAGAAAGAGGTTAACAAAATGAATGATTTAGTAATTATGAAAGACCGCCAAGCGGTTACCACAAGTTTGCAAGTCGCCGAAGTTTTTGGCAAAGAACACAAGAATGTAATTCGCGCAATCGAACAAAAATTAGGTGAGCTCAATTTTGAGCCGTCCTCAAAAATGTTTGCCGAAGGGGCATATACCAATAGCCAAAACAAGAAAAATAAGATGTATTACCTAAACCGAGACGGTTTCACATTTATCGCATTTGGATTTACTGGTCGCCAAGCCGACGAGTTCAAACTCAAGTATATTCAAGCGTTTAACAAGATGGAAGAGCTGATCAAGAACCAACCTAGACTACCACAAACGGTAGATGAAAAGATTTACTTATTGCTACAGGCTTCTCACGAAGGAAACCAAAGAATTCAAAAGCTAGAAACGGACTTCCAGACGTTCAAGGAAAACCAAAAGCTTGAACCAGGAGAATACTCTTACATCGGACAACTTGTTAATAAGAAAGTATTTGGTTGGATTAAAGTTCACAAATTAGGTCTTAGCCGTCAGCAGAGAGCGTTGTTGTACAAAGATATCAACGCAGGAGTTGCTCAAGTTTGCGGAGTAAGAACAAGAACTCAATTAAGAGAAAAAGACTTTGAGACAGCTTGCGAGTTTATCGAGGAATGGACACCAAGCACGGCGACGATTATACGGATTAAGCAAATGGGAGGTGTCGCCGAAGGACAAACAGAATTGGAGGTTAACTAATATGGAATACGAAAACGTAAGAGAAGCTTTGAAAGCGTTGATTGAGATAACTTTTTCAGAATTGGAAACTGCACAAGTAAAAGTTATCAATGATAAGGAAAGCACCGTGCGTCCGTTTGAATTGGAGGATTTGCAAGACGCAAACAAAGAAATTTTGGCTCAAATTTGTGACATGTTAGGAATGTCGGACTTGTATTTAGAATCTCAAGAGGTTAGCTAATGGAAGATTTCTTAATTGAAGTTTATGTGGCGGTTGTTCGCAAATATGCGATGTATTACGGAGGTTAAAGATGGGAAGTGGATACCAAGAATTAAAAATCGTGTCTGACACGCTAGCTAAAACCTTAGACGGTGCGGAAACGTACGATGAACTTCGGTCGGAGGTTGATAAGGTTATCGCTCAAATCGAGTTTGCACTAGCAAACAAGAAAAAAGAGCGTGTGCCACCCGGCCACTTTACACGGCAACACGCTGCCGAATACCTTGATATGTCGCCTAACACCTTCGATGAGAGAATCAGGCCAAAAGTCAAGGCGAAAACAATCGGGAGCATGTTGCGTTGGAGCAAGAGAAGATTAGATGAATATATGGAGGAAGATTGATGGTTTGGTTAATCGTTATTTTCCTAGCCGTAGCTCTCACAGCTCACGTGCCGGAGCTTATCGGTTGGGTAGTTGAAAAATACACGACTTGGTTATACGCCGGGTCAAAACGTGGAAGGAGAGATTGAGAATGGCAAAAGTTATCATTGGTGAAATTTTGCAAGTATTAGCGTTGTTTATCGTCGTTGGTCTGGCCGGGTCAAGCGACTTAGGGAGGCCAGTTTGGTGGCCTGGCTTGTTTCTGGCAATCGTGGTTGGAATCGTCGGGTTACTTTTGGACCAAGACGAAAAAACCCGGCAATAACGCCGGGTTAACAATCACAAAGTAAATTTTATCACAGAGTAATTTTAACACAAAAAAGAGGTAAGGAAAATGAAAAAAAATTATCTTTAACAGCACACCAAACTATTGGATTCGAGTTCTTTTTTATGAAGATGGTAACAACTTCATTATGATCCGCAGCAAAAAGGGCGCGGGTTCAATCAATAAACCGGGAGTTCCTGGGCGTGACAAGTACCCAGAAGCGGAAGTTAATCGCATGATTGACTTCTTAGAAAGATAAGGAGGCTAATATGGCAGAACAAACATACAAAGTCAATTTCAAAGTAGACACAAGCGAATTAGATATAGCACAAGCAAAAGCAGACAAGCTTTTAGCGACGATGAAAGAAATAGAAAAGGTCGGCGAAAAGATTACCGAACCGAAAGCAGAAAAGTCATACGAAGATACTGCCCAAAAAATTACTAAAGGCATTTCGAAAAGCTTGCAGAACCAGTTCCCTATTCACAAAGAAGAAAGCCAGCACAAATATGCTGACCTCGAAAGTATGACTCCCAAGACTCCGGAAAAGTTTAGGCGAGCAGGCAGAAATACTATCAAAGTAATTAGCAATCGAAAAGTTCTTTTAAACGGGAAAGAGCTGATTATTAATTACCTGTCAATGGATAGTAGAAAGAGTTCTAATCGTCCTGAAGTGACTCTGAAGCTAGACGCCGTTCCTTTTGGAGCAAATATGAATGATTAATCAATAGGAGAATAAAACGAGATGGAAAAAATTGAATTAACCCTACCAGGCGGCAAGGTACAGATTGACGAAACTAAACCGCTTAGTTTCGAAAATTACGACCAACTCTTGGCAAGCACTAAAAAGTTTGCTAAGAAGTACGAAAACTTGGTGATTACGGAAGATACCGTCAAGGACGGAAAAAGTACCAAGGCAGAAATCACTAAATGGATTAAGGCTATCAACAGCGCAAAGCTGGAAGTTAAAAAAGCCTATTACACGCCTTTCGAAAACCAAGCCAAAGAGCTTATGGCGGTTTTGAAAGTTCCGGAAGCCGAACTTAAAGAACAGTTAGACTTATTTGAAGAAAAACGTAAGGCTTCCAAATTAGAGGAAGTCAAAGGATGGGTTGCCGAGGTTGCGGAAGCTTCCGGGGTTGATCCAGAAAAGGTTGAAATTAAGCCTAATTGGTTAAACAAAGGTTTCAACCGCAAAAAAGCAATTCCCGAAATCATGGTAGAAGTACAAGCGTTGCAGCTTATTCAAGCCGGTTGCAATCTTATTGAAGTCGAAGCAAGCCGATTAGGAGTTAACCCACTTCCTTACCTTAGGGACTTCGAGGACCGCTACTATATGGGTGCCAAACCGGAAGACCTAATCGAAACCATGCGAAATGACGCAAGCATTAAGCAAGAAATCGAAGAGGAAGAAAAACAACGCTTAGAGGCGCAAGAAGCACTTGAAAAAATTCAGCTTAAGCAGGTAGGGCCTAACGAATTTGTGGACCATGACGGACAGATTAAGCACCTTAAACACGAAGTCACATTCACTGTGAAAGGCAATCCGGAACAAGTCGACAACTTAGCGAATTTTATTAAAACTGCGCAAGGTTTAGAAGTGGTTTCGGCTAGCAAGCGAAAGGAAGTGTACGAGAAATGAAGTATATAAACGCAGCAGAACTTCCAGAGGTCCCGAATATGTATTTCATCTATGGAGACGGCGGGACCGGCAAGACAACGCTGTTAAAGCAATTTGAAGGGCCTAAACTACTAATGAGTTTTGACCACTCCGTCAATGCTATTCGAGGCGAAAAGGATATTGACGTTTTGCTTTTGGAACAAGCCGATATTCCGGTTATTCAAGAAACGGTAAACAGCGTGCTAGGAAGAGCGATTGGCTCCGGGAGGTACAAGACAGTCATGCTAGACAACGTGACCAGCCTTCAAAATTACGTCCTGGAAAACATCGACGGCAAAAGCAAGGATGGTCGCCAAAACTACCAAAAATTACAAGTTTGGTTTCGCGTTCTCGGAGAAAATCTCCGGAACTCTAACGTTACGGTAGTGGCCACAGCACACCAAGTTGATACAGAAAGCCAAAGCATGGACGGCAAAGGCCGTTTTAAGGCGGATATGAACGACAAGACGTTCAATGCTTTCACAGCCACCTTTGATTTCGTTGGTCGGATTTTTAAGGTTAAAGGCGAAAGATGGATTGATTGCGACCCTGAAACTGGCGACCACGGCAAGAATCGGATTGATGACCGTACGAAGTTTAAGGCTGCGGAGTTGGTTAATCCAAAACCGCTAGAAGAACCTAAGTTACAAGAAGTAGAAGAAGCAGAAAACAAAGAAGAAAAGGAATAGGTGATTAAACATGTTATTCAAAGTTGATAGCACAAATACATTCGGCGAATTTGTGGCAGTGGAAGAAGCGGGAAGTTATAACGTCCGCATTTCAAACGCAGAGCTTAAGACATCGCACGCTGGCAATTCTATGCTTGTCGTTGATTACGAAGTTACAGACGGGAAATATCAAGGCGGAACAATTCGTTTTGATCACATTGTTTGGTCTGATTACAACGAAGAAGCATTAAACTTATCTATCAAGCGGTTTAACACGCTATTAGTTGCGACTGGGGTAAACGATGGGACAGAAATCAACTCCTTAGATGCAGTAGCGCGTGGCTTGGTCGGACGTGAATTAGGGATTACTGTTGATTGGGACACAGAGCCGAACAATAAGGGCCGTTACAACTTGCGAGTTAAAGCCCGTTTCGCAAAGATGGCTAGCGGAAGCAAACCAAATGGTAAGCGCGAACCTAATCAAGCTCCAACAAATTCGGCAACAGCAATGGTCAACGGCTTTAATCAATCACGACAACAACAAGCACCAACACAAAATGGATGGGGTTCACCTAACCAAGGAGCACCAACAAACCAATCATTTAATCAATCGCCAACAAATTCGGCAACAAGAATGGGTAAGGGAGAACAAGTTGATATTCAAGATGACGACCTACCATTCTAGGAAGTTTATTTGCCAGTAAGCGTAGACTACCGGGCGGGTGGAAGGCCCGCCAGAGAGGAGGGGGAACGATGGCGATAATTCGCAACAAAAGAAAAGATAATTTTTCAATCATAAACAACGACGTCTTAAATGATGAAAGATTGTCTTTCAAAGCTCGCGGACTACTAGTCTATATGCTTAGCAAACCTGATGATTGGCAATTCTACACTAGTGAATTACAGAAACATAGTGAAAAAGACGGCCGCCGTTCGATTGAGTCAGCTTTAAAGGAAATTCAAGATGCGGGTTATCTAAAAAAAGAACAAAAGCATAAAAGTGACGGGTCTTTTGACAAAGTTAATTGGCTTTTGGTTGATAAACCAACGTTTTCACCGCAAGCACAAAATGTGCAAGCGCAAAACGTGCAAGCGCAAAACGTGCAAGCGCAAAATGTACAACTACTAAATACTGATAATACCAATACTAATAATACCAATACTGATAATACAAAAAATAATAGGTCAAACGAGTTTGACCGTGAGCCTTCCTTAGAAGAACGATTTAAAAAAATATGGAAGGACTACCCCAACAAGAAGGGAAAGCAGACGCTTATAAGGCCTATCAAAAAGCTGTTAAAGATGGGGTAACCGATGAAACCATTAAACAAGGAATTGCTAACTACAACAACTACATTGCAAACAGCCAAGTTCGCGAAAGATATATCAAGCACGGGTCAACCTTCTTTAATCAAAGAAGTTGGGATGATGATTACAATGTGCAGGAAGGAGCGGTAGGGAATCTTGAATACAACCGAACCACAGAGTACGACGACATCTTTTAAACCGGTGAGTGCATTCCTGCCACCTACAAAAAAGACAGAGATTACGTGTGATAAACATAACGAGTTCATGATTTTAGATTTCAATGGCAATCCGTTTTGTCAATCATGCTCACAAGAAACTCTCAGAGCTAAGTTAGAGCACGACATTAACCAAAACAAACCAGGGATGCGCGTCCTAAACTTTCGCAGTTACTGGCCCTATGCTGGTGACATTAAGCAAGCACGATTTGAAAATTCCGAAGTTACTACCGAGGAAGCTCGAAACAATGTTAATAAAATGCTAAACATGGCTAACCGCTATCTGGATAAAAAAGTTCGGGGTAATACAATCCTAACTGGCAAAGCAGGACATGGGAAGTCATGGGTAGCTGCAGCAGCTTTACGCTATGTGGCAGAACACACAGATCAAGAATGCCTATTCATTTCGTGGATTAATTGGACAAGGGATTATAACGACGCTCGGCAAGGGCGTTTGGAACTCAAAACCACACTTAAACGGATTATATCTGCGGATTTAGTGGTTTTAGATGATATTGGTGCCGAGTTCGGTGCTGATAGCGGTCAAAAGGACAACTTAACTGACGCCTTAGAATACATCTTAGAAAATCGCGATAGAACAATTATCACCACGAATCTTAAGACTAAGGAATTGAGAAATGGTTACCAAAGTAGTCGGGCTCTATCCCGAATGCTGAAAGGAATTAAGAAAAAGGACGGGTCTATTGATGACGACAGAATTATCGTTTACACGGACAAAAGCGAAGACTTACGACCCTACGGATAAAGCGAAAGTTGGTTTTATGGCTTTTCTAAGAGACGAAAGTCCGGAAGTAATGGAATTCAAAAAAGCTATAATTCGGGATTGTTATCCATGGATTAAAAAAAGGCAAAGGAGTAAAAACAATGAAAACAGCAGAATTACACGTGAAGTTAGACCAAAGCTTAAAGATGAAAGTGAAGGCAAGTAGAATTACCGGCAACGGCAGTTTAGCAGACGCCCAGGAAATGGGAATCCTTTAGCATCGTGGAG
>NZ_BAMI01000055.1 GCF_000615765.1 Ligilactobacillus equi DSM 15833 = JCM 10991 | reverse complement strand
AAAGTATTAGAGTTGGACCAAACCTTGCTAGTTTCCGAGCAGAAGTTGAAATTTGGTCAGCTTTATCGTGTGGAAATATTGGAATAGATAGCAATTATCTCGCAATTACTTGCGGGATTTTTTATGTTATTGGTTTCGAGTAACTAGACACAAAAAAGGACTAACTTTCGCTAGTCCCCCACGCTTAAAACTGGTTTATCACGCCAGTTTATTGTACGTTATACATCCTATTCATCATCGTTATTATAACACTAATTAGTGCGTTATTCTATAATTTTCTTTGTACGTTATATGTCTTATCAGCCTAAATTGTACAAGGAAGGAGGAAACTCCTGATGTCAATTTACATCTTATTTATCATTGTGCCTACGGGTACAATCAAAAAAGTACTTAAGAAGTTACTTAAGTTTTGGCTTGAAGACTAATTAAGTACTAAGGTGCTATCTTCGGATGGTGCCTTTTTGATTAATTAAATCTGCCTTGCTTGTTAAGAAGTATCCCCCTACTAAGGTTTTAGACAAAAGATTTATACAATTAAAGTTGAGCAAATGTTGCTAATTTCCGGGCAGAAATTAAAATTTGACCAGCTTTATCGCTTGGAAATTCTTTCAAATTGAAATAGGTTACTTTTTTCAATCAAAGTGGTATCATATAGATATCAAAAACAAGAAAAGAGGTCGATTAATATGGCAACAGTTGCTTCCACAATTCGTCTAGAAGAAGACATGCGAGAAGAATTGGTTAAGAAATTAGCTGCCTCAGGTTTAACCTTGAATGGTTATTTTAATTTAGCAGCTCGACAATTCTTGATTCAAGGTAAAGTTCCGTTTGAAATTAAGACAGAACCTGAAGTCAAAAAAGTTAAGTTTAATGACAAGACAAGGAAAGCAATAATTCGAGCTTATGCAGAAGAAGAAGGTGTTATTCCTGTCACGGCGAAAACTTTTGATAATGCTACTGATGCGATGAAGGAGTTATTTGATGTTGAGTAAGTGGCAAATTCGCTATGACCAGGAATTCATCAATGATGTTAGATACTGGAAAACTCAGGTAAGCAATTTAAGAGAAGAATTGCAGGCAATTACCGAGTATATTTTGGAGTATGGTGAAGTACCCGAAGAATATAATCCGCATCTCTTGGTGGATCCATCCTTACCATATAACGGAAATATGGATTTCCACTTATTTGATGGTAAGTTAGATTTGTTAGTAATATACACTGAAATTGAGAAGAAAAAAATATTTAGATTTATTCGTCTCGGTAGTCACAAACAATTGTTCCATCCGTATGATGAATAAAAAGACTAGAAGTTCCTCTTTGAGTTGTGAGGACAATTAAGTACTAAGGTGCTATCTTCGGATGGTGCCTTTTTGATTAATAAAAAGGTAAGGCCCTTTTAATTGCTTTCATACCACTACTTAAGATGAAATCTTACAAAAAACCTTATCTTAAGTCTTATCTTTTAGTTACTAAAATACATATTTAAGCGATTAATAGCATCAGTTTCCATTTTCTTAGTGGCATGCGCATAGACACCCAAAGTCATACTTATATTAGCATGCCCTAGCCGTTGCTGAACGGTCTTTATACTAGCTCCGCTTTCAATTAATAACGTGGCGTGTGTATGCCTAAAACCATGTAAGGTTATCTTTTTAAAGTCGCTTGGTAGTTTGCGGTAGATTGCTTGTAACTGTTTTTTGGCGGTGGTGATGTACGGGCGCCTCCCCGTCCCATTATCAAAGACGGGCAACGGCTTAGGCAGTGTATTTAAAAGTCCCAAAGCAAAGAGCCTTTTATTTTGGGCTTGTTGTTGGGATGCCAGGGCTTGCATGGTGATTTTATCCATTGCTATTTTGCGCCACCCCGCCTTAGTCTTAGGGCGCTCTATCTTAGGGCCGTTAAGTCCCCTTGATATTGTTTTATCGATAGTTACAGTAGCAGCATTGAAATCTATATCATCCCAGGTTAGGGCCAAAGCCTCACCAATTCTTACACCGCTAAAAGCTAGAAAGCGATAAAGCGGGTATCTCTCCGGTTTATTTTTCTTCACGTATTCCAAAAAATAGGCTAACTCTTCCTTGGTGAAATAATTATCAGTCAATTTTTTCTCCGGCTTTTTAGGCAAAATGACCGCTTGCATAGGTGATTTATTAATATAGCCATTCTTGATAGCATAACTAAAAACCTGATTAGCTAAAGCGGCTATTTGGTCTATTGCGCTAGGTGATTTAATAAACCAGTCATTAATAGCATTTTGGCATTGATAGCCCTTAATAGCCTGTATTTTCAATTTTCCAAACGATTTTAGAATATGGTTATTGAGCCATCCCGCTTGATATTGATAAGTGCTATCTCTGATAGAATGCTTTTTGGCCTCCATGTATTGATCCGCAACCGCCTCAAAAGTTAAATTGTTATTGGTAAGTGGTGAAAGCTCACCGCTTGCTTTTTGTAATTCTAGACGGCTAACCGCAAGACGTGCCTCTTTTTTAGTCTTAAACCCTTGCTTATGGATATATTTTTTCTTGCCGGTAACATCATCAATCCCGGCATAAAAGGCAAACTTGTATTTAGTTTGGCCTTTGGTAGTGTATTCTTTAATTTTTGTCATTATTGTACCTCTCTAAACAGAAGTTGACCCGCTCCGTTTTATAGCTAAGTGGTACGACAAGAAGAACTGATAATTTTAAGTTGCACCCAAAAGCAAAAAAGTTGCACCCAAAGAAAACCTAAGGTTGCAAGGTGTTTACTGAAAAATACTGGACTTTCCAAGGTTGCTAACATCCCTAGCTTAAGACACTGAACTGAAAATTAAGCCCTGTTAGGTAGCTAAGAATTGCTCAGGTTTTTTGAGGTTGGCTAATGTTGGCATAAATCTTAGTCGGTGGGATGGTTATCTTTAAAAAAGCCCCGACTCCTTATTTAAGGTGTTTATAAGCGCAGCAAGAAGTCCTTGTAATGTGATTTTTAACTTTATTTTTTCATTTTCTAGCATATCATTGTTAACCTTGTGATGATAATTATTAAAAGCATTCAAAAGTGCACCTTCCAATTTTAGAAGTTTTTCATAATCGCCAGTGTCCTTTAAAGGGGTGTCTTTCGCCTCATAGAAATACACGATACTAGAATAACTATTTAAAAAAGTCTGAATATTTTCCCCTATTAATTCCTTAGTTGATTTTGGTATTTTCTCATTGAAATTTTTATCATCCCAATCAGACCAAGTTGCTATTAATTTATCGAATAGTTCTATGTTTCCAAGGTTTGAAGTTATTTTCCCCGCCTCTAAAAAATCATCATTCCTGGGGTCCGAATAGCTTTCATCGACATACCCCAATACGTACGCTATTGACTTCCCAAAGTAGTTAGCTATTTTATGCGCAATATCATAACTAGGAGCCCTGCCTCTTTCATAATTACTTAGAGCAGCTTGTGTGATACCTATTATTTGAGCAAGTTCTTTTTGTGTAATTCCTTTTTTCTTCCGCAATTCTTTTATTCTATTTTCCATTAAAATCACCTCTTTTTTATAAAGAATAACACTAGAGATTGATAAATTCCATAAAAAAATAAAACAAAACGTTATTTTTTTCTTGAAATAATATTACAATCGTTATATTATTTAATTGCAATCGGAAAATATAACGATTGTAATTTTTAGGAGGTGATCACATGCAAAAAAGAGAGCTTACGGCATCCCAAGTTAAGCTATTGAAACGCTTAAGAGGTGAAAATAACCTAACAATAGCGGCACTTGCGAGAGAGCTTAAAATCAGTCGTTTTACACTTTATCCAATCATCAAGGGCGAAAAGTTGAAAGTACAAAATTCAACTTTTAACAAAATTAACGATTGGATAATTGAAAAATGCGAGAAAGAAATTTAGAGGTGATGAAATAATGCCATTGGAAGTTACATTATCCGAACAACAAGACCAAGCTTTACGCGGCTACCTTGCAACCCTGGTACGTGATGAAATTGACCGGGTGCGGGATGATGAAAAGCTTAATATGCTTGTTTACACTAGAAAAAACCTAGCAAAGGCTTGCGGTATCTCACCGGCGACCGTTGATAAATGGCAGAAATTAGGTCTTAAGGTAGCGTACGTAGGAAACACGCCTTATTACACCGCAGACGCCGTTAAATCGTTTTTTAGAGAAAGAACAATATGAACATACAAAAAAGCCTTGCCGATTTTGAAAGCAAGACAAGGCAGTGAATAGAAAGAGATAAAGCACAAAAACAGAAAAGCATTGACCCGCTCCGTTTTGTGGCTAAGTAAATTATAACAAATTTTGGGTGGTGATTAAAGCTTACCAGGGATAGCATCCCCCCAATTATTCAAAATTAGAAAGGAAGTGATTATATGGCTGAAAAGAATGGCTTTACAGTCCGAGAACTAGAATTCATGGGGCTGATACCTTATGGAAGTAAAAACGCCAAAAAACGGGCTGATTTGGCCCGATTGATTGGGTTAAACCCGTTAAATAGGAACGATATACGGGACTTAGACAGGCTTACTGAAAGTTGCCGAAAGAAAGGCGCTCCGATATGTGCATCTAAGCGGCAACCGTACGGCTTATATTTCCCCTCTGACAACTCCGAGAGAATACAAGCGACCGCTCATTTAAGAGCTGAGGCATCAAAATACATGCGACTGATTAAGACGCTAGAAATGGCGCCTTTACCAACAGAAATAGGAAAATAGAGGTTTTAGCTGATTTTGAAAATCACCAATGAACCAAAAATAACCTTGAGTATCGACAAATACCCAAGGCCTACTAAGAAGTATCTCAGTAACTAATACATATCTAACAGTTATTAGTATACTGAGATACCTCTTAAATTACAATGTAACTTTATGAATGTGAGCCTTATTTTTTCCCATAATGGAGAAAGAGGCGGGTTTGTGGCGGGAACTGAAAGAGGTAATTTTTATGTACTTAACTAAAGCTGAAATTATAACAATCGTAGCCGGAGTGATTTCAATGGCTTTTTACTTAAGCGATCATCCATTGAAAAGCGTGGCTTGCTATGCAGTAGCCGCATTTTTCTTCCTGGGACAAGCCACTTATGAGGCAGTAACCGGGCGCTATTTTGAAAAGAGAGGTACTAAGTAATGAACGATGATTTTAAATTAATTGCTGCTGATAAAGGTGCAAGGTGGGCTATATGCACCACCCCCGAAAGCCTAACCCTAGGAAAAAAAGTTTACAACCTGCTTAAAAATCGCAAGCAAAACGCTATTTTATCAACCGGTAACCTAACCGGTAGTCTAAAACCCGGTTTTATCATTGATTTAAAAATCATCGCCGAAGAAAACAACAATGAAAAAATGGAGATATCGCTTACTAAGTTTTTAGAGAAACATCGAGACTACTTGAAAGAAGATGAATAGCATGGATAAAACAAGCAAGCATCTCCTAAAATTAGGCATCATTCAACTAAAATCATCCCTAGAATTTAGAGAAAATAAGGGGCGTTGGTGATGCTATATGTACAAAGAGGTTACAGTAACAAGGTGATGCAAGCCGTTCCTGGAACGCTCAAAGACTACCTTGCAAGGTATAACATCCCGACCTTTTCAGTTTCCGCTGACAACGTGAAAGACCTAAAGAGGGAACTTGATTATGCTTATAGCGGGATGCTTACAGACAATAGGCGAAGTAACGACACCATCCAAAGCAGGGATATTCTAGCGCTAGACCTTGATAATATTAACCCAAGCATAAATACACCCGACAAGCTTTTAAATAGGCTGACAGAACTATTAGACGCCTTAGAATTTATCCTATACCCAACAATTAAGAACGGTTTGAAGGGATATGGGCTTAGGTATCGTTTGTTGATTGAAACACCGCCGTTACTTCCCGATACGTATATTTTGGTTGCCAAGGGGTTTATCTATGGTCTTATTGATAAACAGATTTTAACAAGTAACTGGGATGAAAGTACGACCCGACCGGCGCAGCTTTTTTCACTACCAGTTAGAAATCAGTTTACCCAAGGCGAAGTAATCACCTATCACCAAGGCGCCAAATTAACCGCTGATGCTATTAAAGAGAGCCTACCTAGCTTTAAAGCTCTTATATCCAAGTATGAGGATGAAACAGACTTCAACCATCCCCCTACTAATTATGTGAAAAGGAACACTGACCCGACAAAAGGCGCTTACTGGCTTAGTGAGATAACCCAAGGCATTGGAGAGGGCCGCAGAAATAACACCATGTATAATTTTGCCTGGTATTGGTTGGTGTGTGGTATGGCTGATTTAGGCGCCTTACCTGGCTTGTATGATTTTCTAATGACGATTAACCAAGCGTACTTCACTCCGCCCCTATCTGATGCAGAGATTAACCATATTTTTAAATCCGCCATTAAAGGCTATGAACGTGTGAAAGAAAGAGGATGATGCAATGAGACAACCAAGCGCAGAAATGCAAAAATTTATTAATAAACACAACGGCGACCCAATGAATATTAAGAAACACAAGCAAGCAACTAAGTCTAAAGCGATTGTACCGACTGAGGCATTTAACCTCCCGACCTGGTTTGAGGATGGTGTTTTTACCAAGGGCGCAGTGAATAAAAAAGGCGTCCGGAGCCTCAGAGGCGTGAGCGAGTCAAGTATTAAGAATATCATTCTTATTCTAAAGAATGACCCTAAGGCTCCGAAACCATTTTATGACGAGTTTTCAGAGTTGCTTATGTATGCTGATGATAAAGCAGATACATCCCATGGGACAAGCCAAATAGCAATATCCTTAAGTATTACATTGAAAGTAATTTTGACTATACCCCGACCCCGTCAACCGTTGATATTGGTTTGAGAGCCTATGCGATGCAGTATAACACCCGCAACCTAGTTAAAGAGCGTGTGGAAACTGTAGCATGGGATGGCATCCCCAGGATTGAAAGCTTGTTTGTTGATTTTCTAGGCGCTCCCAACTCCCATTACACCAAAGAAATTACTAAGCGTTGGTTTACTGGGATGATTAAGCGAGTGTATGAGCCAGGTTGTAAGTTTGAGTTAGTCCCGGTTTTGTACGGTGGCCAAGGCATTGGCAAAAGTGATTTAGTAAGCTCCATTTTCCCTAATTCTTTTGTGGATAACTTAGGATCTATGAAAGATAAAGACGATTTGCTAAAGCTTAATAGCAAAATGGTTGCTGAGATAAGCGAGTTAAAGGCGTTCAATGCATCTAGCACAGACGAGATAAAAAACTTCATTAGCAGCCGCAACGACAACTACCGCTCCCCCTATGGCGAAACTACAAAAGACCATGCAAGAAAGACGGTATTTATTGGAACGACCAACAAGCCTACTTTCCTAAAGGATGATACCGGAGAACGGCGCTTTTATCCAATTTGGTGCAATGGGGATGCAGCAACTAAAAATCCGCATAAAGTGGATGATAGTTACATGTTACAAGCTAGCTGAGGCTAAAGCACTGTATACGGCGGGATATAAGCACTATATCGATATCAAAGAGGATAGCGAGTTAGTCGAAATAGCCAAAGAAGAACAAGAACGGGCCAAGGAAAAATCGATGGTAGATGATGAAATTGAACAATACCTAGAAAGCACCACGCCTCCCGACTATGAAGAAAAATACTTCAAGTTGTCGCTTGATGACAAGCGCAGTATCTATGAACAATCTATGAGCGAGGCGCCCGCCGTTTGGATTAAAATTCCTTACGTTACTACCAAAGATATTTGGGCAGTAGGATTAAAGCAAGACCCCGATAAAATGACGATTAGGGGCAAAAACTCCGACTCAAAAGCGATTAATGACCGGATGTTTGCTAAGGATGGTTGGGCATTCGTTGAACGACTAAGGGGCAAAAAAAGCCATGGATATATTAGAAAATAATATTTTGCCCCAATAACGCCCCAATAAAACAGGTTATTGGGGCAAGGTTAAACCCTTGATATAACAATGTTTGCCCCAATATCCCTAATATCCCTAATAAAAAGAGTTATTTATATATTTTAGTAAAAAGGTAGTAAGTAATAGTAATAATATATGGGAGTGTGTGTTTTATTGGGGCAATTCGGGCAATTCGGGCAAAGCCTTATATATCAAGGGATAAACGCCCGCCCTAATAAATGATTTATTGGGGCAATTCGGGCAGAATATAAAAATTACTGAAAAAAACGATATGAGAATGAGCCTATCAAGGCGGGACAGTGGCGGGTATCGAGGTAGAAACATGAAAAGATATGAACAATTAGCAATTAAAGCAACTAAAGCGGCGCGAGCATCCTCCGACTTTTGGGGGTGGGAAGATTTGGCCTATTTGGCTAAAGAGATGATTAAAACAACCAACGACTTGTTATATAACACTAAAACCATTTACAGTTACTCGTTGCAAGTAAATCTATTGAATAAAAGTATTATAGATGATGGCACAATCTTTATACTTGATGACGAGGATGCCCAAAAGATTAATAGCCTATATGACCTTAGAATGCTAGTACTATCTAAGATGCCAAAAATGGGATTAAAACCGACCAAAGATTTTTACGACCTAAGATTTTACGAAAGCCATGGTGTAAAGATGGTTGGTGATAGCCTAACTATCAAAATGGCCAAGAAAATAGATAAACTAGAATGTGATATAAACAACCTCAAAAGGGAAAATATTGAGCTTAAGAAACTCCGAGACATTTATTATAACGCCGTTGGTAAACTACTTAAGAAAGCAACCCCCAGCGACATTTACAAGCTTGGATGGTCTGCTACCGACTTTATAAAGGTCAAGAAAGCATTTAGCGAGGTGATCAGTAATGCATGATGAACTTTATATACCTAACCAGGTTTTAAACGATGAACGATTAAGCGCAGACGCTAAAGTTATGTACGGCATGCTACTACTGGAAACATCCCCGCTTGTAATCGTTGATAGGAGCCTTGAAAAGCGTTTGGGTACAGATAGAGCCGAGTTATTAAAGAACGCCTTAGAGCTTGTAAATCATGGTTATTTGGGGATGCATGCAAGCATCACTAACCGAGGGTATCAGATAAACGTATATAGCCTTGAAGTGTTAGATGATAACCATATTAAAAAAGCTAGAAAGATGATACCCAAGCAAGTACACCATCATTCTAGCAACGACAACCAATTAACTTTATTTTAGATTAAAGCCCCTTAGAATAACGCTAAGGGGTCTTTTAGTGTGAGTAGGGGCAGATTTGCCAGGTACTAAAAATGCTAAGGTTTGCTAACATTTTCAGACCTAGCTTAGATTTACCAAGGTTAAATGACACTATGGCAATTAGAAAAAATAAGCCTTGGTTACATAGCCGATTTTTCGACCGCCAAAGGCTAAGTACAATACTGAAAAAAATTAAAGAATATAATTATTATACCAAGTTACAGAAAGGACTAAAAGTCATGTACTCCCATAAAATAGATAAACGACTGACCCAAGAAGTAATAACCGAGTTGATGGACGTTAATAAAATATTAAGCATATAAAGCTGACCTTAGATTATAATCTAGGGTCTTTTTTAAACAGGTCTTTTTAACGGGCCTATTTTTTATCCGAGGTCAATTTAATTTACCATGACACCCCGGAAAAAATTACAGGGGCTATAACATAACATCCTTAGAACGGGCTTTCACTTTTAAGCGCATAGAATTGTAAAAATTATTTTAGTAGCTTAAAACGGTATGTTTTACCACGATAATTCAACCGTGATAGAATTTTAAATAAGGAACGGTATAAATACCCGAAAAGGTTAAAAACGCTTAGAACGTAAAATACGAGGTTATAACACCCTAGGTTAAATCTAGACCAAGGACACTATAACTACAAATACTACTTCAAAACCTGGTTAGTGGGATGATGGACGACCTGAGCAGAACTTAGACCGCAATGTAGCTAACATCCCCCGCCCCTATTTTGAGATTGAGAAGAGCGCACGTTGCTCTAATCTTGTGTCAGAGAGCAATTTTTAAAATTTTTAGGTGGGGGGGGCTACTATCGATATTTGTGGCGATGGCTAAAAGTGGTAGCGGGAATTTCCGCCGCCAAACACCCCCCTCACGTGAGAATTTTTGTGTTTTTTTGTGGAAGTTAAGCCCTTCCCACCGGTCTCCAGGCTGTCGGAATTGACCTCTTTTAGCCCGGGGGGTAGAAGAAAACTATACAAAACGCTACAAAACCGTCCTTTTATTTTCTCCATAACTGGAAAATTTCCGCAGAAAAAAAGCCCAAATACGACTGAAGAATAGCCGCGTTTGAGTTATATCCTAATCCTGCCAAAAGTGGCAGAAATTGCAGAGGTGTAAAAATGATTTTTGATGAGGTAGACCAAAAAAAGACCGCTGATAAAGTTGATACTTTTTTCAAAAAAGATTATGAACGACTGAAAGTAATGGCTAGTGTTAGCATAGGATCTTCTAGTTACGGTGAAAGAGTATCAGAAAGCAAGTTGAACGGACAAGAAGAAAGATACACCCGCAAAGCATGGGCTAGTCAGATTGTAGAAGCAGTGCAAACGGCTATTAATTCTTGTGATGAAAGGTGTAAAAACTTGTTAGAACTAAGGTATTTAAAGAATTATGCAGTGTGGCAAGTAGCTCAAAATATAGGATATTCCGACAGTATGTATCACCAGTTAAGAAGAAAGGCTTGTAATCAGTTTGCTGACGCTTTCGAGGTAGTAGCCGAGCCGTTGCTAGGGGATGATAGCGACTTACATGTTTATAAGTGAAATAAAACCGCCTTTTTATTTTTCCCATAGTCGGACAACTTCCGCAACAAGCCAGGCTCTGAAAGCTGATGCCGAGATGCGCACTGTAAAGCCGTTTAACTCTATAAACATTGGCGATTGGTTACACCCAACTCCTGGGGATACTTGTATTAAGGCCTAATTTGGCCCTCTATGGACTGGATACGACATAAACAAAAAACCAGGCCAAAAATGGACTGGTTAGTTTGTCATATCAATTAGCTATAAAACGGATAAGGTCTTATCTTAAGTCTTATCTTTTTTCTTATCTCATATTGGGTAATCAGAATTAATTACATGATAGGATGCCTGTTTTAAGGCACTTTTTAACCCGTAAAAGTACCATATAAAAGCGGTGTTTAATTGATTAATCAAATCTGCCTTGCTTGTTAAGAAGTATCCCCCTACTAAGGTTTTAGACAAAAGATTTATACAGTTAAAGTTGAGCAAACGCTACTAGTTTCCGGACAGAAATTAAAATTTGACCAGCTTTATCGCTTGGAAATATTGGAATGAGTGGCAATTATCTCGCATTTATTTACAAGATTTTCTCTCCTATATTAATATCTTTGATTAGCTAAATACAAACAAGGACTAACCTTCACTAGTCACCACGCCATTCTTACTAAAAAGGTTACTTTTCCCTTAAAAAATCAATCTTTTGTGAAAACGGAAACATTCTTATCTAGATTAGGTTATAATAGAAGTAAAGAGAAATGTAAGGATGTGATTTTTATGTCGAAGTTAAGTCACAAACAAAGTTTAATCATCATTCTCGCAATTGCTTTAGTTGCTATTATTTTGCAATTTGTTCTCGGACATGCCTTGTGGGCGCAAATTCTGGTCACCTTGGTCGGAGCCTATCTAGCTTGTGTTATGTTCTTGGAAATGATTCATACTTTAAAATCTGGAAAATATGGCGTTGACCTCTTGGCAATTTTAGCGGTTGTCTCAACCCTATCCGTCAGCGAATACTGGGCGGCCATGGTTATTTTAGTTATGTTAATTGGAGGAGATGCTCTCGAAGATTACGCTGCTAAAAAAGCCAACACTGAGTTAAAGGCCCTGCTTGACAATTCCCCCCAACTAGCTCACCGTTTACTTGCGGGAAAAACAGAAGATATTGATGTCGAGCAAGTACAAATTGGTGATCAATTGCTAGTTAAACCTGGAGAATTGGTACCAGTTGACGGTTTTATCATTAAAGGAACTAGTAATTTTGATGAGTCGTCCTTAACGGGAGAATCTTTACCACAAGAAAAAGGCTTTAATGATAATCTCATGTCCGGGGCAGTTAATGGCGAAAATGCTATTACCATGCAGGCTAGCCAAATCGCCGCCAATAGTAAGTACCAGCAGTTAATCAAATTAGTTAAAAAAGCTGAAGAAACTCCCGCTCATTTTGTCCGGATGGCTGACCGGTATGCAGTACCATTTACCATAATTGCTGTCGGAATCGCCTTTGCAGCCGCTTTAATCGCGAGAAGCCCACAACGCTTTGCTGAAGTCCTCGTAGTTGCGTCGCCTTGCCCCTTGATTTTAGCAGCTCCTGTCGCCTTAGTCTCCGGAATGAGTCGTGCTTCACGTAACGGGATAGTTGTAAAAACTGGAGATATGCTCGAAAAGATGTCTACTGCTAAAACCGTCGCCTTCGACAAAACGGGAACTATTACTAATGGGCATTTAACTGTAGCAGCGATTCAACCTCAAGGCGATATTAGTCAAAAAGAACTATTACAATTAGCTGCGAGTGTCGAGCAGGAATCAACCCATGTTTTAGCCCGCTCCTTAGTCGCCTATGCCAAAAAACAAGGAATTGAACTTCAAACGGTTAATAATTCTAAAGAAATCACCGCTAACGGGGTTCAAGCCCAGCTTGCTAATCACCTAATTAAAGTGGGGAAAAAGAAGTTTGTGGTCCAAGACCTCAAGTTACCCGGAAGTGAGAATACTGCCATTTATGTCAGTTCAGATGACCATTATCTCGGTTATATTACCTTTAGTGATCACCTCCGACCAGAAGCAGCTCACACTATGACTGTTTTACAAAAATACGGGATCACCAAGCTTATGATGCTCTCTGGTGACCAAAAAGCAACAGCTGAACAAGTTGCGACTAAAGTTGGGATTACAGATGTACGTGCGGAACTTTTACCAAAAGATAAGATTACGGCTCTCAAGGCCTTAGCTCCAGAAAATAAACCGGTCATTATGGTTGGTGATGGGGTCAACGATGCCCCCAGTCTCGCCACAGCAGATGTCGGAATTGCCATGGGTGCTCATGGCTCTTCTGCTGCCAGTGAATCAGCCGATGTTGTTATTCTGAAAGACGACCTCGCTAAAGTAGCTAAAGCCGTGATTATTTCTCAAGACACCATTCGCATTGCTAAGCAATCCGTCTTGATTGGAATTGTTATCTGTACTATTTTGATGGTAATTGCCTCCTTTGGGATTATTCCAGCTTTTGTAGGAGCAATGTTCCAAGAAGTAATTGATACCGTCTCAATTTTATGGGCTCTTAAAGCTCGCTATTCTAAAGAAAATTAAATTCAAATTCTAAGCAATAACTTTGTCGCAATTTTAGCAACAAAAGTTTATTTTTTAGTTTCTCAAATTGAAAAGTTACCTTTCCCATACTATACTTCGGAGCAAATTGTTTATAGATATCTTTCGATTATACATATAATCATACGTGACTTTATACATATTTTTATATGTATTATAACAAATAATATTATACGTATATTTATATGTATACATA
>NZ_BAMI01000056.1 GCF_000615765.1 Ligilactobacillus equi DSM 15833 = JCM 10991 | reverse complement strand
AATTTACGACATTCTAGGCGTGAATTTTCTGTTGATTTCAAGCTCTATGTGATAAACTACTACCTAAATAATGATTTTTCAATGTCTGAAGTTGCCTCTTCCTATAATCTCTTGTGTTCTCAGGTATCTATATGGTTCAAGTTATTTATTTAGGGATGGTGGACTAGAGGCCTTGAAACCGAAGAAGAAAGGTAGGCCAAGTAAGATGTCAAAGATAAGTAAGAAGAATGCCCGTAAAATATTGAAGAAGGAAAACGACGAAATGGAGGCGTTGAAACAAGAACTCCGGCAAGTTAAGATAGAGCGTGAATAGCGGAAAAAGGCAAGTGGATGGGAAATTACACATACGGCTACCGCCGTATACTGCCACTCCTCCAAGAGGCGGGTTACCATATGGCTGAAGCGACCTTATGTCGCTTAATGAGCGAATTAGGCGTCCAACTGGCGATGTACAATCGACCTAAGAATGACCGATATTCTTCTTACAAAGGTACAATTGGTAAGGTGGCTCGAAACCTACTGAATCAAACATTTGATGCCACTAATCCCTACACCGTCCTTCATACTGACGTTTCACAGATACGTTTAGGTAATTCTACTTGGGCCTATATGTCAATCATCTTGGACCAGGCTAAGGTTTTAGCTGCTTCTATCAGCCAAAGTCCAAATAAACTGCTGATTACGGACACGTTAAAACAACTTGAAGACAAACTTCCTGAAGGTGTTAATCCCATTATTCACTCTGACCAAGGTTGGCACTATCAATTGGACTACTATCGTGAAAAGATTGATTCATTGGGTCTAACCCAAAGTATGTCCCGCAAGGGAAATTGTTTAGATAATGCCCCTATGGAGAGTTTTTTCACCTTTTCAAAATCGAATCGCTACCTGAAATCAAGAGCTGTAAGGACATAGCTGAGTTCACATGGCTCTTCAGAAAGTATATCAATTGGTATAATAACGACCGAATTTCGAACAAAACAAAAAACATGAGCCCAGTTGATTACCGGACCCATGTCTTAGCTGCTTAAAATATATTTTGTTTTTGTCTAACTTTTTTGTTGCACTTCACCAGGATCCCTGAAGCAACCTTTTTAAATATAACGACGACATTTTAAAATATAACGACAAAGTAAAAAACTTGTCGTTATATCGTTTAAAAAAGTCTATTTTGATGCATAATTTGTATGCCAATTAACACCCGAAAAACGTGTGATTTCAACATTTACCAGTAAACTTTGTACTACGGTGCAATATAACGACAAGGTTAAAAATTTGTCGTTATATTATTCGTAAAGTTCACTTTAGTAAGCACTAAATCCGTCCAAATAACATCTTCGCTAGTCGTTAATCAGAAAAACTAGTTATCTTCTCTCCGCTGCACCTATGCGTAAAGCGTTTAGCCGTTCAACTGGGTTCTCTACCCTAAATACATAGGATCCCGCTACCGCCACGGTTGCGCCAGCTTTCTTAGCTAGTTGAATAGTTTGGTCGTTAATTCCCCCATCAACTTCAATTTCAAAGTTTAGGGCATGTTGGTGCTTGTATTTTGCAAGTTGACTAATTTTTGATAATGTTTCTTGCAAGAATACTTGTCCGCCTAAACCTGGGTCAACTGTCATGACTAACACTTGATCAACTATCGCTAAAACTGGTTCGATTACACTTACTGGAGTTGCTGGGTTAATAACAACTTCCGCCTTCATACCCAGCTCTTTAATCTTCACTAAAGTCCTATGTAAGTGTGGACACGCTTCATAGTGAACTCCGACAATGTCCGCTCCTGCTTGTTTTAAAACGTCTAGCATATTTTCTGGATTGGTTACCATTAAATGGCAATCAAAAACTTGTTTAGAGTATGGACGCAGAGCCTTAACAACATTAGCCCCAAAGGTTAGATTATCCACAAAATGTCCGTCCATTATGTCAATGTGAATATACTCAGCATCAGCTACTTTTCCAATCTCTGTTGCTAAATTAGCAAAATCTGCACTTAAAATTGATGGTGCTAACTTCATAAAATCGCCCCTCTCTTTATTTTAGCGCAAGACGTTTGATTGCCTTCGCTACCCCGTCATGATCATTGTCAGCCGTCAATTCATTCACGACTTCTTTCACAGCAGGTACGGCATTTTCCATCGCAACAGCTGTTTTGGCGAATTCTAACATTGGAATATCGTTTTCTTCATCTCCGATAGCCATTACATTATCAGCTGTTAATCCCAAAATATCACACAACTTATCTAAAGCAGTTCCTTTATTAACCCCCTTGGTATATGCCTCATAATAAAAAGCAGCTGTTTTAGTAAATTCCAAGCGGTCTTCTAATGGCGCAAAATATGTCCGGTCAGCAATCGCTGGGTCTAAAATTTCCGGTTCATCAATAAACATCCCTTTTACCATTGGAATATCTTTCATTTCTTCTGGCGTTCGATAAGAAATTCCCATAGAAACAAGATTAGCTTCATATAAGGTATAGTAGCCGATATCCTTGTTGCTAGTATAGATTCTATCTGGACTAATCACTTGGAAGTGAAGATTTTTCTTACGAGCAATCGACTCTAAATCAACAAAGTCTTCATAGGAAATTCCATTTTGATATAATGGCTTACCTGACGTTGTTTCAACCACATTCCCGCCAAAACAAACCACATATTGATCATCTTGATTATCTAGTTCTAATTCTTTCAAAAGTTTAGTTACTCCAGGAAGAGGCCGTCCGGTACAAATTACCACCTTAATTCCTTGATTTTTCGCTTCTTTAATTGCCACTTTAACCCCTTCAGTTAACTCTTTCTTCGAATTAACCAGAGTCCCATCGATATCAATGGCAATTAGCTTAATTTCACTCATAAGTTTGTCCTCCTAGAAAATTACTTAATATTACTAAATCCTCATTACTAATAGCTTGCTTTAAAACGACACTACATGAAGCATCGCGTCGACTGTAACTATCCTTAAAATAGCCTGGATGAGCATATTTATCACTCACCGCTACCGAAGACACCTTTAATTTTAATAAATCATAATGGTATTTTTCAACTAATTCTTCAAGACTATTTTGAAATAATTCGCCCTCAAATTTATTATTTTCAAAAATCGAAAATAATAATTTCTTACCTTTTAGCATTGCTTCTTCAAGCTTTTGATAAGATAAGATTAGTGACTTATCATCTAATTGCGCTTTCTTTTCTAAATCTTTAAATCCTTCAAAATCATATAGAAATTCTCTAAACTTCTGTACTGAAATTAACTCCAAATTATCATATTTTAGCTTTGATTCATCAACTATATCCTTGTGTATAACAAGTGCAAGTTTTTTGGTCATAATATTCCCACCTCACTTTATATAAAAAAGCCTAACGATTAATTTCTTAATCGTTAGGCTCAGTGTAATAGCATCTAATTATAAACCTAAGAAGCTATTAACCACATTTTCAGTATTCATACCACACTTATCAAGCACCAAATTCCCGGGGGCAGATGCTCCAAAGTCATCAATACCTAAAGTTAATCCGACACTACCCGCATATTTAGCCCAGCCAAAGGTCGATGCTGCTTCGATTGTAACTCTCTTTGTTACTTCTGGAGGAAGGACTGAATTTTTGTATTTGTCATCTTGTTGTTCAAATCTTTCTAAACTTGGAAGAGATACAACCGAAACGTCTTGTCCTTTAGTTAAGAGTTCTTCACGGGCACTTAGCGCTAAATTAACTTCTGATCCAGTAGCGATTAAGATACCATCAGCGATTTTTTTACTTGATTGTGCAACAACATAACCGCCTTTATCAACACCTTTAAATACATCACTTTGAGGTAATGGTAGCGTCTTAAGGTTTTGACGACTCAAAACAAGTAACGTTGGCTTGTCGAGTGTATTCAAAGCTACTTCCCAAGCTGCTGAAGTTTCAGTTCCATCTGCCGGACGTAAAACTTGCACATTTGGAATTGCCCGTAAACCCGCTAACTGTTCAATTGGTTCGTGGGTTGGTCCATCTTCACCAACTGCAACGGAATCGTGAGTTAACACATAAATTACAGGTTGCTTTTGTAAAGCAGATAACCGAATTGCTGTTTTTAAGTAATCGCTAAATACGAAAAATGTTCCTCCGTATACTCTGGTACCACCATGTAGCATAATACCATTCATAGCGCATGCCATTCCGAATTCACGAACACCAAACCACAAATTACGACCTTCGTATGAACCTGGTTGAAAGTTTGCTTCGCCAGCTATCATTGTTTTATTGGAACTCGATAAATCAGCTGCCCCACCCCATAATTGAGGTAATTTTGGTGCTAATGCATTAATAGCTTTTTCGCTAGCTGATCTGGTGGCAATACTATCATTTTCATCATATTGTGGTAAAATATCTTGAAGAGTACCTAATTCTTTGCTTGAGAAACCGTCGGAAAGTTTTTGTGCAAGTTCTGGGTATTCTTTTTGGTATGCAGCAAACATTGCATCCCATTGTTTTTCTAATTTTTTACCTTTATCTTGGATTTCTTCTTTAAAGCGTTGTGCCACTTCTGCTGGTACAGTAAATTCAGGGTAGTCCCATCCGTAAGATTTTTTAGCAAACTTAACACCATCTTCACCTAAAGGATTCCCGTGAACACTGTTAGTTCCTTGTTTTTCAGCCCCATATCCAATTGTTGTCTTAACTTCAATTAATGACGGTTTAGAGGTGTTCTTCTTAGCCAACTTAATGGCTGCATCAATTGCGGCTAAATCATTTCCATCCTCTACACAGATGTGTTCCCACCCATAAGCCTGGAAACGAGCGCCTACATTTTCAGTAAATGCAGCTGAGGTAGGTCCGTCTAATGAAATACCGTTAGAATCATATAAAACAATCAACTTGCCTAACTTTAGGTGACCCGCTAAGGAAGCAGCTTCATGTGAGACACCTTCCATTAGGTCACCATCACCTACAAGTGTGTAGGTGTAGTGGTCAATTACTGGATAACCTGGTTTATTATACTTAGCAGCCAAATGTTGTTCTGCCATTGCCATCCCGACAGCCATCGAAACACCTTGTCCCAATGGTCCTGTTGTTGCTTCCACACCATCAGTGTGACCATACTCTGGATGACCTGGAGTCTTGGAACCCCATTGTCTAAACTGCTTCAAATCTTCAATCGTTACATCATAACCTGAAAGGTGCAACATACTGTATAATAAGGCCGATCCGTGCCCAGCTGATAAAATAAAGCGGTCACGATTTTTCCAAGTCAGATGTGTACTTGGATTAATATTCATATGGCGTGTCCATAAAACATAAGCCATCGGTGCTGCACCCATTGGTAAACCTGGGTGACCTGAATTAGCTTTTTGAATCGCGTCAATTGAAAGAGTGCGGATTGTATTTACACCTAATTGATCAACTTTATCAAACATGTTCTCACCTTCTTATTTTTTTTGATTTTCTTCAAATTCAGCCCAATCTTTCATAAAGCTAGCTAGACCATTATCAGTCAATGGGTGCTTAAACATTTTACCAAAGACACTTGCTGGTATTGTTGCAATGTCAGAACCAGCTAAAGCAACTTCTTCTACATGCTGTACGCCACGAACACTAGCTGAAATAATTTCAGTATCAAAGTCGTAGTTGTCAAGTACCTTGCGCAGGTTCTTAATTAATTGAACCCCATTAGATCCAATATCATCTAAACGACCTAAGAATGGTGAAATGTATGTTGCACCTGCCTTAGCAGCCAACAAACCCTGAGCTACGGAAAAAATCAAAGTTACATTAGTCTTAATACCTTCTTGACTAACTACGCGTACAGCCTTTAAACCTTCTTCAGTCATTGGAATTTTCACAACAATGTTATCAGCCCACTTAGCGACACTCCGAGCTTGTTCAATCATTTCATCAGCTTTTGTAGCTGTAACTTCTGCTGAAACTGGACCACTTACAATTGTTGTGATTTCCTTAACAACAGTTTCAAAGTCACGACCTTCTCTAGAAATCAAGGTTGGGTTTGTTGTAACCCCATCAACTAGTCCTAACTCTGCATATTTACGAATATCATCTGTATTTGCTGTATCTAAAAAGAATTTCATTTTACTTTGCCTCACTTAGTTTTTATAAATTCTAAAATTTTATCAATTTTATCAAAAGTAGATATCTCTAAATCAGGTTCTATCGACATATCCGATATATTATGGCTACGATGGTTAAACCAGATTGACTCACAACCCGCTTTTTTTGCAGCATACACATCATTAAGATAGTTATCACCGATGTAAATGATATCACTCGTAGATATATCTAACTTACCTGCAACTACTTGGAAAATCTTTGGGTCCGGCTTACTGATTCCTAATTCTGACGAAATAAAGATTCTATCCTCAGGAATATAATTTAAAATTTGTAATGCTTTCATCTTATTTGTTTGGTGCTTTAAATTGCCGTTGGTAATTATACCCAGAAAAGTGTTTTTACTTATTAATATTTTTAGCAACTCTTCAACACCAGTAAATAAGTGAATAGATTTTAGGTTTTCATTATAAACTTCTTGAAAACTTAAAATTTGAGTATTAGAAGCAAAATACTCCATATCTTTAAGCGTCAACTGCATCCTAGCAAGCCACATATTTTCAATATTTTCTTGGGTATTAGGAAATAGTGGAAACACTTCGTCTGATTTTTGCCTAAATAACTTATATAATTTATCCCAATTGGAAACTTTTATCTCAGGAAAACTAGTTTTAAAAGCATTCACAAAAGGTAACTCTTGATCGTATAGTGTGTCATCAAGATCCCAAAATATATACTTTTTCACAGAAAGCCACTCCTTAAAGCATAACTAAGTAACTACTTTCGCCGTTACTTAGCCTATGCTATTAAATATTTTTAACGTCTGTAGTTAATCCTGTTAAGTTTAAGTCAATTACATATTGTAAGATTGGACGCTTGATGTGTTCCACGACAAATCTTTGAGCATCAATGCTATTTGCATTTAAATTAGCAAATAACTTCTTAATTTCTGCCTTCACTTCATCGTCGTTAAATGCATAGTGACCAGAAATGTCCAAAATTTGTTGTGAAAGTTCTTCATTAGCTAAAATATCGTCGACTTTCAAATTAACATCGTCACCTTCCATCCACTTACGCCAGCGTTCTGTACGAATTGCTTTATCCAAAAGAACATCGTACAACTTAGAAGGTTCTTTAACTAAACCTTCTTTAGCCAACCGTTCTTCAACCTTAACCAACTTCAAATATGCTCTCGTTTCTTCTGTACCATATTGAGGTGCTACGTTAGAAGCTGTAATGTGTGAAGGATTGTGCAATAATAATGTTTCATCATTCATATAATCTGCATTGTGTTCTTTCAAACCAACACCATACTTAGCTGCCATTTTAGCTAAATCAATCGCATTTGCATAATTCCAGTGACCTACTTGTTCAGTTAAACGAGTAAGTGTACCCGTTTGACCAACAATAAATGTTGGCATTGGTAAATCACGCTTATTTAATTCTTCTTGAAGGCGTTGGATGAAAAATTCGTACTTATCAGTTGACGTCAAACCACCATTTGTTTCTTCAGTACCTACTTCATAAGCAATTTCTGGCAAGTTTCTCTTCTTACGTTCAGTTTCACAGTATTCCAATAATTCTACAGTCCAATCGATAACCTTATCTAAATCAACAACCTTACCAATTTGGAATGGATCCTTAGTTGGGTCAATCATAAGAAGGTCAAAGCCTGCTTCAATATCAGCTAAGTATGATTCTTTAGCTAGCTTCATTGCTTCTTCCACTGGTAAGTGAGCATTACGTTCTTCGTCACGTTGCCATGGACCACCGTGGTCACGACACAGATAGTACAAACCATCAAAGTTAACTTTATCAGCAATTGCTTTTATATCTTTAGCAAATGTTTGTTGGTTCCAGCCATTTACATAACCACCACCAAGCTCGTCTTTGTCTACCTGGTTACGACTAGCGATGAACATTAGTGGAAAATCATAATCACGCGCTAACTCAAAACTAGCTTGTAATAAATTAGGAGACATTGGTCCAATACCTACAAGTGTTGAGTAGCGATTTTTTTCTTTTTGAAGTTTCAACATATTTTGCACAGTTGCACGTAATGAAATAGCATTTGATTCAGTCATTTTTATTACTTCCTTCCAAAATTTCAAACATTTCAGCCTATAAATTTACATTGTTAATAGTTTTTTCATTAAAGCATCTGATTTAGCGATAATCTTTTGCGCACTTAATTGAATAACTTTTTTACCCTTAAAGCGTTCTGTACCAGAGATAGCAGTATCATTTGTCAAAATAACAAAGTCTGCATTTTTAATTTCTTCTGCAGTTAACACATTTTCTGGACCGGAGCTACCTTGAGTTTCAATCTTTACCCCAATACCATTTGCTTTAGCAGCTTGTTCCAAGGATTCGGCTGCCATATAAGTATGAGCCACCCCACTAGGACAAGACGTAATACCTACAATATTCATAATTAAAATCCTCCTCGTAACCCTTTAATTAAAATGTTTCTACATCAAGATCAAAGTCATCGTCTTCACTTAATTCTTCAACTTCTTCCTTCCAATCTTTCTTCCAGAAACCAACAATTGCAGCTGTTACAAGTGAACCTACAAGAACTGCAACTACATACCAGATTCGGCCACCGACAACTGGAAGTGTGATTAAACCACCCCAAGGAGCGTGACTCACAACACCGAAGTAAGCAGAAATCATACCAGCAACAATTGAACCAATTGTATTAGCTGGGATAACACGTACTGGATCAGAAGTGGCAAATGGAATTGCCCCTTCTGTAATACCACAACACCCCATTAAGATAGCAGCAAGGCCTGTTTGACGTTCTTCAGCACTAAACTTTTTACGGAATAATAGTGTAGCAATTCCCATACCAATTGGTGGTGTAGCAACTGCAGGTCCCATAATCCCCATCAAGAATGGAAGTTTTTCAACTTGAGTTTGACAGAACGTAGCAGCAACCTTGTTAATTGGGCCACCCATGTCAACCCCTAACATACCACCAATTAATGCACCCAATGGAACACGAGCCGCTCCACCCATGGACGCTAAAGATGTAGTCATCCAATTCATAAATGTAGCAACTGGCCCAATAATAAATAGCATAATTGCACTTGGAATCAACGTTCCCACCAGTGGATAAAGGAAAATAGATCCTAGAACCTTGTAATGTGAAGAGATTTTAATCTTTAATAATTGTTGGACTGTTAAACCTGCAATTAAACCACCTAAAATCCCACCAATAAAACCTGTGTGAATTTGAACAGCTAAGTACGCTGTAATAAAACCAGGTGCAATTCCCGGCCGTCCAGCTAAACTAAAAGCAAAGTAACCACCCAAAGCTGGAATATACAATGCTAAACCTGCTGAACCTACCAAACTAAGTTGATAAATCCAACCATCCTTGGGAGTTGGTGCTGCTGCCTGTCCTGTTAACATGACAGCTACTGCATAAATCACACCACCAGCGACCACAAAAGGAATCATATATCCAGTAGCTGTCATTAAATGCTTTTGTGCTGTAGCCCACCAGGCTGTTTTCTTTTTATTTTCCATTATAATTTCCCCCCCGTATCGGAACCTAACGCAGTATTATCGTACATTAGTTGTTTAACTTCCTCGGAATCTAAATTACGTAAACCGTTTCTAAAATCTTCATGCATTAATGATCTAGCCAACTGTGCTAAAATTTTAAGATGTAAATCCCCTGCGGATTTCTTGGGAACTGCAATTAAAAAAATTAAATCAACTTGATTATCATTATTCCAAATGATTGGATTATTTAATCTTCCAACCACAACAACCGCATTTTTAACATGGTCACTCTTCGAGTGTGGAAGACCGATATTATGACCAATATACGTAGGTAATTCATCTTCCCTTGAAAAAACATCTGCTACAAATGCGTCCACATCAATTACAAATCCTTTATCTGCAAGATACGCTCCTATTTTTGAAATAGCTTCTTGTTTTGTTTTCACATTCAAATCAAAATATGTTTCAATAGATACTGGTTTTGTTTCTGACATTTACTTCACACCTCTTTTACCAATAATTAGGTAAATTTAGAAATTACTTAGACGTCTTTGGTTATTTCTCTTATTTACACTTTTAATTATATCCTTTATTAAAGCGGTTACAATCTCTTGTTGGTATACCTTTAAAAAACTTCTTTAAACTTATCAAGGTAAATCTAAGTGCACTAATTACAATAAGTTTACTAAAAAATCTATCATTACCCATAGGGACAACAATAATTTTTCTCGCCACATACTGGTTATCCCTTTAAAAGTATACTTTTAATTAGTTTAATATATTGGCTTTGAACATAATTATTGTCATAAAGTATACTTATTACGAGGGGGTAGAATAATGAATATAAGAAAAAAAGAAAAGCAAGTAATTAATGATATAATAGCCCTACTTTTGACAAAAAAATTAGTACACTATAGCGATATCCAAGAGTATACTGGCTTATCAAAACGTACTGTTGCAAAATATCTTAATGATGTTGAAGTATATCTTAACTCAAAAAATCTTAGTTTAATTAGAAAAAGAAATAAAGGAATATATATCGAAGGTGATCTTAAACGTTTAAAACATACAACTAGTCTTACTGAGAACGTCGTAAATACAGACATCACTGCTAGAATCCTCAGTATGCTAATTCAAACTAATAATGCCATCTCACTCGACGATTTAGCTGATAAACTATTCATTAGTAAATCCACTTTAATCAGAAAAATAGAATATTTAAAAAATAATTACAACTTAGAAATTTATAGTTCAAAAAAAGGTATTTCTGTCGACCCAAATAGTAATATTACTAAAGATGCACTGACTAAATATGTACAAAATCACCTGAAATCAAAAGCTTATGTTATTCAAAATAAAATGCGATATAAATATACTTTTACAAAGAACATGCCTACTCTTTTTCCTGAAGAGATTTTTACTAGAATTAGCAATGTCATTGAAAATTTTGTTCATTTAACAGGGCTCTTGATTGAAAGACGTATGTATGAATTGTTAATTATTCACACCGCCATTGAAATTGCTCTTTTTAAGCAATATAATCAATATCCTAAAAATAACATGTTCGATGAATATAGTTCAGATAATCTTAGTATCTTTATTTATTTGATATCTTCTGAGTTTAACCTTTCAATAACTACTGATGCTTTGGAATATACTAATCACGACTTAATTTTTATAGAAAATAAAAATTTAAAACGGGATATTACAATCAATAAAATTGTTATCAATAAAGGTAATTTGAAGAAAATACTTGAAAAAGTCATTCCTCGCTATGACGATATTTTAATCAAAAATTTAACTAACCATCTTTACGAACTAATTACTCGCTATAAACTAAATGTTTATATGGATAATCCTTATAAAGATGAAATTAAGAGAAAATATCCTGTTGCTTTCGATAATGCATTAGCTTTAAGCAAGAACCTCGGTGAGTTACTTAGCATAAGCATAACTGAAAGTGAGGTGGGATTCATTACACTGCACTTCGAAGCATTTATTCATCGACAAGTTAATCTAACAAGTAGTAAAATTCGTATTCTAATTATTTGTTCATCAGGGTATGGCTCCTCTGTTTTGCTAAAACAAGAAATTGAGCAAAAATATAGTGATAGAATTGAAATAGTCAAAACTATCTCAGAAGATGAATTCGTAAAAAACCAACAGTTGAACTTTGATTTGATCATTAGTACTATTGAAATAGAAAACGTTAACACAAATATTATAAAAGTATCTCCATTACTATCGAAAAGTGATGAACTATTTCTTGAAAAAGAATTTGATCGAATTAAACGAGAGCAATATGGAAATAATGTCTTCCTAAGGTTAATAAAAAAAGACAATATTATCATGGCTAACGAGGATAACTTGACGCCGAGTGACGTCATCACAAAAATTGTAGATAATCTGCAAAATAACAACTATGTTCGCAAAGGAATGTTAGAAGCTTCACTAAATAGGGAAAAACTATCATCTACTGGATTACGTAATGTTGCTATTCCTCATGGTAACCCAACTTTTGTAAATGTCCCCACAATTAGTGTCTTCATCAATAAAAAATCTATTAAGTGGGGAGAAAATCGTGTTCACATTGCATTTTATATGGCTTTAAATGATCAAGTAGAAGTCGAAATTGATAAATTATATAAGTACTTCTATTCTTTAATTCGGAATGATAAAAAAATTTCTGAGCTTGTAAATTCTAAGGATCCTGATGATTTTATGGAAAAACTGCTACTGCTGCAATAGTTGAAAGGTGTTGACTCAACTATGATAAAAATTCAAAATCATTATGTCAGAATTGAAACATTATTTAGTATGGGTGCCAAAACTAAAAAAGAAGCTATTACCAACATTACAGACTATTTATTAAATCACAATATTATTTCTGACAAAGCAAATATTGAAAAAGCTATATTTGCTCGAGAATCAGAATTGCCCACCTACATCGGTGATAGTATTAGTCTCCCGCATGCACGTTCTTCTGCCGTAAAGCAAGCAACAATTTTAGTTGGAAAGTTACTTAACCCAATACTTTGGGATAATCATAATTATGTTAATTTCATTTTTTTAATTTTAGTCCCCGAAAAAACAAAGAGTAACCTCCACCTAAACATTATTGCGTATATTTCACGTTTAATGGTGCATAAAAACTTTAGAAATATTATAATTCATGGAAATGAAAAAGAAGTAAAACAATTACTTACTTCAAAAGCCACCACATATAATATTAATTCTAATAAGCTTCCTAACTCAAAAAATATCTATAAATCTATTTTAAAACGTCTAATGACAGCAACGGGTTACATGTTACCATTTATCGTTATTGGTGGTGTCTTATCCGCCATCCCCATTATGTTAACTGGTAGTCATCGAATCCCTAATCCTAGTGATGGTTTAATTTTTCAATTATATAATGTTGGACAAATCGGAATGATGCTTTACATTCCAGTTTTTGGAGCATATTTAGCATATAGCATGGCTGGTAAGCCTGGATTAGCCCCTGGTTTTATTACCACCTACTTAACAGCATCACTTAACTGTGGATTCTTAGGTAGCATACTTAGTGGGTTATTAGTTGGTAATACCATTTTACTACTTAAAAAAATCTATATAAAACACCCATATGCGTCAGTCTTTACAGCGCTAATTTATCCTATTATAGGAACTATTATTCCTTGTGTACTTATAGGTTTATTCGTAGCTAGTCCACTTGCTATAGCAGTTGCGTCAATTAACCATCACCTTTCCTCAATTCAAGGAATGTCTAGAACCTCTTTAGGAGCAATTGTTGGAGCTATGATTGGTTTTGACTTTGGTGGCCCTATTAATAAAATTGCTGCCACCTTTTGTCAATCTCAAA
>NZ_BAMI01000057.1 GCF_000615765.1 Ligilactobacillus equi DSM 15833 = JCM 10991 | reverse complement strand
GCTTCATATTTTCACCTCCAGAAAAAAAGAGAAGCACCTTGGCTTCTCTCCTAATTTAATCTTGTTTTGTGCGAATTGTAAAGTTACGCTTACCGCCTTTTTGACGCCGTTCGAAACGATCACGAGAGCGATCCTTCTTATTGCGGTCGCCACCACGCTTCTTATCGCGCCAGTCATTGCGACTACCACGATTGTCTTTACGCCACTTGTTGTTACCACGGTAACCATTACGCTTCCCACTATTACGCCGACGTGGTAAAGGTCGTTCCGGTGTAATCTTAACAGGCACTTGACTGGCATCATCTTTGGTCATTTGGTTCAAAAGCGCCATAGCTAAAGTTTGGGCATCATATTTTTCTAAGAGTACCTGTGCTTGATCCGCATACTTGTCATCATCCGTCTTCGCAACTAAATCATCAATTTCTGCTAAGGCAGAAGCCACTTGCCCAGCAAAGGCTTCCTTAGCTGTTGGTGGCTTTAATGGTTCCATACGCTTCTTGGTCAATTTTTCAATCACACGTAGGTAGTCCATTTCATTAGGTGTTACAAAAGTTACAGAAGTCCCGTGATGTCCGGCCCGCCCGGTCCGACCAATCCGGTGGACGTAGCTTTCTGGGTCTTGTGGGATGTCGTAGTTATAGACGTGAGTCACCCCAGAAATATCTAAACCACGCGCAGCCACATCAGTTGCTACCAAGATATCTAATTGACCAGCCTTAAACTTCTTCAAGATGGTCATTCGTCTTTGTTGGGTCAAATCACCGTGAATCCCGGCAGCATTGTAACCGCGGGCTTCTAAACCTTTGGACAATTCGTCTACCCGACGCTTGGTACGCCCAAAAACGATGGTTAATTCCGGGGCTTGTACGTCTAAAATCCGCGTCATAATATCGAATTTTTCATAATCACGTGCCCGCACAAAGTACTGATCCACTAAGTCAGTAGTCAGTTCTTTAGCCTTAATTTTAACCGTCGTTGGATCTGTCATAAACTTTTCGCCGATGTTTAAAATCGCCTTTGGCATCGTGGCAGAGAAAAGCAAAGTTTGTCTTTCAGCTGGAACCTTGGCAATAATGGCTTCAATATCGTCCAAGAATCCCATGTCTAACATTTCATCAGCTTCGTCTAAAATTAAAGTTTGAACTTGACTTAAATCAACGGTCTTACGGTTCACGTGGTCCAATAAACGGCCAGGTGTCCCGACTAAAATTTGAGGAGTGTTGTTCTTTAATTGGTGGATTTGACGCCGAATATCAGCTCCCCCGTAAACAACTTGAACTTTAACCCGCTTATCTTTTCCTAAGCGGTAAAGTTCTTCTTGGGTCTGGATGGCCAATTCACGCGTTGGTGAAATAATCACCGCTTGAATCGCTCTCTTTGAAGTATCCACTCTTTGTAAGACTGGTAAACCAAAAGCCGCAGTTTTCCCTGTCCCTGTTTGTGCCTGACCAATGACATCTAAACCTGCCAAAGCCAAGGGAATCGTTTCGGATTGAATCGGTGTTGCTTCTTCAAATCCACTACGTTCAATTGCTTTTAGTAAGTCTTCTTCCAGCCCTAATTCATTAAATTTCAAAAAATTGTTCCTCCTTATATTGGAAAACCCGCAATCCGGCGGGGTTGCTGGGACTCTAACACAAGTGAATCTCCAGCAAATTAAATAACGGTTTTAAAGTGTCTTGATAATCATAGCATTAATATGCGCTTGATACAAATAGTTTACGCTTTCAGAGCTGTTAAAACATTTTCCAAGTGCATACCATGACTAGCTTTCAACATAACAATATCCTTGCCAGTCACATCTTGTTGGAGGTCGGCAATTAATTTAGTTTGTTCTTCTTTTGGATAGTGATGAATTTGCCCCGTATAACCTTGATCACGTAATTTTTGGGCTAAGTTAGCCATCAAAGAACCGTAGAGGTAGACGACCGCTAGCTTATCACCCACGATTTTTTCTGCCAAACTCGCGTGCATTTCCGGTGCATCATCCCCCAATTCCAGCATGTCACCAAGCACCGCAATTCGGCGACCATCCGTAGGCACTTGGCTGAAGGCGGCTAAAACTTCCTTAGCCGCCGTTGGGTTAGAGTTGTAAACATCGCTTAAAATGCGCAAACCATCCTGCCCGCTTACCCATTGGGTGCGGTTTTCCGTTACTTGGAAATTCTTCAAGGCTGCCATGATTTGACTTGATTCAATTTGGTATAACAGACCAACGGAAATGGCTGCTAAAGCGTTATTGACATTATAAGCCCCAAGCATTGGAATTGTAAGAACCTGATCAAAATTCGCTACCCTGAAGTTGGTAGTTTGAGCATCACTTACGATGTCTTGGGCATAGAGCTCGTCATTTTCCGCCAAACCAAAAGTTCGGGTTTCTTGAATTAAGTTTTGCGTTCTTTCCCGCAAGAGTGGTTCATCCCCATTATAAATCAAAACCCCATCTTCTTTGAGACCATGGGTAATTTCCATCTTAGCGTCAGCAATCTTGCCTCTTTCCTTAAAGAACTCAATATGGGCTTCACCAATCATGGTAATCACAGCCACATCAGGCTCAACCAACTTACTGAGGGCATCCAACTCCCCTGGATGATCCATCCCCATTTCCACAACAACCACTTCAGTATTTGGTTCCATAGCTAAAAGCGTCATTGGAACCCCAATTTCATTGTTGAAGTTAGCAAAGGTCTTTTGGACGTTAAAAGTTGTGGCTAGAATAGCAGCCGTCATATCCTTAGTTGTCGTCTTACCATTACTACCCGTAACCGCCACTACTTTGGGGTTAATCTTCATCAAATAGTACTTAGCAAGTTTTTGTAAAGCTTGCAAACTGTCTTCAACTACAATAGCTGGTAGTGTTGGCAAATCCGCATGATCAGCTTGCCATAAAGTAGCGACCGCACCGTGATCAATAGCACTTTGAATATAGCTATGACCATCATTTTCACCTACTAAAGGAATAAACAGCGCCCCTGGTTCCAAACTCCGACTATCAAAGCTCACGCTAGTAATTTCAACTTGATCAAATCCTTCCGCGATCGGAAAGTCGAGGGCTTGGGCCACCTCACTCAGTTGCATTCTCATATTTATAGGTATCCTTTCTATTTCCAGTTTCTGATTTGTCCATGTAATTGTAACGTATCTGCTCCAAAAAGGAAACCGCAAAACTAAAAATGCCCAGAAAATAACTCCTGGACATTTATCTATCTTTGGGATAGTAAGCGATTATTAGCTTCTAAAAATTCGGCAATTTGACTAATTTTAGCCACACTTTGCTTATATTCTTCCTCATTCATATTAACATGGGAGAAACAGGATTCTACTGCATCTTTAATTGGAGTTTCCGCATCTAAACCCTTGGGCGTTAATTCAATATAAACCCGACGCCCATCATCTTGACCTTGACTCCGCGTTAACCACCCTTTTTTCTCCATCCGTCGTAACATGGGCGTCAGTGTCCCGGTATCAAGTCCGAGGCGTTCACCTACTTCTTTAACCAATAAGGGCCGCTTTTCTTCCCATAAAACCAACAAGGTAATGTATTGGGAATAAGTTAATTCAAACGGCTTTAATGATTCTGAATAAAACTTACTATATCTTTTTTGAGCACTATAGATTGCAAAACATAATTCATCTTCTAGTTTATCTGGACGATGTTCTATCATAACTCTGCCTCCCTTACTTATGTATCTCTTAATTTTAATTATATTATGCACAACGCACTTTTGCAAAAAAATCTCATTAACTAAAAACCGCCACCAAAGTGACGGTCAAAAATTAAGCTTTTTCTACTTGATCATAGTCAATATCGCGACTAGCGTATTCCGCCACCAGTTTAGACATCAATTGATAAAATTGCGCTTGTTCAGCTTCATTCAAACCTTGGAAAGCCTCACTAGCAATCCGGTCACGTCGTGCTTCCAAGCCATCACGTAACTCTAAACCTTGCTTAGTTAAACGATACTTGCCATCATTTTCACTTACCAAGTCCCTCGTTATTAATTCGGTTAAAGTCGTATCAAAGTCCGCCACCTTAGTACTAGTAGCTTGCTTAATCGCAACTGCACTAGCGTCAGGATTTTGAGCTAGATAACCAACAATGAAAAAACCAGCCTTCCCTTGGTCAAGGTGTATCGGAAAATGATCATTAAGTTGGGTGTATTTTTTCAAAAGGGCTTGGTAACGGTTATATTGTTTCGACAATTTTAACAAGGCTCTTTTTTCTACTGACATACTTTTTCCTCCTCGTAACTTTGACTTACTTTATATTTTTGATTATATATGGCACAATTTATTTTTTTCAAATAAATTGCTCGCACAGATAGTATCACTAAGCTTGTGTGGACATATCCAAAAGCGCCACACTTGCGGTCAACTCACCGGAGCCATTTCCAATCAACCGTAACATTTGATTGTTAGGGTTCAATTCCAGACGCATAACCTTATCCATGTACATATCAGAGTAATCCTTGTAGCGGAAAGGACCAACATTACTTTCCAGAACTTCATTATAATCCTTGGCATAATCACCGTGCTTGACCGCCACCACTCGGAAGTTGGAATCTAAAGAGCAAACCCCAACTTTGGATAGCGATCCTACCCCATCGTCAAAATCTAACAAGAGATCGTATTTAGAATCAGTGAGATAGGGACTTAATTTCTTGCTGGCTTCTTTTGTTACTGTTAATTCCATAATTTTACCCTCCAATTTATTGACAAATTAAATTATTTTTAGTAAGTTTTTCTAAAGGTTGTGCACAATCATTGACAACGATTACATTTTAGCATATATTTAGCTTATTGAAAAGATTTATGCTTATCTTACACAAGATGAATGAAAGGATGTTTTTATTATGGCTAAAAAATTAGATGGTAACACTTTAAATGAAACTCAAATTCAATTTTTCAATGACTCCATGTTATTCTTATCTACCGCTGCTGAGGATGGCACTCCTCAAGTTGGCCCTAAGGGTTCCATGCGTGTCTTAGACGCTAACCACTTGATTTACTTCGAATACACTTACGACCATGCCTATGCTAACGTAAAAGTTAATAACAAGGTTGCCGTAGCTGGTTGGGACGCCAAAAATCACTTAGCTTTCCGTGTTAATGGCACCGCCGAAATTCACGAAGACGATGAATTCGCTAAAAAAGCCCTTGAAGGTTCTAAACTTGAAAAGGCCGCTGTAGTTGTCGTTACAATTGATGAAATTTTTGCTTTAGCCTAAGCACAGTAGACCAGGAGTTCGACCTTCTGGTTTTTTCTTTTCAAGACTGTTGAAAGCGCCTTCTAAAAAGTTTAGAATAGGTGACATGATTATGCGAAAGGAAACATTACATCTATGGACGAAATCACTAAGCTTAAACAAGAGGCCTATGCTCTTGAACTTATTCAACAAAAATTCCCTAACAAAGAAGCTGTTATCACCGAAATCATGAACTTGGAAGCCATCCTCCACCTTCCTAAAGCCACAGAACACTTTGTTAGTGACTTACACGGAGAGTATCCTGCTTTCGACCATCTCTTGCGGAATGGTTCTGGCAATGTTAAAACTAAAATCCAAGCCGTCTTTGGTGGGCGGATGACGCCAGCTTCCCTCCAGGACTTCGCTACCTTAATTTATTACCCCCAAGATAAACTCAAAGACATCACGCTTCATTTGAGCCCTAACCAATTAGAGCAATGGTATTTAGATACTATCAATCACCTCTTAGAATTGCTACGCTTTACAGCCACTAAATATACCCGCTCTAAGGTTCGGAAAGCCCTAGATCCTAGCTTCGCCTATATCACCGAAGAATTACTTTATACCAATGCCCATGAATTTGATAAGCGTAGTTATTTTGACCAACTCTTAAAAAATCTCTTAAATCTTAAGATGCTGACGCCTTTATTACTGCCACTTGCTATACCATTCAACGACTTGTAGTCGATCACCTCCACGTTTTGGGTGATATCTTCGACCGCGGGAACCAACCTGATAAAATCATTGACCGGCTAATGCATTATCATTCCGTCGATATCCAGTGGGGTAATCATGACATCTTATGGATTGGAGCTGCCAGTGGTTCAGAACTTTGTCTCTTGAACCTTTTGCGAATTTGTGCTCGCTATAATAATTTAGCGGTTGTTGAGGATGCTTATGGAATCAACCTACGCCACTTAGCAACCTTTGCCCAAGAACACTACGACGATAATCCTGGTTTTCGTCCCAAATTACTAGAAGGTGATGCCTTCAAATTCCAAGGTGACCAACTTCAACTTACCCAAATCCACCAAGCCTTAGCCATCATGCAATTTAAACTTGAAAAACAAGTGATTGACCGCCAACCTGACTTCGCGATGGAAAACCGTCTCTTACTAGATAAAATTGATTACCAAAAACAAACTATTACTATTGAAGGACATACTTATCCCCTAATTAATAGTTGCTTTGGTACAGTAGATGCGCAAAAACCTTATGAACTCTTAGCCGAGGAAAAAGAAATCATCCGTGAACTGGTGTATTCTTTCCGCCACAGTTACCGTTTGCGCCAACACCTTGACTTTATCGTTCGAAATGGCAGTATGTATTTACGATATAATGGTAATCTTCTTGTCCACGGTTGCGTCCCTGTAGACAAAAATGGTAAGTTTGTCACTTTCCATCATAAAGGACACAATTACCAAGGCATTAGCTTATTAAACTTCTTTGATAGTTTAATTCGACAAGCTTATTTGAATGAAGCAAGTCAAGATGACCAAGACTTACTTTGGTATCTATGGCAGGGGCCAATTTCACCTCTTTTTGGTAAACAAGCCATGACAACCTTTGAACGCTACTTTATCGCTGATAAGACTACTCACCAAGAAATTCGGACACCTTACTTCGAATTACGTAAAGATTATGACTTTGTTTGTCGTTTATTACAGTCCTTTGGTTTAAATCCTGAAACTGGTCACGTAATTAATGGCCACACTCCCGTTAAGCGTGGCCACTCTGGGATTATGGCACAGGGAAAAATGTTAGTCATTGATGGTGGATATTCTAAAGCCTATCAAAAGACCACTGGTCGTGGGGGCTACACCTTACTTTCCAATTCCTATGGGCTAGTTTTAGTTTCCCACCATCCCTTCACTTCCCGCAAGGATGCTATTCAAAATGATCATGATATCATCTCCACGACACGCGTAGTCAACCATGAAACGACCCGTAAACTGGTAGCTGACACCGATATCGGTCAACAACTCCAACAAAAAGTAGACCTCTTGCGTTCCTTGCTTAATTAAGCCAAGCTAAAAGGGCATGACCTATGCAGTCATGCCCTTTAACTATTACATATTCCGTAAGCGTTCGATACGCTTTTCCATTGGTGGGTGAGTATCAAACAGACTCGTCCAAGAACCATCCTTAAAAGGATTAGCAATGTACATGGACGCACTAGCTGTATTGGCTTCCGTCATCGGCTCACTGTTAGAGATTTTTTGCAAGGCACTGATTAATCCCAGAGGGTTTCGGGTAAGCTCCACTGCCGAAGCATCCGCTAGATATTCCCGATTACGTGAGAGTGCCATTTGCGCCAGGTAAGCTGCAATCGGCCCTAAAATCAAGGCTAAAATTGAGACCACCATCATAATGACCTCCAAACTTCCTCCTTCGCGATCATTATCACGACGACGCCCCCCACCAAACCACATAGCCCGCGTTCCGATATCTGCTAATAAGGAAACCGCCGCTGATAAAGCCAAAGCAGTGGTTTGAAGACGAATATCGTAGTTGCGGATATGGGAAACTTCGTGGGCCATAACCCTTCCATTTCCTCGCGATTCAGCCTCTCTAAAATCCCGCGCGTAGCGGCCACAGCCGCATGTTCTGGATTAGGTCCCGTCGCAAAGGCGTTAGGACTTGGATCATCGATAATGAAGACCCGAGCATGGGAATTTGCGCCACCATAGCCATATCTTCAACCATGTGCCATAATTCTGGCGCCTGATCCGGACTGGTAATTTCTTGACCGTGATTCATGGCCATGACGACATCAGCAGATTGGCTCAGCATAATTAACATGTAAACCAAGGCAATAATGAGAGCTAAAATAATCCCAGCCGTACTCGAACCGAAAAAACTATAGCCAATTCCCGCGCCAATTAAAGCTACCAGGAGAATAAAACCTAGCATCACATAAACGGTCTTACGTTTATTTTTGGCAATTTGTTGATAAAGCATGCGGTCACCTGCTTAATCTTAGAAAGAAACCTTTGGTGCCACTTTAGCTTCTTGGGGAACTTCCAAGTATTCAACTTTCGTAAACTTATGAATCTTAGCCACCATATTAGATGGGAAAGTCAAGAGCTTTTGGTTGTATAAAGCGGCACTGGAGTTGAAAAGTTGACGAGAGTAGGAAATTTTATTTTCCGTGTTAGTTAACTCTTCCATCAACTTAACAAATTCTTGGTTAGCCTTTAAATCAGGGTAAGCTTCCGCCAAAGCAAAAATCGTTTTTAAAGAATCCGTAATTTGGTTGGAAACTTCCATTTTTTGTTCATGTGCATCCGCTGGTAAAGAATTCATTTGATTTCTTAAGTTCACTACTTGTGCTAAAGTTTCTCTTTCGTGCTTAGCGTAACCTTTGGTGGTTTCAACTAAATTTGGAATCAAATCGTTCCTTCTTTGTAATTGAACATCAATTTGACTCCAAGATTCATCAGTATTTACTTTGGCTTTTTGAAGGCCATTGTACATAGCAATGTAAATCAAGGCCAAAATCACAATTACTACAAGTGTAATTATCAAACCCATATCATCTTCCTCTTTTCTAAATTTTTAGTTACCTATTTCGTCTTTAATATAGCAAATTTTAGCCCTTAATTAAAGAAATTTACTTGAATTTAGGAGATATTTAACTTAGTCGAAGCGTCGCCCTAAAATTTCTAAATCCCGCTTTTGACCATCCAATTGGGCAACTTGTGGGAGGTGACCCCACCTCTCAAAGCCATACTTTTCAAAAAGAGCTAAACTTGGCCGATTATGACCAAAAATATAAGCAACAATCGCTGAAATTCCCAAATCATTAACTTGATTTAAGACAAATTCTAAGGCTTGCGTCCCCACTTTTTTCCCGCGTGCCTTTTCATCCAAATAGATAGCAATTTCAGCAGTGTATTCATAGGCCTTACGCCCATAAAAAGGCTCAAGCCCAACCCAACCTAAGGTTTGCCCCTCTGCTTCAATCATCCATAAAGGATGACGGGCATCAAACGCGTCAAACCAAACTTGACGATCAGCCACCGTGATTGGTTCTAAGTCCGCTGTCGCCAAACGGCTGGGAATTATTTGGTTATAAATGTCTACAATCGTTGGTAAATCTGTTTTTTGCGCTAATCTAAACTCCATAAACTTTTCCCTTCTTTTCTTTTAGAAAAAGCCCTCCTTTCCAAGGAAAAGAGGGCTTTAATTGGCATCAATTAAGATGGACTAATTGGCAAATTTCCACATAGGCCAAGTTCGTCAGACACGCTACAAAATCCGGTAGCATCATGTGTCCCCATTCGAAATTAACCACTAGTTGCCGCAGCAAAACAAATTTCTTTGTCTGGTTTTTCTCGACTCATCGCATACCCTATATTATAGATAAATTCTATCCTAGTTGCAAGTCCTTATCCATACGGTGATGGGGAATGTCAGCATCTAAAAACCCTCTCCAACCACATGATAACCTAATTTAAGATAAAATTCTTGAGCTTGGTCTTGGGCACCTAAAGTCAGATAAGGTACCTGAGAAGCCCGTGCATCAGCTTCAATGGCCAGGAGTAACTTCTTGGCTAAACCTTGACCACGATAAGCCTTCTTCGTAGCCACTCTTTGCAAGTGCCAAGCCCCATCAGCTTCGACCTTAGCTCGCGCAGTCACTACCGCTTGACCATTAACATATCCCGTATAATGGCGCGGACCTTGTTCACCTTCAATTTCTAAAGCCATATCGACACCTTGTTCTTCCACAAAGACTTCTTTGCGAATTTGTAAGGCATCTTGATAAATTTGACTGTTTAAATCATAGCTTGTTTTGATTTCCAATTTTTTACCTCTTTTCTATTGACAAGTTCTATCTCATTAAATTATAATCGAAACATAAATAAACGGAAAGGAAGAATTACTATGACCTACTCATCATTGCAAAACATTAATCGTTGGCAAAGCCGGTAGAGTTGTATCTGGGTACAGATGCGACTCGCAACAGAGCGTCGTATCTGTGCCGGTTAATTTTTCCATGCCTGCACAGACCATATCTGTGCAGGTTCACTAAAAAGCGTTCCTGCAAGCAGGGACGCTTTTTTTCATGAAAAATTAAAGGAGGTATTTATTATGAAACGCTTAATTGCCAGCTTAGCTATTTTATTTTCATTTTTAACTTTTGCTTTGGTAAAACAAACCAACGACCAAAAGCAAAACACCAAACCTATTATCGGGATTTTACAATTAATGAGCCACCCAGCCTTAGATGAAATTCACCAAGGTGTTGTGGCAGGTTTAAAGAGCGAGGGCTATAGCAACGGAAAAAACATCGAAATTGATTATCAAAATGCTCAAAACGATCAATCTAATCTAAAGTCAATGAGTGATCGATTTAAAAATAAAAATGCCACGCTGATGATTGGTATCGCCACTCCAGCTGCCCAATCACTCGCTAATGTGGCCGGTAATACTCCAGTAATCATGGGAGCCATTAGTGACCCCGTAAAAGCCAACCTGGTCAAATCTCTCTCTCATCCCGGTGGTAACGTTACTGGGGTTCAACACGTCGAACCAGTTAAAAAACAGGTGCAAATGATTAAGTCCCTCTCTCCTGACATAAAAACCATGGGCGTCATCTACACCTCTAGTGATGACGCTTCGACCGGTGAGGCTAAGGAATTTATGCACTACGCCAAGGAGGCTGGGATTAAGACTCAAGCCTACACCGTAACTTCTACCAATGACATTAACCAAGTCGCTGCTACCATGGTAAGCAAGGTTCAAGGTGTTTACGTGCCAACAGATAATACTATTGCCTCCGGAATGTCGACTTTAATTAAGACCACCGATACTGCCAAGATTCCGGTTTACGCAGCTGCTGATACCATGGTTAAAAATGGCGCCGTAGGAACCTTCAGTGTCAGCCAATACCAAATGGGAGTCTTGACCGGTAAAATTGCCGCTCAGGTTCTCAAAGGTAAAAAGCCCGCTGATATTCCGGTCCAACACACCGAAAAAGGCGTCTACTCTATCAACCTCAAAGCTGCTCAAAAACTTGGAATCTCTATTCCAGAAGATATCTTACAAGTGGCTCAAAAGAAAGGAAGTGTCTACAAATGAGTTTAATCGTTTCTGCAATCGGCCAAGGTTTCTTATGGGGAATTTTAGCCCTCGGCCTCTTTTTAACTTTTAGAATCTTGGATTTCCCTGATATGACCGTCGAAGGGACCTTTCCTTTCGGGGCTGCCGTCTGTGTGGCTGCTATTACTCACGGTCTTAATCCACTTACAGCTACCCTCTTGTCTTTAGGCGCAGGAATGTTAACAGGTTTAATTACCGGTTTACTCTACACCAAAGGTAAAATCCCGATTCTTTTAGCCGGAATTCTGGTAATGACAGGGGTCTACTCTATCAACTTACGCATCTTAGGTAAGGCTACTTTAGGGCTCTTAAATAAACAGACCATCTTATCTGCACCTTTCTTAGCTAACCTACCGGAAGGTTTCGCCTCCGTCTTTATCGGCCTAATCTTCGTGGCGATTGCCATCACCCTCTTAGGCCTCTTCTTATACACCGATTTAGGACAAGCCTTTATCGCCACAGGTGACAATGAAAAAATGGCCCGCTCCTTAGGGATTAACACTGACCGTATGAAAATTTTAGGTCTCATGGTTGCCAACGGACTAATTGGACTAGCTGGCGGTCTTATCGCCCAAAATAACGGCTATGCCGATGTCAATATGGGGACCGGGACAATTGTTATCGGCCTGGCCGCAATCATCATTGGGGAAGTAGCTTACGGCGAATTAACCTTAATTGCCCGCTTAGTGGCCGTTATTTTAGGAAGCATCCTTTACCGTTTTGTCCTCTTAATTGTGTTACAACTCGGGTTTTCCACCAACGACTTCCGCTTAATTTCCGCCCTCGTCTTAGCCTTGTGTCTGATGTTACCCCTCTTCCAAAAGAAATTTAACTTTGGTCGCCTCTTAAAGAAAGGAGTTAGTCGCCCATGAGTCAAGCCATCTTAACCCTCAAAAATATCGATGTAACCGTCAACCTCAATACGAGTGAAGAAAAACGCATTCTCAAAAATCTCAACTTAACAGTTAATAAGGGGGACTTCATCACCCTTTTGGGAACCAACGGAGCTGGGAAGTCCACGCTATTTAACACCATCAACGGCAGCATCTTCCCTACCAAAGGTCAAGTCTTACTCGCTAATCAAGACATCACCAACCAACCAGAAGTTAGTCGCGCCAGCCAAATTGCCCAAGTTTTCCAAGACCCTAAGATGGGAACGGCGCCACGGATGACCGTTTCTGAAAATCTCCTTTTAGCCCAAAAACGTGGCCAAAAGCTCGGGTTGAAATTACGGGGGTTGCGCCAACAAAAGGACTATTTCTTAAAGATAGCTAGCCAACTACCCAACGGTTTAGACCAACGTTTAGATACCCCCACTGGTTCTTTATCAGGAGGACAAAGACAAACCTTGAGTTTCTTGATGGCGACTTTAAATCAACCCCAATTATTGCTGTTAGATGAACACACTGCCGCTTTGGATCCCAACACCAGTCGCCAATTGATGGAATTAACCAACCAAGTTGTGCAAGAAAAACAACTAACTTGCATCATGATTACCCACCAATTGGCCGATGCCCTTAAATACGGGAATCGGACCATTGTTTTAAAGGATGGCCAAATTGTCTTAGACCAGGCCGGGCAAGCCAAAAAAGACCTTACTGAAGAAGAAATCCTCACTTATTTTGCGGACTAATCCGTCAACTACCCCATT
>NZ_BAMI01000058.1 GCF_000615765.1 Ligilactobacillus equi DSM 15833 = JCM 10991 | reverse complement strand
TAGTTGACTAATCCCAACACTGAAGATAATTAAAACACTAATCATAATGGCAATTCCCATGTAGGTGCTGGCAATCCGCACCACATCGGCCCCAAAAACAGTTAATCCTAGTACCAAACAACCGATAATGATGATGTTTAAGTAGTAATTCCAACCAAAGTATTGATTAATAGCAGAAGCAGCTCCAGAAATCGCCGCAGCTACGGCCATTAACACCATGATGTAGAAGAAAATTTCAAACAAAATTTCTAACTTATCAAAGGGATGGTATGGTAAAGTTGTTGGAATAGTTCTTTGTGGGATTTTAGATCATATTTGTTGTACATAATCATGGCTTGACGCATAGTTAAAGTTAAAAGAAGCATGGCTAAGATTAAACTCACAATTTCTGACCAACCTAGACTAACAAAATAGGTATTTTCTTGATTTCCAGTTGCGAAACCACCCCCAGCATGGGCTGAGAATAAAACTGAGGCCACTGAAAAAATGGCAATTCCTGGTGAATTAAATGATAATTTTCGGCCGGATTTGGCCTTCTTCGAAGTGATTTTGGTATCCATAGTAGATTCCTCCCTGAACTTTTATTTAGTTTACGCTAAACAAAAAGTCCTTTCGTCCCTTCTGCCTAGCATATGGCAGAAGAGACGAAAGGACAACTTCCGCGATACCACTCTTCTTCATTTCAATCAATGAAATGCTCTTGGTCTAACAACCTGTGCTTGGTTAACGGCAGCGACCCCGTCATTCCCTACTATTTTCAGGAATACCGCTCCTTGGTGAGTTCATTAATTCCCTGCCAATAACTTACACCAACCGTTATCTCTCTTGAGGCAGTTCCTTAATTACTAGTACAATTCATTGCGTTTTGTATTTAAATTAATATATCATGAGAAAAAATAAAAAATAAGAATTATTTTTAATTATTGGAAAAATTTTTTTCATACTTCAATAATAATTTAGAAATGAGTGGTATAAAGCGTACATTGCAGCCTCACCTAGGATATTTTGCACTAAATCATTAAAATCAAAAAGCTGATTAGATTACTCCTTAAAACATTATACTAAGCCAATTAAATACAATTTATTTTTCTCGCCCGGAATATTTAGGTGCCCTCTGAAGGTCAAATTATTAAAAGGAGCGGGAATACGCTGCTTAATTTCTGTTAAATCACTTTTAGTATAATTAGTGACTTTAGTTTCATTATTAGACTCAACGACCATAAACATTGTATTATTGAAATCCATATAGACGGTAGCTGTACAAGCCACTTCTTCACCAGTTTTATTTATAAAGCTAACCGTAAATTCGGTCGGTGTTTTGGTGGTAGTACTTTTATTGATAAATAAAGCCTGCCCGTCCGCTTGATTTTCCTGGTGAACTTTTTGGCTGTAGGTAATCAAGTTGCGAGCTGTCTGAAGAGTCATTTTATCAATCCCCTGTTTGCGGTAGTTGATAATCGCTTGCGTTGACATCCCGACCCCTTGTGCAATCATATTACTTGATAGGTTACTTGCTAGCAAAGCTTGGATAATTTGTTCATCGATCATTATTTCACCTCAAATTTATATCAATTATAGTTTAACATATATTTCAACTATAATTGAAATTAACTTTCGAAAAATAGACTAAAACCTTGATGTTAAGGGAATTCTTTCATTTTTGCATAAGAATATATGTAAGACTCTTTTGTACAAACTATCTTACACTTATGATTTTTAGATAACCATCTAAAATCCTTTACGCGCTAAAAGTTAGCTAATTTAACTAACTTTTATAATTTTGCATTTATTCAGCATCAAATGTACAAGAGGTCGTTTAACTAACGAACCTGGCCTTAGAATTCGCCTCTCAGCATCGGGATTTTAACAATATTTCTATATAAATAATAGACTTTTTGTACATTATTAGCTTTAAAGTCGTAATTTAAGCTAAAGAAAAACTACATATAAAAATTTGTGCATGCAATGTTTCTTAACTATCCATACTTTCGAGTTCCGTTTCTAAATTAGCAATCCTTTAAATCTGTTAACGGCTCCTCCTCAGGTAAGCTTGGACTCAACGAGTTTTTGTCATTCTCGATAATCTCATTTGTAATTGTTGTAATCTAGTTTTTCCAAAATTGGATTGCATAGATAAATTTCGAATTTCATTCTCTTTAATTTAAACAATCATACTTTTCTTAATTATCATCTTCGTTATAATTTGAAAGCTATTTTACCAACTACCCTCTAAAACTCCAAAAAGACAATTAATATACTATTGGTACATTAATTGTCTGAAAGTATATAAAAGAACTTAAAGTTAAATAATAGATGATGGATGGCCTATATTTTCTTATATTGTTACTCAGAAGGTTACTACGGGTCTTGGTCGGATTTTCTTAAATGTTGCATAAGCCATTAAATATAAACATCAGTAGTAAAAATTGGAAATTATTTTTTGTCAAGTGTGCTAAAATTCAGGGTGCATTCCTTTGGAGTAAATAGTAATAAAGCAGATATTTATTCCGATTATTTTAAAAGGTAACCATGATTCATTGGTCCGCTACCAAGTCCAAGATCTAATTGACTAGCTAAAATTCCCGAGAGATATTTCTTGGCTTTTTGAATAGCGGGAATTAAGTCCTCGCCATGTGCAAGGTTAGCTGCAATGGCACTTGATAAAGTACAACCGGTTCCATGTGTATTGGAATTATTAATTTTTTGACCATTAAGCCAAAGTACCTGATTACCTTGAGCAAAGACATCATTGGCATCGTTAACTAGGTGACCGCCTTTAACTAGTACGGCACAACCTAATTCTTGCGTTAATTTTTGAGCCGCTACTTCCATATCGGTGGCATTCCTAATTTCCATTTCCGCTAAAATTTGGGCTTCATCAATGTTAGGAGTAATAAGAGTTGCTTGACGAGCTAAGGCTTTTAAGGCATCAAGCGTTTCAGACTTCATCAGTTGGGCCCCAGAAGTAGCAACCATGACCGGATCTAAGACAACATTGTTTGCCTGATACAAACTTAATTCCTGTGCAATTACTTGCATTAACTCTGGACTTGGTACCATCCCAACCTTAATAGCCAGAGGATAAATGTCTGTAAAGACCGTTGCTATTTGTGCTTGTAAAAATTCGGGACTGGATTCTATAATCGCCGTAACCCCTTGAGTGTTTTGTGCGGTCATAGCAGTAATCGCGGTCATGGCAAACCCACCATTGGCCATAATTGCCTTGATATCAGCTTGAATTCCGGCCCCACCACTGGAATCACTACCCGCAATTGATAAAACGGGCGGTAGGTTCGCACTCCGCGAGGTGAAGACAGTTTTAACTGCTAAAGCTTTGAGTTTGTGACTTTGCTTTTCAATTTCTGGTGCCCCCAAAATAGCATTCACTATAGCTAACCCTGCAATTCCAGTTCCAGCTAAACTTTCCATATTATCCTCATCAATCCCCCCAATCGCTACAACGGGAATGTTAACAGCTTGACAAATTTCTGCTAAGGTTTGACGGCTAACCCTAACAGCATCGGTCTTGGTTTGGGTGGGAAATATGGTACCCACGCCCAGGTAATTTGCCCCTTTGGCCTGGGCTTCTTTGGCTTGAGCCACGTTTTGCACTGAGACACCTAGGATCATATCGCTAGGTATTTGCTGGTAAAAATCGGATTTTTGTAAGTCTTCTTGACCAACATGTAAACCATCGGCTTGACAATCCAGGGCAACTTCCAAACTATCATTAATAATGAATGGCACTTGTGCTTCTTGGCAAAGCTGTTTAACGGCGTAAGCTTCTGCACTAAAAGCTTCCCTGGACAGATTTTTTTCGCGTAGTTGCAAGCACGTTACACCGCCGGCCAAAGCTTGCTTAATGCTTGTTAAAAATTCAGTCTGACCTAAATTTTTTCGGTCAGTGACGGCGTATAACAATAAATCTTTATCTAAGTTTGACATAGTTTGCACCTTCTTTTACTTCTTTATCTGTCATTTGATAAACCGCATCAATTAAATAATTGCGGTAACTAGCATTGCCATCGCCAACTGTTATTTTCTTCGCGGCCTTTTCTCCAGCTAGCCCCCACATGCAGGTGGCTGTTAGACAAGTTTTAGTCCAATCTTGTCCGGCGCCTAATAAAGCTCCAATTAAAGCGCTTAATTGGCAACCAGTCCCAGTGACGTCTTTCATTAAGGCATGCCCATTTTGTACCAGGTAAGCTTGCTGAGAATTAACAATTAAATCTTCCGGTCCGCTAGCTATCAAGACGCAATCAGATTGTTGACAAAAATCCTGCATCTGCGCTATTAGGCTGTCTTGAGTAGCCTGGGTCATTTGATCTGTTTGAGCCATATCTACCCCGGAACCATGTTGTTGACCACTGATTAAAGTGAGGATTTCCGAAAAATTACCACGAATTACCTGTGGCTTCACGGTGGTTAAAATTTCTTGCACCGCTTTTTGTCTAAAAGTAGATACACCAATACCTACGGGATCCAATAACACCATTTTTCCGTATTGACGCATAGCCTTACCAGCGGCTAAGCTAGCAGTAAAAGTCCTTTGGTTTAAGGTGCCAATATTAATCACCAAAACTTCAGCTTTTTGCGCAATTTCAGTCATTTCTGTGATTTCGTCAGCCATTAAAGGGCGACCCCCACTAGCAATAATCACATTAGCACAATCATTGACGGTTACATAATTCGTAATGCAATGGACTAGGGGTGCGTATTTTCGACATGCTTGTAATAAATCCATCTCAATTCCTCCATACAAAAACAGGCCCTTCCTATGAAAAGAGCCTGTCTTAAATGGAGAATATCTTTAAATATCACACAAAATGTCTACAAACTCCCTCCGCCGGCATTATCCGGATCAGGTTAAGGGTCGAAGTTGATGACTTCCTCTCAGCTCGCTTACGAGCTCCCCTGCTTCAATTTTACCTTCTAACTATAACATGTTTTGAAATCGCATTCAATAATAGAATTTCATTCTTCGCTCTATATTTTGAGTATCACAAAACATAGAATGATTTACTTACTTTCTATAACATTCAAATTTCTGTATAAAATACACAAGATTATTACTGTTAGTGAATTAAATTAGCCAACATTATCATCAACGGCAGACTAATCATAGAACAAACTGTTGATAGGCACAAAACCTTGGAAGCAAAATCTACCGGTTGATTATTGATTAGGCTTAACATCACAATTAAGCCGGCGACCGGAGCCGAAATCATGACCGTGATAGCGGTAAAAGCTGTGGAAGATAATGGTAAAAAGGCTAAAGTTGCCACCAAAATCAAAGGAAAAATGAGGTTGCGCAAGAAGACCAAGCTCCAAACTTCTAAATCATCATAAAACTTGCCTTTAATCGTAGCCAGGTTAGCGCCAATTACAATCATACTTAATGGTGTATTGAGCGTTGCTACATACTCAATCGGCTTCATCACCATAACTGGTAGTGCTTGGTTCAAACCACTTATAAAAAATAACAAACCGATAATCGTAGCGATAATATTAGGATTGAGTAAAATGGTGCGTAAGGTTTCCCCTAACATGAAACGCTTTCGCTTCTGAAAAAGCTTACGCCGTGGGTCCACAAAAAAATATTATTAACCACTAAAAACGGTACCGAAAAAAAGGTACCTTGCTTACCAATTAAAGCTTGAATTAAGGGGATGCCCATAAAACCACTGTTGGTGTAAGTGACAGCAAATTTATAAATTCCTTGCTGGTCATTTTCTTTGAAAGTCGGTAAAGAAAATAAGAGCTTACCTAAAAAGACAGATACGGAAAAAGAAATTACCGTCGCTAATATGGTCCACCAAAAAGTTTGCAAAAGATTAGTGGTCATCTTTTGGTGAAAGGAATTAAAAATTAAACATGGTGAAACCACATTAATTAAAATAGTTGTTAATTCCTTAATTGTCTGTTCATGCAGCACTTTGAGCCTTTGACAGGTAAAACCAATCCCCATCAGGATGAACATGATGCAGATTTGCTGAAAAGAAATTAGAAAATACATATCCGCTACTAATTTCCTCCTTAAATTTTTGATATATTCTTATTTTATGTCGCAAACCCTATGATAACAAGTGGAAAAATCGCTATAATTAAAGAAAAAGGAGGTATAAATTTATGTACTATCAAAGTTTCCCTCTCCGACCTGGCAATGCGGCGGTAAAGCTAACTGCTTATGTATTGGATGAGGAAATTACCCACAAAAAGCACCGTAAGCGTCCCGGCATCATTGTTTGTCCCGGCGGTGGCTATCTAAATCTTGCCCATAAGGAAAGTGAACCAGTAGTAGCACGCTTCTTGGGGATGGGATTTAATGTTTTTTTACTTGATTATTCCGTTTACTTCCTGCAACGGCCAGATGCCCAACAAGCAGCTGTAATCAATGAGGATTTTGAGATTTTTCAGACCTATCGAGATTTAGAATGTGCCCTGCAGGTCATCGCTGACCATGCTAAGGAATGGTATTTAGATTCTGAACGACTTTACCTTTTAGGTTTCTCAGCTGGCGCTCATCTCATTGCGTATTTTATGGAACATCAAGCCGATTATACTATCCCTGCTCCTTTGAAAATTCAAGGCTTAATCCTAGCTTATCCGATGTTGACGGTTCCGAGTGTGCATTTGCACAGAGATGCCGCTTACCTTGCACAAGCAATCCCACCAGAATTTCACCAACAATTAGATTTAATTCAAGGCGTGGATGCTAATTTTCCGAAAACTTTCCTTTGGCAGGGAGGACAAGATACGACCGTTTCCCCAAAAGAAACCACACAATTTGTCCTCAAACTTCAGGAATTGGGCGTACCTTGTGAATACCATCTCTTCCAAAGTGGAATTCATGGTTTAGCCTTAGCTGATGAGACAAGTGCTGTTTATCCGCGGGATGTTGACCCTACCTTAGCACAATGGATCAATGCTGCCAAGCTTTGGTTGGCTCAGGACCAAGGTCCAGTAACCCTCTACCAAGATGAACGGCAATAAGAAGATGAATTTACTGAAAGAAGCCCAGGAATTTTTTCCAGAAGCTCAACTCAAGCGCCATGGTTCCCAGTTAAAAATTCAGCAACCCTTAGATCTCGTGGAAAGAATCACTTTCACCAAAGACCAACAGGATCTAGCCAGTTTTTACCGAGTGATGGCTACGCTCATTGAACAAGTCCCGTTACCTAAGATCGATTATCAAACTGACTTTTGGCAATTGATATTGGCTAATTTACCCCGGTATTACCCGGATTTTACGCATGTAAAAATTCCTGATTTACCATTTACTCCTATCGAAAAACAAGACTTTCGATATTTTCAAGCCCAACTTGTTCACGATATACTAGCGCTAGGTCAAATGGCCCTTCAGGACAAAAGTTTCTCGGAAATTACACTCCAACATGGACCGCAAGCTTTTACCGCAACTGTTGACTTAGAAAACGGTCAGGTTCAGCACAACTTGGATACCGTGCGTTTTAGCTTCAATAATTTGCCGGATTTGGCATCCTCTCGTTCCCCAAGCCCTACTACTGCTCGTCAAAGTTATAAGCAATTTGCCTTGGCTGCCTTAATTAGTCAGCAAAATTATCGGGATATTCATACTTATTTTCAAGCCACACATTCCGAAATTTACCGTCCGGAACAGCTAGATGACTATTTGTATGCAGCTTGTCATAACCAAATTTACGAGGGCTATCGTTATTTAGCCGGTCAAGGTCAGGAACCTCAAACTTTAACTATCAGCCAATTAGCTAAGTTCTATGTGCAAATGCGACTATATCTTTCGTTGCCATTTTTGGAAATTAAGTCATCATTGGTGGATCTCACGCTCACGCAAGCTTTCAAGTTATCACAATCTTTTGAACAATTCATCAGCTGGCAAACTAATTGTCAAGTTAAGCTTACGACAACTTCTGGACAAGTATTTCTTTCCCGTCCAGACCAACCCGTCGCACTTTTTTTAGAGCGTAATTTTTGGTATTATGCTAAGCATTTACCTCAACAGTTATTACGATTCCAAAAAATCATCAACAACAAATAGCCCTCCACTTCAGGAAGGCTTTTTTGGCTTATTGGTGTAATTGATTATAACCAACTTGAACAAATTTTTGTAACATTTCGGTATCGGCTTGCCATTGTGCATCTTTTTGAAAGTTATGGCGCCGGTTAACGGCAAAAGAACCATGTAAAATGTAGATAAACAATGTTTCGGCTTGACGGGTATCCAGACCTGTTTTCATCATAATTTCAGGTACCATGCGCCCCTTTTCTTGATGGATGATACGACCAATAATGTATTCGCTGTGTAAGATGGATAGATTTGCTTAATTAGTTTCGTATCTTCATGGGGGGTACCCTTAACTTCTTGTGGCGGGATAATTTTAGCACCTAAATCATTACCGGTTAACAATTCTTCTAAAGCCAAACTTAAATCAGCGTCAAAGCCAATCGCCCGAGCCGCTAAATTAGCAGGAATATTCAGTTCACCCTTATTAATCGTAATATAACGGCTATTATGATTACCGGCAACTAATTGCATACTAGGTGCTTTAATTAGCTGATTGTGGGCACCAATCCCCAGTTCTAAAACTAATAATTTCCGGTTTTGATTTCGCGTAATGAAGTTTTGAAAAGCATCTACTTGGGTTTGATTAATTTGAAAATCAGGCCCAGCTAAATTAAGTTTCACAGTTCCCCCACAAATATCACATAGAGGTACGTCAGCTACTGTCAAGGTTCCGGCTTGGTCTTTTTGATAAATTTCATGTAAAATATTCTTTAAATCTACATGATCTCCGTTTTGACAAATTCCTTCCAACCAAGACCCTTCTACTTCTAAAACCGGTAAACCGGCTTGCTTAAAATGGCCTTCGGTGTTGGAAGTCCACACCAAGTAGTCCTTACCAGCAAGTAAACCTTGGAGTTTTTGCATCACAGGACTAGCATGATAACTATAGTTATAAAATTCTGCTACTCGACCATACATCCGAAAACGTTCCACGTCGTGCGGATAATCATAGGAAAAAGCACTTAAAAGATTAGGTAAGCGATATTTCGTTACCATGTTGCCTAAGGCTTGACGAAAATTTTGATTATCAGTAAATAAATTTACCCCTTCGGAAATGGCGAATCCATTACTAGCTGTAACTAGTACGGCATCAGCTTGCTTGATCCATTTGCGGGCGAGTTTTAAGCTTGATTTAGACATTTTTTCCCTCCAATTTTTGTACAGCAGCAGCTAAAACATTATTAATATCCTCGTGAATTAAGAGTGAACGGTCAACAATTTGTGGATGTGTCAAGGCATCTTTAGGATTAATATTAACGTAAAAAGCCTGTTTCATAGCATTGGTCATCTCCCAGAAAGGTTCTTGAATAAACATCGGAGTCATGCGTCCCACACCTAATTCAAGAAAGAGAATTTTTTGACCTTGGTATTGACCCAAGAACTGATTTATTTTTTTGTGTTCTTCAAAGTAACGTTTTCCTTCAAGAAACTCTGGCCCCCGCGCCCAAGGAATTAATTTGGCTCCATTCACTGGACTGTATGGGATGGCTGTCTTTGGCAATTTATGCTCTCTCACTTGGCCCTGAACTTGCGCCAATAGTTGTCGTGTGGAATAGAGATTTTGGTCGCTACTAGGTCGCTCGCTTTGAAAATAATTCCAAGAGCCTTGAATTTCAGAAATCTTTTCTGCCGGAAAATCCTGAAAAAATAAGGTATCTTGGTTAGTTGTCATGATGTGGTAGTCTTTATCTTTTAAGAGGCGTTTAAGGTTCTTGTAAGTCGGCTTTTGAGCCGGAAGATTGAGAATCATATCTAAAGCGGCCAGGTAAAAGCCCCAGTGTTCCTCTTCGCTTTCAAAGTGGTTATAAAAGCCATTAAAAATTCCGTGAAACCCATATTTATCAGCATAGTAGCGTATTTCAGTATTATAAAGGAGACTGTCTTCATACCAAAAATCCATCCCCGCTGCGGTCGACATCCCTGAAGCCGCTCCGACTAAAATTGCATCAGCTTCGTTGATTTGTCTTAATAAAGCATTAATTTTATCCATATTAAACTCCTTTTAAACAGTTTGTTTTTTTCAGTCACTATGTCATGAAGTTTTCTTTAGCATAAATTACTTTACCTTAGACTTAAAGCACACTCCGTGATAATCTGTTCATTTCAAGACACTTTTATATTTTTGTCACGAACTTGTTTACGAGTTTATATTAGATTATAGAACTATAACTGCTCAACTCATCTAAGTTGGAAAAGACAAATAAGACGCCACTAATTTTTTAGCAGCGTCTTATTTTTATATGCATATTTTACGACGTAACATCCAGTAATAGCTAACGCATAAGATAATTTGGACTACGGAAGAAGCTGGTGTTGCCATCCCAAGGTAAAAGAGATTTGCCCCCGGTAGACTGGTCAAGAAGAAAGCCAGAGGAATTCGGAATAGTAATGCTCCAATAAGGCCTTGTATCATGACGAACTGGGTCTTACCATAACCATTAAAGTAACCCACGAAACAAAAGAAAATGGCAGTCATCAAAACGTCAAAAGCATAAGATTTCATGTACAATGCCGTCGCATCTACGACCCCACGATTTTGAGTAAAAATACGGGCCAATGCATCCCCGTGAAAAAAAGAAATGTAGGCCATAACAGTCGCAAAGACTAACGAAGCTCCCATTCCATAAAAAAGGCTCTTTCTTGCACGGTTATGTTGCTTAGCCCCAACATTTTGAGCGACAAAAGCAGCCATGGCTTGCATAAAAGCAATCGGTAATAACATGATAAAAGCAGTTGCCTTTTCACCTACACCAATTCCCGCCGAAGCTGTAACACCCATAGTATTAGCAATCGCTAAGATGACCACAAAGGAAATGTTAATCAAGAAATCTTGTAAGGCAATCGGACTTCCTAACTTCATAATCGCTTTAATCACAGTAAAATCAGGTTGTTTTAGTTCAAAAATTTTTCCGTCACGCCTTTGCGATAAAAAGTAAAAAGCAACTAGGCTAATAGCTTGAGCAGTTACCGTAGCTATCGCAGCCCCACTAGCTCCCATTTTAAAGTGAGCAACTAAGATTAAATCTAAGAAGACATTAATTGTAGCGGCTATCCCAACCGTAATCAAAGGAGTAATGGAATCACCTAACCCCCGAAAGACCGATCCCACCAGATTATAACCGACGATAAAGATTGCTCCTAGCCCGGAAATCCGCAGGTAAGCAACTGTCGCATCCAAAGCAGATTGAGGCGCACGCATCATATGAGCTAATCCTGGTGCAAATACCACCACCATTACAGTTAATATCAAGGCCAGTCCTGCAAATAACAAGAGACCATTCATAATAACATGTGGGACTTTGTCTTTTTTACCTTGTCCCAATACTTGAGCAATTAAAATTGTAATCCCCATCGCCATAGATGAAACTAGAGAAGTTAGCGTCTGCATAACCTGACCTCCAGTCGAAACTGCAGAAACTTGGCTGGTGCTAGAAAATTGGCCGACGATTAACAAGTCGGCAGCTGTATACAAAGCTTGTAACAAGAGAGCAAATAAAATCGGCATAGCAAACTGTAACAACTTACGCAAAATCGGTCCTCTGGTAAAGTTTTGTGTGTCTGTCATAAATCCCTCCTAATTTTTGCAAAAAAGGATAAGAGCCCACAGGCATCTTATCCAGCCGGACTATTGGCCCGACCCTCCGATGTAACAATGTTTACATTGTGCCAAGACTCTTACTAAAAGTCAAGAAAAAATATTTAACTCCTTGTGCCAAATATAAGTTACAATAAAAGAAAAATACGGAGGTGCCTTATGAATTATCCTGCTATTTACCATCGTCCTGAAAGCGAAATGGCTTATTTACTTGATTCAAAAACTATACAAATTCGGCTTAAGGCGGCTAAAAACGACCTCAAACAAGTCCAAATTTTAGCCGGTGATCCTTACGCTTTAAATAACCCTCATTTCAAGCGACCTCACCCCCAAACAATGACCAAAATTATGACTGACGAACTTTATGATTACTGGCAAATCAGCCTACAAAGCACTAACGGCGCCTAAACTGCTGGCTAAATTAACCAGCCATCTGATGAAATATCGTGACTCAGCCAACCAAACGATGTTTAACGCCCTAGATTCTCATGATACCGCCCGCCTATTGACCTTGGCTAAAGAAGATAAAACTTTAGCTCTACAAACCCTTGCCTTTACTTTCTTACAACCGGGAGTACCGTCAATCTATTATGGAATATAAATCTGAATTGTACGGAAGAGTATTCATGACTGTCAATCCTAGAAATACTACACAAACATGTCATGATTGTGGCTTTGTTATGGGTGAAAA
>NZ_BAMI01000059.1 GCF_000615765.1 Ligilactobacillus equi DSM 15833 = JCM 10991 | reverse complement strand
TCGCGATGAAAGCTTGCTTTAGCAAGCTTTTTTTGTGTCTTCGAAGCTAAATTCTTTGCAATTAAGGTTGGTTTACCTTTATAATTAAAGTCAACATTAGTCAAAGAAAAGGAGGCCCGTTGATGCAAGAGCGTAATATCTCAGATATTATTGAGCGTTATCTAAAAGAAATTTTAAATGATGCTAATGCGGTAGAAATTAAGCGTTCTGAAGTTGCACGTCGCTTTGATTGTGTGCCTTCACAAATTAATTATGTGATAAAAACGCGTTTTACCTTACCAAATGGCTACTTAGTGGAAAGTAAGCGTGGAGGTGGGGGGTATATCCGTATTGCCAAAATTAATTTGGTTGATAATACGGAAATGTTCCAAACCTTGTTAGCTTATATTGGAGAGCAAATCAGTACTAAGCAAGCCTGGAAGATTATTCAGGGTCTCTACGATGATCAAATTTTAAGTAAGCGCGAAGCAATTTAATTTTGGCGACCTTAGACCAAAAGACTGTGGCTGATGATGGTTTGCGGGCGCAAATTCTCAAGGCCATTTTAGAACGCTTAAAATACAGCAATTAAGATGAAATGAGGGAAAAAGATGGATGATTTATATACACCAAGTGCGAGTCGGGTTCTAGAATTAGCCCAACAGCAAGCGATTTTTTTCAAGCACCAGGCCATTGGAACCGAACATCTCCTATTAGCTTTGACCATTGAAGATAGTGGTTTGGCTGCGGGAATCCTAAAACAAATGATGGTCAATGCCGTTGACGTGCGGGAAGAAATTGAACACCTAACCGGATATGGTAACCTCAAGCGTCAAGGTAATGCTTATCTTCCTTACTCACCTAAGGGACGTTACATTTTAGAAAAGGCCAAAGAAGAAGTTAAACTTACTAATGGTGAAAAGGTCGGTACTGAACATCTTTTATTAGCCTTGTTGTCAGATGAATCGGCCTTAGCGGCACGTATTTTAGTGAACTTAGGGGTCGATTTGAAGCGGATGTACTCAGTTATTTACCACCAATTAGGAATTAGTCCGGCTCAAGTGCGCAAAGCTCGCAAGGCTCAGCAAGCTCAAAAGCAAGGTCAAACTGTGACTTTAGATGAGTTGGCCCGTGATTTAACGGCTTTAGCCCGAGATAAAAAAGTTGACCCTGTGGTTGGTCGTGATCAAGAAATTCGGCGTGCCATTCGGATTTTGAGTCGTCGTACCAAGAACAACCCGGTTCTCTTAGGGGAACCAGGGGTCGGTAAAACTGCAGTTGTCGAAGGCTTGGCTCAATGGATTGTAGCCGGCAAGGTGCCGGATGAATTTAAGGCCAAGCGGATTATGATGTTGGATATGGGTTCCTTGGTAGCCGGGACGAAATACCGGGGAGAATTTGAAGACCGTTTGAAGCGTGTGCTTAATGAAATCTATGAGGATGGCAATGTCATCTTGTTTGTGGATGAACTCCATACTTTAATTGGTGCTGGGGGGCTGAAGGGTCTGTTGATGCTTCCAACATTTTAAAACCAGCTCTTGCACGGGGAGAAGTCCAAGTTATCGGGGCTACAACTTTAGATGAGTATCAAAAGTATGTCGAATCCGATGCTGCTTTGGAACGGCGCTTTGCCCGTGTTAACGTAGAGGAACCAAGCCAAACGGTAGCTTTAGAAATTCTCCAAGGTTTGAAGGAACGTTACGAAAACCACCACAAGGTAGTCTTAACCGATCAAGCCTTAAGGGCTGCTGTTGAATTTAGTAGTCGCTACATTACTAACCGTTTCTTACCAGATAAGGCTATTGACTTAATGGATGAAGCTAGTGCGCAAGTACGCATTGAAGCAACTGAAAAGAAATTACGCAAGGCCAGCTTGAGTCCTGAGCAAAAATTAGCAGAGTTAGCTCAAGCTAAAAACGAGGCATTATTAAGTGAAGATTTTGAACAAGCCGCGTTGATTCGTAATGAAGAAATGAAACTCAAAGAAAAGTTAGCTAAGCAAGTCGCCAAAGGTTCACAAAAACAGTGGCCAGAAGTGACGCGGGAAGATATTGCTCAGGTAGTGGCAGAATGGACCGGTATTCCGGCCCAACAAATGACCAAGAGCGAAAGTGAAAAACTCTTACGTCTCGAGAAGGTACTCCATCAAAGAGTGATTGGTCAAGATGAAGCGGTCAAAGCAGTGGCCAAAACTGTGCGTCGGGCGCGTAGCGGTCTAAATGACCCGAACCGTCCTTTAGGTTCCTTCATGTTTTTGGGCCCTACTGGGGTAGGGAAGACCGAATTAGCCAAAACCCTGGCAGAATCCTTATTTGGTTCTCAAGACGCTATGATTCGTATTGATATGAGTGAATACATGGAAAAATTTGCTACTAGTCGTTTGATTGGGGCTGCTCCAGGGTATGTAGGTTATGAAGAAGGGGGCCAACTAACAGAAAAGGTCCGCAATAAGCCATACTCGGTGGTACTTTTAGATGAGGTGGAAAAAGCTCACCCTGATATCTTCAACTTACTCTTACAGGTCCTAGATGATGGTTACTTAACGGATGCCAAGGGTCGTCGCGTGGACTTTAGAAATACCATTATTATTATGACGTCTAATTTAGGAGCGACTGCCTTACGTGATGAAAAGTCGGTTGGTTTTGGGGCTAGCAGCAAGCCAGGTGAAGATTTCGCCGCCATGTCCAGTAAAATTAAAGAAAGTCTCAAGAAGCACTTCCGCCCAGAATTCTTAAACCGGATTGATGAAGTTGTCATCTTCCACAGCTTGGGTAAGAAGGAATTACACGATATCGTTAAGAAGATGTCTAAGCAAATTGTTGTGCGTCTCAAGGAACAAAACATTAATTTGAAGCTAACTCCGGCCGCCATTGATGTAATTGCTAAGGCAGGATTTGATCCACAATATGGAGCGCGTCCAATTCGCCGTGCATTACAAAGTAAGATTGAAGATTTGTTAAGTGACGCTTTATTAGAGGGGCGCATTGAGGTTGGCAGTCAAGTAACGATTGGCGCTTCAAAAGGTGAAATTACGTTAAACATTAAGAATCCTGAACAATTGGCATTAACTTTAGAATAATTTTTGAGAGGAAGGAAACTTCCTCTTTTATATTGACAAAATGAAAGTTAGTTGTTATCATATATAGATGCAAAAACTGTGAATTTAGACTTTATTAGCGATCTATTGTCCGTTGATAAGGAAAGAAGAAGCAAAAATAGTGAGGTTAACGTTGTTATTCCGGACTGTTTTTGGTTTTTTTTTGCCAAAATTCACTTAAATTGCGTTTAAAAAATGTTTTGTAACACAAATGTAATATTTGATTTTGGTAAAAAAGCACAGTAAATTTTTGGAGAGGTGAACAACTTGGCAGGACACTTAGTAAAATACGGCAAGCACCGTGTACGGAGAAGTTACTCACGAATCAAGGAAGTTTTGGAATTACCAAACTTGATTGAAATTCAAACTGATTCCTACAACTGGTTCTTAAACGACGGGTTGAAGGAAATGTTTGAAGACATCATGCCGATTGAAGATTTCGGGGGTAACCTTTCATTAGAATTCGACAACTACCGGTTATTAGAACCTAAATACACCGTTGACGAAGCACGGGAGCATGATGCTAATTACTCTGCACCATTACACGTAACATTACGCTTAATTAACCACGAAACAGATGAAATCAAGTCACAAGATGTTTTCTTTGGTGATTTACCATTGATGACCAAGCAAGGGACTTTCATCATTAACGGGGCTGAACGGGTTATTGTTTCACAATTAGTTCGTTCACCAGGGGTTTACTTTAACTCTGAATTAGATAAAAATGGGCGTGAAAACTTTGGTACCACTGTAATCCCTAACCGTGGGGCTTGGTTGGAATACGAAACAGACGCCAAAAATATTGCCTACGTACGAATTGACCGGACACGGAAATTACCTGTGACTGAATTGGTTCGGGCCTTAGGTTTCGGTTCTGACTCAGAAATCGTCTCAATCTTAGGTGAAAACAGCGAAAGCTTGAACTTAACCATTGAAAAAGATGTACACAAAAATACTGAGGACTCACGAGTGGAAGAATCTTTGAAGGATATCTACGAACGTCTTCGTCCTGGTGAACCTAAGACGGCTGATTCATCACGTTCCTTATTAACTGCTCGTTTCTTTGATCCAAAGCGTTACGATTTCGCACCAGTAGGTCGTTACAAGGTCAACAAGAAGTTAAGTTTGAAGACGCGCTTATTGGACCAACGTTTAGCGGAAACTTTGGTTGATCCAGAAACTGGAGAAATCTTAGTTGAAGAAGGTACCGTAATCGACAAAAAAATTATGGAAACCTTAGGGGCTTACCTTGATCGCGATGACTTCAAGATGATGACTTTCACCCCAAGTGAAGAAGCCGTGGTAACGGATGATATGACTATCCAAGTTATTAAGGTTTATTCTCAAGTTGACCCTGAACGTGTGGTTAACATGATTGGTAATGGTAACATTAGTGCAGACTTCAAGCACATTACCCCAGCTGACATTATGGCATCAATGAACTACTTCTTTAACTTACAAGAAGGTATCGGTTCTACGGATGACATTGACCACTTAGGTAACCGTCGTATTCGTTCCGTGGGTGAATTATTACAAAACCAATTCCGTATCGGTTTGACACGGATGGAACGTGTGGTTCGCGAAAGAATGTCAATTCAAGACACAGCCACAGTTACTCCACAACAATTAATCAACATTCGCCCTGTAGTAGCGTCTATTAAGGAATTCTTTGGTTCATCTCAATTGTCACAATTCATGGATCAAACGAACCCATTAGGAGAATTAACGCACAAACGTCGTCTTTCAGCCTTAGGGCCTGGTGGTTTGACGCGTGACCGGGCTGGCTATGAAGTGCGGGACGTGCACTACACGCACTATGGTCGGATGTGTCCTATCGAAACACCAGAAGGTCCTAACATTGGTTTGATTTCATCACTTTCATCTTACGGTCGTGTTAATCGTTACGGTTTCATTGAAACTCCATACCGTCGGGTTTCATGGGACACTCATAAGGTTACTGACAAGATTGATTACTTGACAGCCGATGAAGAAGATAACTACGTTGTGGCTCAAGCCAACTCTCCATTAAATGATGATGGATCCTTTGTTAACGATGTGGTTATGGCCCGTGCCGAAGAAGAAAACATCGAAGTTTCTATCGATAAAGTTGACTACATGGACGTTTCGCCTAAGCAAGTAGTTGCTGTGGCCACAGCATGTATTCCTTTCTTGGAAAACGATGACTCCAACCGGGCCTTGATGGGTGCCAACATGCAACGTCAAGCTGTGCCATTGATTCAACCACATGCACCACTCGTGGGTACGGGGATTGAATACAAGGCTGCTCACGATGCGGGAGACGCTGTGATTGCCGACCACGCTGGGGTAGTTGAATATGTTGATGCACGTGAAATTCGTGTTCGTCGTGAAGACGCTACTTTAGACAAGTACAAATTAATGAAATTCCGTCGTTCTAACGCCGGTAAGAACTACAACCAAACACCAATCGTCCGCGTAGGTGACCGCGTTGATGCTGATGAAATCTTGGCTGACGGTCCAGCCATGGAAGGTGGGGAATTAGCCTTAGGTCAAAATCCGTTGATTGCTTTCATGACTTGGGATGGTTACAACTTCGAAGATGCCATCGCCATCAACGAACGTTTGGTTAAGGATGATGTTTACACATCGATTCACATTGAAGAAATGGACTCTGAAGCTCGTGACACTAAGCTCGGACCTGAAGAAATTACCCGTGAAATTCCTAACGTTGGGGAAGACGCCTTGAAGAACCTTGATGAATTCGGGATTATCCGTATCGGGGCTGAAGTTAAAGATGGCGATATTTTAGTTGGTAAGGTTACTCCTAAGGGAATGACAGAATTATCGGCTGAAGAACGTCTCTTACACGCTATCTTTGGCGAAAAAGCCCGTGAAGTACGGGATACTTCCTTACGTGTACCTCACGGTGGTGGTGGTATCGTTCAAAACGTGAAGATTTACACTCGTGAAGGTGGCGATGAATTAGCACCTGGTGTTAACCAAATGGTGCGGGTTTACATCGCTCAAAAGCGTAAACTTCAAGTCGGGGACAAGATGGCCGGTCGTCACGGTAACAAGGGTACGGTTTCTATCGTAATTCCTGAAGAAGACATGCCATTTATGCCTGATGGTACACCAATTGACATCATGCTTTCTCCAATGGGGGTTCCATCTCGGATGAACATCGGGCAAGTATTAGACTTGCACTTAGGGATGGCAGCACGTGAATTAGGTATTCACGTAGCATCACCAGTCTTTGATGGGGCTCGTGATGACGATATTTGGGATGCCTTGAAGGAAGCCGGTTTACCAAGTGATGGTAAGACCATTCTTTATGACGGTCGAACTGGTGAAGCTTTTGATAACCGGATTGCTGTTGGGGTTATGTACTACATGAAACTGTCACACATGGTTGATGACAAGATTCACTCTCGTTCAATTGGACCATACTCACTTGTTACTCAACAACCACTTGGTGGTAAGGCTCAATTCGGGGGCCAACGTTTCGGGGAAATGGAAGTTTGGGCCTTGGAAGCTTACGGGGCTGCTTACACCTTGCAAGAAATCTTAACTTACAAGTCTGACGATGTGGTTGGACGGGTTAAGACTTACGAAGCCATCGTGAAGGGCGAACAAATTCCTCAACCAGGTGTGCCTGAATCTTTCCGTGTCTTAGTCAAAGAATTACAAGCCTTAGGTTTAGACATGCAGGTCTTAGACAGTAACAAACAAGAAATCGAATTACGTGACATGGATGATGACGATGACGTAGTTAACGTCGACGCAATCAGCCGTCAAGTTAAGCAAGAAGAAAAAGCTAAGGAAGCCCAAGTAGCAACTGAAGCGAACGAAGAAGTAAAGCAAGAAATTTAAGACAAAGCAAAAAGAAAAGGAGGTCGGTCCTTTGATCGATGTCAACAAATTTGATAGTATGCAAATTGGCTTAGCCTCACCAGATAAAATCAGAAGTTGGTCTTATGGTGAAGTTAAGAAGCCAGAAACTATCAACTACCGTACATTGAAGCCTGAAAAAGATGGTTTATTTGACGAAAGAATTTTCGGACCTACAAAAGACTGGGAATGTGCCTGTGGTAAGTACAAGCGTGTACGTTACAAAGGGATTGTTTGTGACCGTTGTGGGGTCGAAGTTACACGTTCAAAAGTACGTCGTGAAAGAATGGGGCACATTGAATTAGCTGCTCCTGTAACACACATCTGGTATTTCAAGGGTATCCCTAGCCGGATGGGACTTGTCTTAGGGATGAGTCCTCGTGCTTTGGAAGAAATTATCTACTTCGCTTCTTACGTCGTGACTGAAGTGACACCAGAACCTACTGACAAGGATTTTCCAATCAAGTTAAAGGACTTGATGACAGAAACTGAATACCGTGAACGTCAAGCTCAATACCCAGGTAAGTTCAAGGCAGCCATGGGGGCGGAAGCTTTACGGACTTTACTTCAAAGCATCGATCTTGAACAAGAATGTGATGACTTAAAGGAAGAATTGAAGACAGCGACTGGTCAAAAACGAACTAGTGCCGTTCGCCGTTTGGATATCTTAGAAGCCTTCTTGAAGTCTGGTAACAAGCCAGAATGGATGGTCTTAGATGTCTTACCAGTTATTCCGCCAGAATTACGTCCTATGATTCAACTTGAAGGTGGTCGTTTCGCAACTTCCGACCTTAACGACTTATATCGTCGGGTCTTGAACCGGAATAATCGTTTGAAGCGTTTATTAGACTTAAATGCACCAGGAATCATCGTCCAAAACGAAAAGCGGATGTTACAAGAAGCGGTGGATGCCCTCTTCGATAACGGTCGTCGTGGTCGTCCCGTTGTAGGTCCTGGTAACCGTCCATTGAAGTCACTTTCACACATGTTGAAAGGTAAGCAAGGGCGTTTCCGTCAAAACTTGCTCGGGAAGCGGGTTGACTACTCTGGTCGTTCTGTTATCGACGTTGGTCCTTACTTGAAGTTACACCAAATGGGGCTACCTCACGAAATGGCCTTAGAATTGTTTAAGCCATTTATGATGCGTGAATTAGTAAAGCGCGAATTGGCTAATAACATCCGTTCTGCAAAGCGGATGATTGATCGACGTGACGATGCTATTTGGGATGTCTTAGAAGACGTTATCAAGGAACACCCTGTCTTACTTAACCGGGCACCTACTTTGCACCGTTTGAGTATCCAAGCCTTTGAACCTACTTTGGTTGATGGTAAGGCCATGCGTTTACACCCCTTAGTTTGTGAAGCTTACAACGCCGACTTTGATGGGGACCAAATGGCCATTCACGTCCCATTATCTGACGAAGCTCAAGCCGAAGCCCGGCTCTTGATGTTAGCTGCTCACCACATTTTGGCACCTAAAGATGGTAATCCAATCATCTCACCATCTCAAGATATGACAATCGGTAACTACTACATTACGATTGAAGAAGCTGACCGTGAAGGTGAAGGGATGATCTTCAAGGATGTCAACGAAATCCGGACAGCTTACCAAAACAACTATGTGCACTTGCATACACGGATTGGGCTTCAAACCTCTGCTTTAGCTGCCGCTGGTAAGCCATTTACCGACTGGCAAAAAGATCGAATCATGGTTACAACTGCTGGTAAAGCAATGTTTAACGAAATTTTACCTGAAGATTTTGTTTACTTGAATGAACCAAGTAGCGAAAACCTATCTGGTAAAGTACCTGATAAGTACTTCTTGGAACCTGGTGAAGATATTAAGGCTCACATCGCAGCTAGTGAATTGGTAGGGCCATTTAAGTCCGGATTCTTGTCCGACATTATCGCTCAAGTTTACAAGGACTACAAGGTGACTGCAACTGCCGAACTCTTGGACCGGATGAAGGACCTTGGTTACTATGAATCAACTAAGTCTGGTTTAACTGTGGGGATGGCCGATGTTACTGATTTGAAGGAAAAACCAGAAATTATCGAAAAAGCCCACAAGGACGTGGCAGTTGTTGCTAAGCAATTCCGTCGTGGTTTAATTACCGAAGATGAACGTTATAACCAAGTTATTGCAATTTGGAACCGGGCTAAAGATGATATTCAAGCTAAGCTGATTGCTAACATGGATCCATCTAACCCAATCCAAATGATGAGTGATTCCGGAGCCCGTGGTAACATCTCTAACTTTACCCAACTTGCCGGGATGCGTGGTTTGATGGCTGCTCCTAACGGTAAGACCATGGAATTGCCAGTTATCGCCAACTTCCGTGAAGGTTTGTCTGTGATGGAAATGTTTATTTCTACGCACGGGGCGCGTAAAGGAATGACCGATACGGCCTTGAAGACTGCCGACTCTGGTTACTTGACTCGTCGTTTAGTTGACGTGGCGCAAGACGTGATTATCCGGGAAGAAGACTGTGGCACTGACCGTGGTTTAGATGTAACTGCTATTCGTGAAGGTAACGAATTAATCGAATCCTTATACGACCGAATTTTAGGTCGTTACACGATGAAGTCAGTGATGCACCCAGAAACTGGTGAAGTGATTGTCCCAGCTAATACCATGATGGATGAAGCCTTAGCGCAAGCGGTGGTTGATGCTGGCGTTGAAATGGTAACGATTCGTTCAGCCTTTACTTGCAACACGCGTCATGGGGTTTGTGAACGTTGTTACGGACGTAACATGGCTACAGGTACCGAGGTCGAAGTTGGTGAAGCCGTGGGTACTGTGGCTGCTCAATCTATCGGGGAACCTGGTACACAATTGACGATGCGTACTTTCCACACCGGTGGGGTTGCCGGGGATGATATTACTCAAGGTCTTCCTCGTGTGCAAGAAATTATTGAAGCCCGTAATCCTAAGGGGCGTGCCGTTGTTTCTGAAGTAACTGGTGAAGTTATCACTGTTGAAGAAAACCCTGCTGAACGCGTGAAGAAGGTTATCGTACGTGGTGAAACTGATACTCGTGAATACTCCTTGCCATTTACTTCCGTCTTAAAAGTGGCCGAAGGTGACCGCGTTCACCGTGGGGATGCTTTGACAGTTGGTTCAATCGATCCTAAGGAATTAATTGTCATCCGTGATACCCTTTCAACAGAAAACTACATCTTGCGTGAAATCCAAAAGGTTTACCGGATGCAAGGGGTAGGAATTTCTGACAAGCACATCGAAGTTATGACACGTCAAATGCTTCGAAAGGTGCGGGTCATGGATCCAGGTCAAACAGACATGTTGCCAGGGACTTTGATGGATATCTATGACTTCCAAGACCGCAACGAAAAGACCTTGTTTGCTGGTGGTAATCCAGCCACAGCCCGTCCGGTCTTGCTTGGAATTACCAAGGCTGCCTTGGAAACTAATAGTTTCTTATCAGCTGCTTCCTTCCAAGAAACAACACGTGTACTTACTGATGCCGCTATCCACGGTAAGAATGACCCATTAGTTGGTTTGAAGGAAAATGTTATCATCGGTAAGATTATTCCTGCCGGGACTGGTATGAAGAAGTATCGTGAAATTCAACCTGAATTGGTCGGTCAACCAGCTTCAAACTTTATGACGATTAATCATTTAGAAGAAGCCCAACAAGCTGAACAATCAGTGCAAGAATAAAATTTGAAAGCCTCTAAGCTTACTAATTGAGCTTAGAGGCTTTTTCGCATGTCCAAGAATATTAAATTAATTACGAAAAATTGTAAAAGAGCATGTGAAAATTTAACAAAATAAATAAAGTTACGGCTAAAAAAGTCTGCTATAATTAGATTAAATGACCGAAATTAAAATATGCATAGAAAGTAGGGGAAGTAATGAAAAGCCGGAAATATACATTAGCGCAACGAAAATTAGCTACTAAAAGCAAACAACTTAAGGGTTTAAGGAAAGCCACGACTTACCTAGGGACGACCTTCTTGATGGGGGCCGGAGTCTTGGCTTTAAATAAGGATAAAGCAGCGGCGGATACTGTAGATAATAACAATAAAGAAACATTAAAAAATGATAACCAAAGTCTGACTACGACCATGGTGGATAATCAAGCTAGTTCACAAACTAGTCAAGTTAATACTGATATGGTAGCCACAGCGACAGTGGAAACGCCTGCCAGGAGCCAAGTTGCTAATAGTAGGACCGACGCCACTAGTACAGAAGCTACAACAACTGCTCCTGAGACTGAAGAAACTAGTGAAACAGCTACCAGTGTGGTAACTGCAGAGGAGTCTGCCACAACTAGTACACCAGAAGTGACGGCAACTGAAAAGACTAATCAGGTGACCGAAAATATGCCAACATCTAAAGTTGCAGCGGATGTTGAATCATCTGAGGTAACCGCAACAACTAGCACTGCTACTGTTACAACTGACCCGACTAATATAGTTGAAAGTAAGGTCACACAGACGGCTGCGACCAACGAAACGCAACCACAAATCGTGGTGGCGTCGACTTCCAGTTACCCTGCCAATGTGCAACGTTTCTTGGCGCAAATTACAGAACCTGCCCAAGTTGTGTCCCAATCACGCGGGGTGTATGCTTCCTTAATGATTGCGCAAGCGGCTGTAGAAAGTGCTTGGGGGCAAAGTCAGTTAGCGACGCAAGCTTATAATTTATTCGGGGTGAAGTGGAACGGAACAGGTAATTATATTGTCATGCCAACCCAAGAATATTATGGGGGCGCTTATCATACGGTTAATGCAAAGTTCCAACGCTACGCTTCTTATCAAGAGGCATTGGATGCTTATGCAACCTTGATTTTAACACGTTTCCCTAATTCAGCCCCAGCTAATGCTGCCACACCAGATCAAGCAGCCCAAAACTTACGTAATGGAGTTTATGGAACTTACGCGACTGCACCTAATTACGCTAGTACTTTGATTAGTGTAATGAACAGTTACAACTTGCGGACTTATGATAGCGGCCTGAAAAATGGTAATATCATCAAGGTAGATGCGATAACCGCAACTGCTACTACTGC
>NZ_BAMI01000060.1 GCF_000615765.1 Ligilactobacillus equi DSM 15833 = JCM 10991 | reverse complement strand
CCTGATTCCATAAATGCTGTAACTAAAGAAATTTTAAAGTTAAGAGTATAACTTTGGTTAGTACGTTTACTTTTAAGTCCTTCAATTCCTTGATATTTGTATAATAGACACCATTGTTGGATAGTTTTATTATTAATTGAATACTTTTTAGAAATTTCATATATACCTTTTTCCTTAGCCTCTTTTAAAATAGATAGTTTTTGTGCTGAATTAAATTTTGGTTTTCTTGCCATAAAAAATACCCTCCAAGTATCTAGATGATTTTGTATATTTCATCTGTATACTTAGAAGGTATTATAGCCTAAATCAAACTTGGGGGTTAATTGCTTATTCCGCCGTTTTAGCGAATTGTGCGTTGTAGAGTTGAGTGTAGAAACCGTTTTGAGCCATGAGACTGTCATGGTTGCCTTGCTCAATGATTTTGCCAGCTTTCATCACTAAGATACAATCAGCATTTTGGATGGTTGACAAGCGGTGTGCCACAATAAAACTGGTCTTATTTTCCATAAGTTTATCGAACGCAGCTTGAATTTTCAACTCTGTCCGCGTATCAATACTAGAAGTAGCTTCATCTAAAATTAGCATTGGGGGCATCTGCAACATCACCCGTGTGATACAGAGCAATTGTTTTTGACCTTGACTGAGAGATTCATCGGTAATGAAAGTATCGAGTCCTTGGGGTAATTGTTGAATAAATTCCCAAGAGTGAGAGTCTTTCGCCGCTTGGATGATTTCTTCCTCGCTTGCCTGAGGCTTACCCAATATGATATTTTCCCGGACGGTACCTTCCTTAATCCAAGTTTCTTGCAAGACCATTCCGAAGTTTTGGCGGAGAGATTTACGTGAAACTTCCTTAATTTTATAGCCGTCAATTTTGATATGATTTTTATCAGTATCATAAAAACGCATTAAGAGGTTAATGAAAGTCGTCTTTCCACAACCTGTCGGGCCGACCAAAGCTACTTTCATCCCAGGTTTGGCGGTGAAGTTAAAGTCTTGGATTAATGGTTTATCAGGATCATAGGCAAAGTCAACATGGTCTATGTCGATGAGTCCTTGAGCTTCAGGTAAAGCTTGGTCGGGATCGGGACTTTCGGGTTTGGCTTCGATTAAAGCGAAAACACGGGCGGCACAAGCCAGGGAATTTTGTAGCTCTGTAATGACAGAGGAAATATCATTAAAAGGCTTCATATATTGGTTAGCGTAGGCTAAAAGTACCGTTAAGCCCCCAACTGTTAAGGAATTAGCCATAATTCGTAAAGCACCGACTAAGGCCACTAATGCGTAGATTATATTATTGACGGCCCGAGTGGAGGGATTAGTCAGGGATGAAAAGAAGATGGCTTCTTGGGAGTAGGTTTGTAATTCTTGATTAACATGGGCGAATTGTTGAGAGGCTTGGACTTCGTGGCCGAAAGCTTTGACAATTTTTTCGTTCCCAACCATTTCGTTGATAAGGGCGGTTTGTTGGCCCCGGGTGGTTGTTTGTTTACGGAACATTTTGTAAGAACGTCCAGAGATATAACGGGCGACCAAGAAACTGACAGGTGTTAAAATCAGAACCATGGTGGTGATAATAAAGTCTTTGGACAACATAAAGCCAATGGTTACGAAGATAGCGACCACGCCAGAGAAGAGTTGACTGAAACCAAGCAAGAGCCCATCAGACAATTGGTCGACATCACCAATGATTCTTTGAACGGTGTCCCCGCTGGCATGGGAATCTAAATATTTAAGTGGCAGGCGTTCCACCTGACGAATAGCTCTAGCACGAATTTCTTGGATGGTATGGTAAGTTAGGCGGTTGTTAATCAGATTCATGACCCATGAGGCCACACCGGCAATTAGCAGTAAGACTAGAATTTGCCAGAGGTAGGCTTGGATTTGGGTGAAATGGACCTGACCTTGCCCGAGAATTTGATCAATAGCACGCCCGAAAATAATCGGGATGTAAAGTTGTAAGACTACAGACACACCTGCCAGGAAAATGCTCAGAATTAAGAGAAAGCGGTAGCGGGCAATGATTTTTAAAACTTTTTTCAAAGTTGTCAAACTATCGGTACGATTCATTTTAGTGACCGCCTTTCTTAGGGAATTGGGAGTAGTAGATTTCTTGGTAAACCTCACAAGTGGCCATTAAGTGGTCGTGGTTTCCTTGCCCAACGATTTGACCTTGATCAAGGACCAAAATATTATCTGCGGTTCGGACACTGGAGGTTCTTTGGGAAACGATAAAAATAGTCATTTTATGAACCAGTTTTTTTAAAGCGCGCCGTAACTTGAGGTCGGTCGCAAAGTCCAAAGCACTGGCCGAATCATCTAGGATAAGGATGTCTGGCTGTTTGACTAGGGCACGGGCAATCGTGAGACGCTGGCGTTGACCACCAGAGAAGTTACGCCCGTTTTGTTCGACTTGAGCATCGAGTCCGCCAGCCTTACCTTGGACTATCTCTTTGGCTTGAGCGACTTCTAGGGCTTGCCAAAGTTCTTGTTCGGTCGCATCAGGCTTTCCCCATTGAAGGTTGGAGCGGATGGTTCCTTCAAATAAAACCGCCTTTTGGGGAACAATGCCGATTTTATCAATTAATTGCCCTGCCGGATAGGCTTTAACATCGTGGCCCGCCACGGTGATTTTTCCATGAGTCGCATCGTAAAAACGGGCGAGAAGGTTGACCAGGGTGGATTTTCCACTGCCAGTTCCGCCGATAATCCCAATCGTTTGTCCCGTTTGAACACGGAAGTTAAGCTGGGATACGGCTTGGGCATCATTGTGATTGTAACTAAGGCTAACATCTTGGAAGGCTACGGCTAAGTCATTTTCTGCTGGTGTATTTAGTACTTGAGGATAAGTCATATCCGGTTCTAAATCTAAGACAGTTTGAATCCGATTAGCACAAGCGATTGCGCGGTTGATGGAGATTACGAGCGAGGCTAATTTGATTAATTCCACCACGATTTGCGCCGTATAGTTGTAAAGGGCCACCACGTCACCTTGAGCCATGTGTCCGAGATTGACCTGGATGGCGCCCCGTTGGATTAAGAAAATTGTGGCCACGTTAATAATGATGTAAGTAGCGGGGTTCATGAGGCAGATAGGCGCCCCACGAATTCATTAATCTTAGTCAGCGCGTGATTTTCTTGGTCAAATTCGGCAATTTCATCAGCTTCTTTCCCAAAAGCCCGAATCACTCGGACGCCGGTTAAGTTTTGGCGACTCGTTTTCGTGAGCTTATCTAAGGCATTTTGGCTTTTGGTATATAAAGGGATGGTAATTAACATGATTCCAAAAACGACCGCACTTAGAATTGGGATGGTAATCACGAAAATTATAGCGGCTTTGACATTAACGAAGAAAGCCATGACGACGGCCCCCAAAACGATAAACGGACTTCGCAAGAGAAGGCGTAAGGTTAGGTTCAATCCGTTTTGTACTTGGTTGATGTCGCTGGTTAAACGGGTAATTAAAGTATCAGTGCCGAGTTTATCCAGTTGTGAATAAGAGAGACGGCCAATATGGTCAAAGAGCGCTTGACGTAGCGAAGTTACACAACCGACACTGGCTTTGGCGGTGAACCATTGGGCCGTAAAAGAAAAGGCCATCCCAACGAAAGCCATGCCTAACAATAAGGCGAAACACCACCAAACGTAGGTGGAATTATGGTGACCAATCCCCTGATTAATAATGGCAGCGATGACTAGAGGAACAAACAGTTCCATCAAAGCTTCCAGTAATTTAAAGGCGGGAGCCAAAATGGCTTCTTTACGGTAATCAACTAAGTAGCTTAATGTTTTACGCAGCTGCTGCAAGATAAAACCTCATTTCTAGATAGTTTCTTAATTATTATGGTAAAGTCAAAATTTACATATGTAAAATATATATTATGCACTTGTTATTCAATAAATAAATATCACTACGGGGGATTTTCAACAGTTATGAAAAGTAAGCATAATTCTTGAAAAGCCAAGGAAAGTTCTATAAAATTAAAGAAAATATTAAGCATTAAAGGAGGAAAACATGGGGATTTTTAAAAAACTAGGCTGGTTTTTTAAAGCCGAGTGGAAAATTTACCTAGCTGGGGTGACGGCGCTTCTAGTCGTAGCTCTTAATAATCTGATTCCTCCCCGTTTAATCGGGGGTGTGGTGGATGCCATTGATAAGCATACCCTGAGCCCACAAATGCTGTGGTCTTATTTAGGACTCTTTTTATTTGCAGCCGTTTTTCAATATATCTTACGTTTTTATTGGCGGAAGTTTGTTTTTGGGGGTTCTGTCATTTTGGAAAAGAACTTACGCCGCAAACTTTTTCAACACTTTTTGAAAATGGACCAAACCTTTTTCCAAAAACACCGCATTGGGGATTTGATGGCCCATGCTACTAATGATATTGATGCCGTCCGTGATGTGGCAGGACCCGGGATTTTAACCTTAGCGGATTCCCTTTTCACGGGGCTTTCAACAATTATTGCCATGTGTTTCTTTGTTGATTGGCGTTTAACGCTTCTGGCGGTCTTACCCTTGCCACTGTTGGCCTTGATGGCGACCGTTTTGGGTAATAAGATTCATCAAGCCTTTGACAAGGCCCAAGCCGCTTTTTCCGAATTAAACAACAAGACTCAGGAAAGTATGTTAGGGGTTAAGGTGATTAAAACCTTGGGTCAAGAAAAGGAAGATGCGGCGGATTTTGAAAAATATATTGACCGCACGATTCAAGCCGACCGCAAGGCCTACTTTTTAGATGCGCTCTTTGATCCTTTTACATCTTTAATTTTGGGACTTTCTTATGTGGCCATTATTATTTTAGGTGGGTACTATGTTGTCAATGATGTGATTTCCATTGGACAGTTAGTGACGTTTATTTCCTACATGGCAGCTTTAGTGTGGCCGATGTTTGCGATTGGACGCCTCTTTAATATTTTGGAAAGAGGGAATGCCAGTTATGACCGAATTAGTAAACTGCTGGGGGAACAAGCCTCATGGGCACCTGCCAAGTTGACAGAAACTAAAGTTAAGGGCGACATTAACTTTGATATTGACAGCTTTGCCTTTCCAGGAGAAGCTGACAACAAACTTTACAATGTTCATTTTGAGTTAAAAGCAGGCCAAACTTTAGGTCTGGTGGGAGAAACAGGCTCCGGAAAGTCGACCATTTTGCGCTTACTATTGCGGGAATTTGACCATTATCAAGGTCAAATCACCATGGGTGGTCACGATATTCGTGATTACCAGCTGGATGATTACTCGGCTGCGATTGGTTATGTACCGCAAACTAATTTCCTTTTCTCAACAGACTTACGCAAGAATATTAGTTTTGCGGATGTGACAGCTGATGATGAAAGAATTAAGGAAGTGGCTTACTTGGCTGATGTTCACCGTGATATTGTAGCCATGGATGAAGGTTACGCAACCCAAGTCGGCGAAATGGGGGTCTCCTTGTCCGGGGGCCAAAAGCAAAGAATCGCTATTGCGCGGGCATTGTTGCCAGATCCGGAACTCTTGATTTTGGATGATTCCTTATCAGCAGTAGACGCCAAGACGGAAAATAACATCTTAGAGCGCCTCCACCAAACGCGGGCGCAAAAGACGACCATTATTTCTGGAAGTCGCTTGAGTTCTGTTAGTCAAGCTGATGAAATTTTGGTCATTTTAGACGGAACTATTGCCCAAAGAGGGACGCACGAAGAGTTATTAGCCCAAAAAGACGGCTGGTATGCTCAAACCTATCAACTTCAAGAAAAAAAGCCAAAGGGGGACGACTAAGTGGAAGATAAGAACCAGTCAGCTTGGGCCAAAGCCTTTAGTTTCCAAGATCAAAAGACGATTATCAAACGTCTCTTACCTTATACTAAACCTTATAAGAAGTACTTTATCACGGCCTTTATCTTTGCCTTTGGTTTAGCGGTCGTGAACGTGGTTTTGCCCCAAATCTTGCAGTACTACATGGACAATGTCCTCACCAGCAAGAATGTGGCCTGGAATGTTATTTTAGCCTTTGCGGGCCTATATTTTTTGGGGGTGATGGTCAAGGCCTTAACCCAATTTATTCAATTATTTGCCTTCTCGATGGGGGCCGAATACACTTTAGAAGCCGTGCGGGTAGCTTTATTTAAAAAGTTACATCGCTTAGGCTTACGGTATTTTGACAATACGCCTACGGGTTCGATTGTCTCGCGAGTGACTAACGATACCAAAACACTGTTTGATTTCTGGAATCTCTTTTTGACAATTGCGGTGGCACTGTTGTCAATGTTAACCGCCTTTGTAGCCATGTTGAGTGTCAATGTAACGATTTCGTTAGCGACCTTGCTTTTTGTACCGGTAATTTTAACGACGACCTATGTTTACCAAAAAATTTCGTCGAAAATCTACCGCACGATTCGGGAAGCCTTGAGTAAAATTAATACTAAAATCAATGAATCACTCTTGGGGATGGGCATTATTCAGCAATTCAACCAAGAAGAACGGATTTTAGGTGAATTTGATGAAATCAATGACTACTACGCCCAAAGACGGGCTAAGATGATTAATATCAATTCTTTTTTCCTCTTTCCAATTGTAACTTTGATGTATTCTTTAGCTGAAATTGTGGCTTTAAGCGTTTTTGGGATTGAAACCCAAAGTAACATCTTTGTTGAAGCGGGGGTCATCTATGCCTTCTTAACTTATGTCCAAAATTTCTTCAATCCTTTGAGTAATGTGATGGACTTCATGCCAGTTTTCCAAGATGGTTTAGTGGCGGGTTACCGGATTTTGAAAATTATGGATGATGACCGCCTGGCACCGCAACAAGCGGTCGATGAAACCGCCCAAATTACGGAAGGTAAGATTGAATTTAAAAATGTGACTTTTGCCTACGATAAAACCCCAATTTTGAAGAATATTACCTTTACGGCGCTCCCGGGTCAAACTGTGGCCTTGGTTGGTCACACGGGTTCAGGTAAAAGTTCAATTATTAATGTGCTCTTACGTTTCTATGAATATATGGACGGGGAGATTTTGATTGATGGTCACGATTTGCGGACTTTTTCGCATGAAGAATTGCGCCAAAAAACGGGGCTGGTCTTACAAGATCCTTTCCTCTTTTATGGTGATATTGCCTCAAATATTCGCATGTTTGACCAAAAGATTAGTGACGAACAAGTTCAAGCCGCGGCCAAATTTGTACGGGCGGATGAATTTATCGAAAAACTTGATGGCAAGTACCACGCCAAGGTTTCCGAACGGGGGACAACATATTCTAACGGGCAACGCCAACTCTTAGCTTTTGCGCGGACGATTGTGCGGGACCCCAAGGTTTTGATTTTGGATGAAGCAACTTCCAATATTGATCCCCAAACGGAAGAAGCAATTCAAAATGGTCTTAATCAGATGCGACAAGGGCGGACAACGATTGCGATTGCGCACCGCTTATCTACGATTAAGGATGCCGATTTAATCTTGGTGCTTGATAAAGGTGAAATTGTCGAACGTGGTAACCACGAGCAGTTGTTAGCGCAAGGTGGTTACTACGCTGATTTATATCAAATGCAGTTAGCAAAAGAATAAGCATAATCTCCAGTCATTAGGCTGGGGATTTTTGGTATAAAGAAGGGGAGTCTTTTTGAAAAAACAGCATATTGTGAAATAAATAGCTAATGACATTAGTCGAATATCCTCGCAACTGGCTTGGCCATGCTATAAAATCTCCTGCTGCAAGCCTCCTTACTGTACTGAAAAACTAACAAGTTAATTTTTTGTATGGCAAAAAGAGCTAACCAATCGATTAGCCCCTTAACACTAGTGTCTTGTGCGTTGCACAATTAGGAACATTATATCACAAATAAAAAATCTGGCAACATGTCTAGCTTTTTTGTGATTTGTCCTAAAAACAATTATTTATGTGTTACAATCGTTAATAGACAGAAAGTTATAAGGCGGTGGTTGTAACTTTTGAAAGGAGGTTTTTCGTACGGAAAATTTTCACGAAAGGAAACAACTTTGTGTTCAGTTTCAGCGACCTAATGGCGTTTGGAATGTTTCTACTTGCATTGTTGACTTATCTCGACAATCGCAACAAAAGGTAACCACAAAAAAACCGCTCTTCGTAACTTTGGCCAGGTTATTGAGCGGTAATTTTATTGCAATGTAACTCAAACCACCGTCTTAAACGGTCTGTTTGTCAAAGGATGATTGTAAAGCAATCGTCCTTTTTTCGTTACCATTATACGTTCTTTTTTAACCGAATGCAATGATTAAGTTGCTATCGATGGCGGAAAGTTAAAGACAATACAAGAAATTCGGATTAAAGAGAGATAAGCATAATCTCCAGTCATTAGGCTGGGGATTTTTGGTATAATGAAGGAAATTAATGAGGGGGAAAGAAGATGTCTAAACCTAAGGTAGCCTTTATTTGTGTTCACAATTCTTGTCGGAGTCAAATTGCCGAGGCTTTGGCCAAGCGGGATTACAGCGCTGTGTTTACAGCTTACTCAGCGGGAACAGAAACCAAATCACAAATTAATCAAGATGCTGTCCGGCTAATGAAAGCACGCTATGGCATAGATATGGAAGCCGACCAGTATTCTAAGCTATTGACTGATCTTCCGACGGTCGAGATTGTGGTGACGATGGGCTGTAATGTTTCTTGCCCAAGTTTACCATGTCGCTATCGTGAAGACTGGGGACTAGATGACCCTAGTGGTCAAAGTGAGGCAGCTTTTTTAACGACCATGGACCAAATTGAAAGTAAGTTGGCTGACTTAGCTAAACGAATTGAACAAGGTGTGATTTGACGGTTACTCAGTAATTTCAGAATTTCTCCGCTTAAAGGAGACGAAACCATTTAGCTTGCTTATATACTTTAAAAAACGGTGTATTTGGGCATGATGGCTATGTTGGTGAAGCTGATAGAGTGTATATCAATGTTTAATAACAGCAATGGAATTTTCATTTTTTTGAATATTACATTAACTTGGACGATATAAAAATTAAGTGAATTTGAATCTATTTCAGGTACGTCGAGAGATTATGTTAGGTGCTGTTTGTAAAATTGTGTGAAGATGAGTTTTATAGAGAAAAGTTTTAAATTATTATAGTGAATATCACTAAAAAAGCCTTCCCCGTTTTTGGGAAGGCTTCTTTAAGTTAATTAATTTTGGACAGCTTTTTTGAGGACAGCTCTGAGTTCGGGGTCGACAGCGTAGATGTAAAGACCGTGAACTCCACGGGTTAGGAGGACATTGAGCTCATTTTTGATAAGTTCTTCTGCAAAACTTTGTTTAGAACCATCTGCTAAAGTTCGTTTTTGATTAGCGTCTTTGTTTGCATGTTCGTTTTTATCGAAAACAATGTGACCATCGCGATATTTGACTGAAGGACCGATAATTACACCAGCATAATTAAGATCAAAACCTTGAACTGTGTAGGTTGAACCAACTTCATTGATAGTTTCAGGCTTTTCTGCCCAGGATAAATCCTTGTAGTTGATGTTATGATGTTTTTTATGCTTGATTTGGTTGTTCCAAGGAAGTTTCCAGTCATCAATTTTAACCATCCAGAGTTCATCATCTTTTGGTTTAGACGCAGAACTAAATTTCCAGTCGAAAGTTGCAATTATACGTGAAATACCATTGGCATAATTACTATCAGCATCCTGCTTGTTTTTTAAGCGAATGGCACTTTCTAAGGCTTGTGGAGTATCGAAAATCTTAACTTCATAGCGGGTACTGTTAGTTTTTAGAGTACCGACTGTTTGTTTGTCAACGATACTTCTAATCCAATTGATGGTGTGCTTATCAGCATCAATACGCATTTGATTCTTTAATACGATAAGGTTATCGTTTTTTCGCGCTTGATTTTCTAATTTGGTGATATCGTCAGCTTCTAGGATTTGTTGAGTGCGGAGAATTTGATTTTTATCAAAGATAATGACGACTACACGGGCCAATTTTAGTAAATCTTGAAGTTGGTTTTTACCACGGTAAGATTGTTTACCTTGCGTCCAAAGTAGGTGTGCTTCGTCGACAAGGACAACATCTACGGGGTGGCTAGCATTATTGATAAAGACGGTAGGTTTAGTTACTCGACTACTATCAAAGCTGAGTTTTTTCGCGATTGTTTGGTAAACTTTGACTTGTTCATCGTGGTTAACCATTAAGTGTACATCAATGTTACGGTCATCTTGAAGTAAGTCGTTAAAGATACTACTGAGGAGAACGGTTTTACCAGATCCGGCCTCTCCTGTAATCATAATTAATTGACCAGTTTCTTTCATTTTCGAGTGCCGTGTCAATTTTTTCCATAACTACATTGCGAGCAATTAGTTGCTCTTGTTTAAGCTTATGAAAGGGCGAACTTTTGAAAATTGCCAAGTCACGGATAGTGCTTAGGGCTGGAAAGAGTTCCTTATTTTTTTTATGTAGTTTAGTCCAAATGGCGTTGAAAATACTGTCCAATTCTTCAACAGGATAGTATTCACCTTGTTGGTTAGTCCGACGGTTGTAAATTTTTATAACATTATCCACGGTGCCAAGGTGTAACATCAATTGATTTTCTATATCTAGGGTTAGTGATTTATTGAAGTGTTTGTGAGCAATAACGTATATTTGAGCAGTTTTTGATTTAGATAGGGAATTCCAATCATTTCTACTTTTAGGATCGTCAATTAAGTGCTGAGTAGTTCTTTTAGCGATATTATTGGTTTCTCCGATATAAACAGCATATTGATTTTTACCATTTTTGCTCTTGTCATTAATAATATAGACGGTAGGATATTGGTAAAGATAACGATTATCGTGGCCATCTTTTTGAGCGTTATCGCGCAGTTGTTGTAGGCCTGTTTGGTTGTAGGGAAATTCTTGGATAATAACTTTATTAGACATATTATTTTTAACTCCTTAATCAAAATTCCATGATCACTTTTGATTTTTTCGAATTTTATTAAGAATAATTTCGTTAGGATCGACGTTGAGTTTGTCGCACATATAGAGTAAGTAAATCATGGTGTCAGCAATTTCTTCCTTTAAGTCTTCGATATTTTTATAATCCAACTCTGGTTTCCATTGGAATAATTCGAGGATTTCACTTGCTTCGATACTAACTGAGAGAGCGAGATCTTTTAAGTTGTGATACTTGTCCCATCCTCGATCAGTTCGGAATTTAATAAGTTCTTGCATTATATCTTTATCCATTGAGCTTAGCCTCCGAAAATGATTTTAGATTTATTTTACCCTAAAATTGTGCATATTAACAAGATTACAAAAGCCGTTTTAACGTTGGTTGTCACTTCGCTACTCCCCTGTAGGTAGCTATTGGTGTAGATGCTATTATATTTTGGGGTATAGCACGGAATTAACTAAGATAATAAGATTTTCGATTTTTATCAATGTCGACAAGCATAACAGAAATTAGGCATAATAAAAAACCGCTCTTGTTAACTTTGACCGGTTTCATAAGCGATTTTTATTAATTGTTTTGTAATTTGGTCAGCGTCTTAAACGGTCTGTCAAGGGATGGGTGCTATCAACGCCCATCCTTTATTTTTATCA
>NZ_BAMI01000061.1 GCF_000615765.1 Ligilactobacillus equi DSM 15833 = JCM 10991 | reverse complement strand
GATTTGTGTATAATATAAGTGTTGTTAAATTAATGACAAAGGGGAGAGGAAAAATGAAAAAGGCAATTGCTTTTGCGACTGACGCCAAGTATATTATGGCTTTGGAAACGGTTGTTAAGTCAATTTTGTTAAATAATGATGACACAACAATATATGTTATTAATACAGATATTCCAGTAGAATGGTTCTTTCAATATAAAAAAATCCTTGCTAATACAAGCTGTCAAGTAGTCAATGTACAGATTAATGATGAGCAATTAAAATGGGACGAATCATTTAGTTATATAACTAAAATTTCCTATGCGCGTATCATGCTAGGAAGATTACTACCACAGGAAAAGCGAGTACTTTATCTCGATGGTGACGTCGTGGTGAATGGTAACTTGGATGAACTTTTGGTTCTATAATATTCTGTACTGATGAAAATTTTGAAGTATATTTCAAGATTATCATCAGTACTTTTTTTATTGTAAAATTGTATAAAAAAAGAGAAGTCGACTGAACCCCGGTTTCTCTAAGAAAGGATCGACTTCTCTATGTCTAATAATATCAAATATATAACAGGAATTAAAGATAATCATATTATTTTGGATAAATCAAAAGATAAATTCTCCGAATTCGCTGATTTTACAGTTTTGAACTGTGTTCAAAATTTTAATTCTCCTAAACGCTGTCCTAATTGTGGATTCAATATGGTTAAAAATGGTAAAACTCCTCAGGTTTTAATTCTTTGTCCTAAAATGGCTGCTAAACCTTTATATATGGGTATCCGTAAACAAAAATTTATCTGTAAAAATTGTCATTCAACTCGTGTATTCCCTATTTTAGGGGTTGAAGAACACTGTTCTATTTCAAATTATGTTAAACAACAAATCGTTGTTAACTTCAAGCGGCCCACATCTATGAAAGACACTGCTTTTGAATACTCTGTTTCCAGTAACACTGTTCAAAGATGTCTGGAATCTACTGAAGATACTTTAAATAGAGTTAAGAAATCCTTACCTAACGCTATCGCTTTAGATGATTTTAATTCTGGCACAAATATTACAGATAAAATGAGTATGTTATTAATTAACGCAGATACTCACGAAACAATTGACGTTATTCAATCACGTCGTGATGCTGCTCTACGTTCATATTTTCTTCGCCATTATAGTAGACGTGAACGTCAAAAAGTTCGCTTTGTTATTGTTGATCTTTATCAACCTTATCGTAATTTAATTCATGATTTGTTTCCCAATGCCAAAATTATCGCAGATAAATATCATGTTGTACTTCAAGTTAGTCGCGTGCTTCAAAGCACTAGAATCGCTGTTATTCGTAAGTTCGGTTTGAGATCACATGAAGGACGTGCCTTGAAACGCTACTGGAAACTATTGATGAAAGATTCAACTGAACTGGACTTCATGCATTTCAATAGACGACCAAACTTTAAACATTCTCTGTTGTGCGATGAAGATGTGGTTAATCGTTTATTAGAAATGGATTAAGAACTTAAAGAGGTTTATAACTACTATCAAGAAGTCCTTTACGCTCTACGTTCTAAAGATGCTGAACGCTTTAGCGATATTATTAATCAAAAATTAAGTACCATTCCTTCTAGAATGCGTAATGCTCATCGAACATTGAGAAAACATAAGGAAGAAATCCTTTTGACATTAACTCATAACTATACAAACGGACCAATTGAAGGAAAAATGAATAAAATTAAAGTATTAAAACGCGTAGCGTTTGGGTTCAGAAGTTTTAAAAACTTTCGCTTACGCATTTTATTATCGAGTCAAGCTACTACACTAAACATCAAAGATAAAAAGCGCAAAAAAATAACGGCTAAGCAGCTTGTTCTACAAGCAACCTAACCATTACTTTTTGGACTATATTTAATTAGATTTCTTCATCAGTATTAATTGACAAAGAACCTTCATTACTACTAATGTTAAACTTATTACATTCTTTCTCTTTATTTTTTCCATAAAAACTCAATCAATACACGATCTACTTGAGAATTTTCATGAAGCTGACTGTGTTGGGCTTTTTTCCCGGTAAATTTTACTTCTCGATATGATTTCGCCTTTTCGCTGACAAGGGAACGTAAAGATTGGGATGAAGTATTTGATACCCGACCATCACTTTGATTATTAATATCGCCGTATAGATTCAAAAATTGAATTTTATCCAAGTTTTTAACTTGGCGGATTCGTTCCAAACTCTGATATGTAGCTGATTTTTTTGTTGGCGTACCGTCTTTGTTCAACTGAACATTTGCCGGTTCATTCATCCCTTTTATTCCATTAAAATGCCCCGCAATGTCAACAACTTTAACCACTTGCGGCAATCTTAAATTATCAGCTTCATTAATAATATAATACATTATCGACATATTCCCCATCGAATGTCCAACAAGGTTGACTTCAGAAATTCCATACCGTTTTTTCAAACCTAACATAACATTTTTAGAATATCGTGTTAATTTCGCTTCATTACCATCCCGATTATTGCGGTAATTCACAAGAATAATCGGATTTATATCATCTTTTTTAACAATTCCATGAAATGTAACCTTCCCATTTTCAGAAACATCCGCCTCAACGATTGTCTTTGTCACTCCAGCACGTTTAGCTGCTTGTGCCATGTGCCTTTCAGCGTTACTGGAACTCCCATATCCATGGAAAAAAACAGTTGCTCTTTTTGCGTGATGATAAGTTGTCGTATTAATCTTATTTTGTACGCTGTTATATGCCAAAATTATGCCGCCAATAAAAAGCATCCCCAACAATATACTTAGTTTTTTGATTGCCATTTATTCACCTACTTTATTAATATCTAATCTTAACTAGTAAAGGCACCATTTGAGCACGATGCACGATGAATCAAATAAGTAGATGATGCTATCGTCATTTTGAGGCTAAAATTTTATTCCTTCATTTTGTAGACCTTTTATTTTGCCGCAAACTAATTTTCAACTCGTAAGTTTAATTCTGCAATCATCTCATCCACGCTTGTTGCTTGATAAGCATATTCAACCCCTTCAAGAGCTAAATCTTGATAAGTTAGTACGGGTAGTTCGCGTTGATTGAAGAATTTTTGATCCGCAACTTTATTTGATTCTTCCCCTAACATTAACACAGCTTTAACCTTATCATAATTAAAGTTTTCCTTTATGAACACTTTTTTCACAAAGATATTCGGATGTGCATTCAACCTCAACACTTTGAATGTTACTTCTGTCGGTGCCACGATTAAAAAACTTACTTGTGGACATTGTTTAGCAATCTGCTCAATTCCTCGAATATTTTCTGTTAGCGTAAATACAAGCACTTGTTTTTGCGCTTGATTTTCTTGATACATTGCCAATGCATCCCGGACACTCATTTCATGATACATCCACCATTCTTGACGTCCATTAGTATCTCCCATCCATGTCCAAGGTTTGTTTTGTCCAGTAAAATGAATAATCTTTCTTTTATTTTGCAAAAAATTTTTCTTTAGTTTGTTGAGAGACTTTATAAGCCTCTACGCCATAAGCCATATTGTATTCTGGTGCGAGCTCATAAATTGAATCATAATCAAAATAGGCATTAAAGACATGTTGATCATCTGCTTGTTCATCAAGTCTGATTTTCTTATCTGTATGTTCAATATATGCAATTCGGCGTTCAGTTTCTTTTTTTAACCCGTCTACATAATTATTTTGCCGCCATACATCACAATCAAAAAGAAGCACCCCTGAGTTATACCGATTAGTCATCGTTTTATATCCAAACCAATCTAATGCCATCCCAAGGGATTTTCCATTCAAATCAATTCTAAATAGTTCATCCAAATTAGCATTCACGACAACATCACAATCAAGATACAACACTCGATTAATGTCTTGTGGCAACAAATCTGGTAAAAGCATACGCGCATACGAAATTTTAGTAATATATTTAAATGAGGCATCCCATTTTAGTTCTGCTTCACTAATCTTCCAATCAATTACACGATTAGTTGTTCCGAAAAGAAAGTTATGATATTTCATAAAATACTCTGCAGGAATGTCAGTATTCACGACATAAATATTTAATTGGGCATTATGTGCGATTAACGATTTAATGGCGACATCAAGTTGATCCACATATCTATTATCGACACAAAAGACTATATTTTTCTCCATCGTAGTATTTTCTCCTTTATTTTTCCGATATATAACTCATAGTTAATTCTTTAACTTTATTAATCAAGTCTTTTACATCTTGAGCTTGATAAGCATATTCAACATTTTCAAGTGCTAAATCTCGATATGTTAGTATAGGAACGGACATTGAATTGAATAATCGTCCATCTTCTTCTAAATTAAATTCTTCTCCCAACATAAGTATTGCCTTAATTGAAGTAAAATCAAAATAATCCGCTCTAAATTGTTCTCTCACAAAGATATTTGGTTGCATATTTAATTTCCAAATTTCCCTACTTATAGCTGTTGGTGCAACCACAATGAAATCAATCTTGGGATTAGCAGCGGTTAGCTCTTTAAGCCCACGAATATTTGCTGATCGAGTATACACTAGCATTTTCCGTTGTTCAAATAATTTTTGATGCATCTTCACTGCATCTTGAACACTCATAAAATGAAAATCCCACCAATTTTGACGTCCGCGCATATTTCCCCATTCAGCCCAAGGTTTAAGCGGACCAGTAAAATGAATAATTTTTCCTGCTTTAATTTCTTTAAATTTATCTCTAGCATATTGCGCCATGCCAAGAATCATCGTTCCAAATTGCGTGTTCATTTCGTAAGGTAATTCATACACATTATCATAATCAAAATATACATTGACAACATGTTGATCATCCGCCCCAAGTTCAGGCGGGAGTGCTTTTGTAGCTTCTTCTTGAAGTTTAACTCTTTTTTCAATCTCTTCTTTTAAGCCTGAAACATAATTATTTTGCCGCCAAACATCACAGTCAAATAACATCACTCCTGAATTATAGCGATTAGTTGCAGTTGCAAAGTTTAACCAATCAATTACTAAACCAACAGCCTTATCCATCAAGTCTATTTCAAATAACTGATCAATATTATCAGTCACCACAATATCACAATCTAAATATACTACCCGTTTTAAATGAGGTAATATTTCAGGGATGAGTAAGCGTGCATAAGAAATTTTAGTGATATATTCAAACGATGCATCCCATTTAAGTTCTTCTTCTTCGATTTTCCAATCAATTACACGGTTGCTCATGTCATTCAAAACATGTTGATATTTCATAAAATATTCGTATGGAATATCAGCATTCACCACATAGATATTTAAATCTTCGTTATAAGCGATAAGCGATTTTATTGCAACGTCCAATTGCGATAGATATCGATTATCAACACAAAAGACAACATTTTTCTCCATAATTTTTCTCCGTATTCCGCATAAAATTAATCACTCTAATTATAACAAAATACTATTCGGGGGAGTTAATGTTTTTTACAATATGATTTTCACTGACTTCAAGAAAAGAAACGACAGTCAACTTTCCCTCTCTAAAATAGGCGAAGTTACGCTTCTTTTTCCTTAAATATCAAAGAAAAGAGCACAAAAAAAGTAACCATCTAGCAGCTTTTTACAAACTACTTAACCGTTACTTTTTTAGAATATATTTTTATCAGTATTAATTGACAAAGATCCAATATATTAATGATTTATCAGTTGCTATTAAATCATTAATTGCATAAAATGATAATTTGCATATTTATGTAGTAAATACTGATATCTCGTCAGAGTTTTTTTTAAAATTCAATGAACAACTAACGAATACAAATAACAGGGTCTTTGACTGGAAAATTGATGAAAATGAGCTTAAATGGGATGCGTCTTTTGAGTATATCAGTAAGATTTCATATGCCCGATTGTTGCTACCAGATTTACTACCACACCTTAAAAGAGTATTATACTTGGATTGTGATATTGTAGTTACTGATAATCTTGATAGATTGTTTGAAATTAGTTTAGAAGGCAATCCGATTGGGATGGCAATTGACTGGTTTTATTTCAATACAAAGGATAATCGCTATAACTCGGGTGTGATGTTAATTGATTGTGAATTATGGCGAGAAAAAGGCTATGTTGAAGGAATAAAAAAGGAAGTAGATAAGCGTCTAAAAAATAATTTAAAGGCCGATGATCAAAGCGTGGTTAATGGATTTTTTAATTATACACACATTTTTGAGTTATCAACTGACTATAATGCTGCGTATGGATCGGATATCTTAGCGTTTTCAGAGGAAATTAAAGAAAAATTTACAGCTCATAATAGTGCTAAAATTATTCATTTTACGGGGCCTTATAAACCATCTGCTAGTAAGTCGTTCATGCGTGGACGTCAAAAATGGTGGGATTTTTATTTTATGAGTGTCAATGAAGCACTCCAGCTATATGTCAGCCAGCAGATTAAAAAACAAGTCTTGGTTTATACCAGAACTGAAAATATGAGGGGAATCGTTGAATTAGCACAAGCATTCCCCAAAATTAATTTTTTGATTATGGCACCAACCGAAGTTAGTCTAAAGGTTTTAAAATTAAATCAACATCCGAATGTTTTTGTAAAAGCAAATGTCATAGCAAAGTATTACGACTATAGTAATATTAAGGCAATTTTGATGCTTGGTGAAGAGGGGAGTACGTATGAAGAAAGTCAATACTTTAATGAGATCGGGCTTCCTATTTTGACTTACAGAGATTTAGCTTATAAGGATATAATTTATGAATATCAAGCCGATGGGATTGCTGATTTAATTGCTGCAATCAAAGAAAAATATAGCTAGCGTAAAAAGTTCGAGTCTAAATTTTATGACGCATAACACTTAAATTCTTGTAATAAAAGTGGTATACTTGATAAAAAGTGAGAAGATTCGAGGGATAAAAGTGAAAAAGAAAAGTTTTATCGCAACTGGGATTGCAGTGGTTGCTTTAGGAATTGCTGGGGGAGCATGGTATTCTCACCAACAAACATACTTTAACCAAAATACCTACATTAACGGGGTCAATGTTAGTGGTAAGTCAGCTAGTCAAGCCTTAGCTAAGTTAGAAAAAGCTAAGGTTGCCAATGAACTTTATGTTGGTAACAAGCGTATCTATAAGGGTAATGACATTCATACCGGTATTTTAGCAACTGATAAAGCTAAAGTAGCTAAAGTTTTGCAGGAACAAGTTTCTCTCTTACCTAATACGAGTAAAAAGGAATACTTCATTCAAGTTAAACAGGCTGATGAAGCTCGAAGTCAAAAGTTAGCGACGAAGTTGGAAAACTATTTAGATAAAGAAAATGAAAGTCGTCAAGCGCCAGTGGATGCTTATGCTGTTTATCGTGATGATAAAGTAAGTCTTGTCAAAGAAAAGGCAGGCAATACCTATGATGTCAAGAAGATGATGCAAGACTTTCAAAAGCAAGCAGACGCGGGTGTGATTAAGGTAGCTAGAAAGGAAGCTAAACCTTTAACTACTGATAGTAAGACGGTCCAAAAGCAAAAGACTAATCTTGAAAGTCTAGTAATGCGGAAGGTAACTTACAAAGTCCAAGACAAAGATTACGAATTGAATGCTAAAGACCTCATTACATCAGCTTCTTACAAGGGCGGGCAATTAACTTTTGATACCGGTAAGTTAGCTAACCAAATTAAGGATATCAATGCTAAGCAAGCAACCTTAGGTAAGAGTTTTAACTTCAAGACGACTGGTGGTTCAGAAATTACCGTTCAAGATGGAAGTTATGGTTGGAAAATTTCTGAAGCTAAGGCTAAAAAGACTTTATTAGCTGCTTTGCAAGCTAATAAAGCCTCTGTGAATGCCAAGGCAGATATTTACGGAACTGGTTTCTACGATACTGGTACTGGTTATGACGTGACTGCAGCTAATGGGATTGGTGATACTTATGCGGAAGTATCAATCTCTCAACAAATGGCTTGGTTCTACAAGAACGGGACCTTAATTACTTCCTTACCAGTTGTAACAGGGAATGTTTCTGATGGTAGTTCAACTCCAATTGGGGTGCACTACATTGGTTACAAACAATCACCAACTGTCTTACGTGGGGTTCACTCAGATGGTTCATCCTACGCTTCACCAGTGCGGTACTGGGCGCCATTTACGGTGGATGGTTGTGGTTTCCACGATGCAAGTTGGCGTCACAATTGGTCAGGTAGTGCCTATTTAAACGATGGTTCTAATGGCTGTGTCAACATTCGTCCTAGCAGTATGGCCACAGTTTTTGGGGCATTAGAACAAGGTGAACCAGTGATTGTGCATAACTAGATGAGAGGCTATGGCTTTCTAATAGCGGAGCCACAGTTTGGTAGTAAATAAATAACCCGAGGGTATTCAAAATCCTCGGGTTATTTGGGTTTACATTGAAAGAAATTTAGTCATCAATTTGTGGAGCGTGGCCAAGTTCGGCTTGTAGCATCCAAATTTTCTTTTCGATTGCGGTGTTGAAACCAATGAAAATGTCTTGGGTAGAAAGGTCATTTTCATCACCGGAAATCTCTGTGCCTTCTTGGTAAAGTTGGGCCAAATAACGATAGCCAGCAAGTAAGTGCTCGAAACGTTCATTCATAGTTTTATCGTAGCTACCTTTTTCATCCTTAATTTTAGTGTGGGCAGCCATCTCACTTAAAGTCGAGTATGGTGAACCTCCTAAGGTAATTAAGCGTTCGGAGATGACATCTAACTGATCATCAATTTCAGTCATGAAATCATCCATCAGTGGGTGTAGTTTCAAAAAGTTTTGCCCTCGCATGTACCAGTGAGCTTGGTGGATAACCATGGACATTTGGCTGAGGTCAGCAACGAGTTGGTTTAAAATCTCTTTTGTCTTTGGGTATTTCATTGTAAAATTCCTCCTCGTAATTTGATTATATATTAAGCCTAGCACAGTCTAATTAAAAAATCGCGAAGAAATGATTACGTTTTCATAAATGTCGTCAGTAGTCGTGCTGAAAAGCTACTTACTGGGAAACTCAGCTTGCGTTATAGTTAGATAAAGGTTAAGATTTTATTAATAAAGGAGGAAGAGAATTTGGGAGAAATTCGTTATGCTTTCCGGCAGGCTTTGCCAGTTATGACCGGCTTTATATTTTTGGGATTTGGCTACGGCTTGTATATGAATAGTTTGGGCTTTAGCTTTATTTATCCAACCCTAATGGCCCTCACAATCTACGCAGCTCGGTAGAATTTATTGCGGCTGATTTTTTGACCAAGGCTTTCAATCCTTTGGTTGCATTTGTGGTAGCCCTAATTGTAAATTCCCGCCACTTTTTTTATGGTCTATCGATGTTAGAAAAGTATCAGAATGCTGGGAGCGCTAAGTTCTTTTTGATTTACGGGATGTCTGACGAAACCTTTATGGTTAATTATAGTCTGCGCCCTCCGAAGCAATTAAATCTTACACGTTGCTACTTATATGTGACCATATTTGATTACTTTGCCTGGGCCTTGGGTTCAATGTTAGGTGGACTTTTCGGAAACATTATCAATATTGAAGTTGAGGGGCTTTCCTTCATCATGACAGCTTTATTCTTAGTGCTATTTTTGGAGCAATTCCTAAATGAAGAAAGTCATTTGAGTTCGTTTAGTGGTTTTATTTGCGGGGTTTTAGCCCTAATTTTTATTGGTGGACAAAATTTTATCCTAGTAGCAATCTTAGGGGTAGTGGCTATTTTCTTAATTCAAAACTACCTGTGTGGTAAGAAAGTGGGTGCTTAGATGACTGTGATGCAAGAATTTATTACCGTTACAGCTGCAGTTTTAGCGACGGTTTTAACACGTTTTTTACCCTTTTGGATTTTCAATAAGCAAGAAAAGACGCCACGTTTAATTACTGATTTAGAGCATTTTTTACCCGCTGCAATTATGGCAATTTTGGTGGTATATTGTTATAAAGATGCGGATTTTACGGGGCCGAGTCATGGTTTACCAGAATTAATTGCAGGAGTGTTAGTAATCATCGTTCACCTCTGGCAACGCAGTATGTTTTTAAGTTTGATTGTTGGTACTGGTGCATATATTTTGTTAATTAATTATCTGTTTTAGAAAATTGAGGAGGGGTTGCCATGGAAGCTTTGGCAGTTTTGAAAATTGAATGTGCGAGCGAACTAGAGGAGGCTTTGACCTACTACCTTCAGGAAAGTTATGCCTTAGCTGGTTTGGAAAGTCGGCGTCGGAGTGATTTTGAAGTAGCTAGTCAGCGTCATGATTCTACGTTTGTTGATTTGACAAAGATTAAAAATTTACCCGAAGACCTGGAATTAACGGCTTATTTGCCGGTTGATGTTGACCAAGCGCAAGTTTGTGCTCAATTGCAGGCTAAAATTCGGGAGTTAGCGGGTTATGGACTGGCGACCGGGAAAGTGAGGGTCTACTTTGAAGCGCAGGCTTTGACTAATTGGGAGACTACTTGGCAGGAAAATTACCCGGTAATTAACTTTTCGCGTCATTTAGCGTTTGTACCAGTTTGGCAAACTTATCAACCGCCTATCCGGATCAAGCAGTGATTAAACTTAACTCTGGTTTAGGTTTTGGCACGGGGGAACATCTCACAACACAACTGGCACTTTTGGCAATGGAGCGCTATTTAACGCGCCCTGTGAAGCTCGCAGACGTTGGAACTGGTAGTGGTATTTTAGCGATTGCGGCGGCCAAAATGGGACAAACAGATATTTTAGCAACGGATATTTCGAGTCAAGCCATTGAAGCAGCCCGGGAAAATGCCACACTTAATCAGTTGACCACTATCCGTTTTCAACAAGGTAATCTCCTTGAAGGAGTTTCTGAAAAATTTGATCTGATTTGCGCCAATATTTTGGCAGAGATTTTGCAAGAATTTAGTGAAAATTTGGCTAGTTACCTCACAGAAAATGGCGTGGCAATTCTTTCAGGGATTGAAACTAGGGCTACCCAGCTTGGATGAAAAATTACAAAAGTTAGGTTTTAAAGTGAAATTACATCTGAACGAAGAACGGTGGCATTGTTTAGTCGTGGGCAGGTAAAGAAGTTTTAGAATTAGGTTTGACAAAAGTTAATTTAACCTCTAAACTTGAAAATGGGGTGAAAACAGTGCCGAAAAAGAGCGTCAAAATAACGACACGTATGCAAAAAGATTTCACTAAAATTGGCCGAAAAAAGTCAACTTTACAAGGGGTAAGCGAGGTTGCCAGTAAATATCAGATAACTGAAAAACAAGCTCGTAAGGCTATGGATGAATGGATTTCGGTGCAAGTAACAGCGCGTTATAAGGATTGTAGTCCTCAAAGTATGGAGGACGAGCGAAAACTGGCCCGAGCGAAACGTAACTATGCTGCAACCTTACGAAAAACGATGCGAATAAAGAAAAAATTTTCAAATCGTCGTCGGACTTGGTAGATGGAGTACCATAATTTAGTAAAAATAATAGTTACTTTATATCAAATAATAATCTAATTAATAATAACAAGGACTTATTACAAGGA